>JAZORB010000182.1:0-3738 GCA_045656385.1 Eubacteriales bacterium | reverse complement strand
CTGGATATTTGCCATAACCTTGTTTTCATAACCGGAGTACGTATGCACCACATACCAACGCACACCGACATTCATTTCATTAATATCGCTCATTGGATCTTATCAGATCAGATGGCCGAGAGCCTCAATGCCGCCCGAGAAAATAACGTCAAGAAGAGCAATGACGATTACGAGCGCAACGATAACAACGATAACTGTGATAGTATTACGGCGAACGTCCTCTTTGGAGGACCAGGTTACCTTTTTGAGCTCACTCTTATAGTCACTGAAGAATTTCTTTACCTTCTCCTGGAAAGAGGGAATAGCGAAGTAGCAGATAACGAAAGCGAGAGCACCGAGAACGATGATGGAAGCCGAAACGATGATGTCGACCCAGTTGATGCTGTGGTCGTGCTCGTCTTCTTCGGTATCACCTTCGTGATCGTGATCGTCGTGGTTTTCCTCTGCGGGAGCTTCGGTTTCCTCTGCGGGAGCCTCGGTAGCGTCGCCTGCAACCTCAGCGGTTGTCTCGGCAGCAGCCTCACCGGTAGCTTCATCGGCAAAGACATTAGCAGTAAGGAGCGTGAGCATCAGCATTGCGGCAAGGATAACCGCAAGGATCTTTGATGTCTTCATAGCGACCCCCTTATTTGGTTTCTCTGTGAAGAGTGTGCTTACGGCAGAATTTGCAATACTTCTTCAGCTCAAGTCTGTCGGGCGTATTCTTCTTGTTCTTTTTTGTGTCGTAGTTTCTCTGCTTGCACTCGGTGCATGCGAGAGTAACCTTGACTCTGGAATCATTAGCCATATTGTCGGCACCTCCTGTGATAGTTTATTTGACCGCTTCTTGGTGCGGTCGGTGTACCTCCCTCTTGTCGGCGCGGACGCGATCTGTGGTGCGGATCTTGTCCTCTTTTTCGATAAAATCACACGAAAAAAGAGCCTCTGCCAACAGAGGTAGAAATATTATACAACTTTTATGCAAAAAAGTCAATAGCTTTTTCGAATATTTTTTCGATTTTTTGATTGTTTTTTGATAAAATTGCGCGCGGTACATAAAAAACGCTTTTCGTGACAAAATAAGGAGGGAAACAAAACCCATGCATATGCTTATATATTAAGGAAGGAACTTACAAATGAAAGAAAGAACCAAAAGATTCATCACGGTCAGCGGATCGGTGCTCACCGCGCTTTCGATAGCGCTGGCGCATCTCGCATTCGTCACCGTAACCTCGCTTGCTGCGACCGACACGGGAATGCCCGCAATGAGCGACATCATCCCGGACGAAAACGGCACTTCCGCGCTCCCCCTGCCCGAGGGCGGAAACGTTGATTCCGATGTCTTGACCCCCGACGACAGCACAAGAACGCCCGTGACGACCGACCGAAGCGCAACCACGACCCGTCCCGCAACGACCACCGCGCGTCCCTCAACCACCACATCCCCCGACGGCACCGACACAGGTATGCTTGAGGAAGAGGGCGGAAGCATCATGGGAGCGATCATCGCGGTGATCGTAGTTGTGGCGATAATTCTCGTCGTGATCGCGTTGATCCCCAGAAAGAAGCATTGATCGCAAATAACCGCAGACTTTTTCGGGTCTGCGGTTTTTCGTCATTCTATTCTTGACAACAGGAAAAAAATAGGGTATAATATAGGTAAGAAAATAACCACAAACTCGGCGGGAGTGTTCCGGCGAGTCGTTCTGCTTTGCAATTTTTAGGCATATCAGAGCGCATAAGGAGATAAAATGGCAGATATATTCGATCTTTTTGCAAAGATTTCAAAGGAAAGCTCGGCGAAGGCTAAGGCACCGATCGAGTGGCTTGTTGTGGGGCTCGGCAACCCCGGGCGCGATTACGTAACGACGCGCCACAACGCGGGCTTTCTGGCAATGGATATTCTTGCGCGCAAGAAGGGCGTCGTTTGCGACCGCTCGCGCTTCAAGGCAATGACGGCGGAGTGCGAGATCGCAGGCAAGGGCGTGCTTTTGATGCTTCCGCAGACCTATATGAACGCCTCCGGCGAGGCGGTCCGTGAGGCGGCGCAGTTTTATAAGATCCCCGCGGAGCATATACTTGTAATATCCGACGATATAAACCTCGACATAGGCAGAATGCGCCTGCGCACGGGCGGCTCGGACGGCGGTCAGAAGGGGCTTCGCAGTATCATCTACCTTATGGGATTCGATAACTTCCCCCGCCTGCGAATCGGTGTCGGCAAGAAGCCGCATCCCGATATGGAGCTTGCCGATTGGGTGCTCTCGCGCTTCACCGACCCCGAGCTGAAGCAGCTCGAAAAGCTGATGGGCATTGCCGCCGAGTGCATTGAGCTTTATATCGGAGGCAAGCATGACGAGGCTGTGCGTCTTTGCAACGCAAAGCATAATTTGGGAGAATAAATGGAAATCAAAGCAAATAAAAGCTCGGAGCTCGTGCTTTCGGCGATCAGGAGCGATGCCGAGTACAAGCAGCTTCTCGATGCGGTGAATCTGCAAAGAAGAGCGCGCCCGAAGCCCGTTGTTGTTTCGGGACTTTGCGAGGGCGCGGGCGACGCGCTTTGCGCTGCGCTCGCGGGCGACATGCCGGGCGGGCGTCCCGCTCTTGTTCTTTGCCCCGATGAAAAAACGGCGCGAAGAATGAGGGATACCGTGTCCGCCTTTGGTCTGCGCAGTGCGTATTACCCAAACCGCGACCTCAATATGTATAATATTTCAGCCTCGCGCGAGTTTGAGCAAGCGAGGCTTTCTCTGCTTGTCGCGCTTCGCCGCGGCGAGCTTGAGGTTGTGACAACAACACCCGAGGCGGCACTTTCCTATACTGTTCCGCAGGGTGTTCTGGCGGAAAATCTGATTAATATCTCGCTCGACGGCGAAATTTCGCCCTCCGAGCTTGTAAACCGACTCTGTATGGCGGGTTACGTTCGCTCCTCGCTTGCCGAGGGCGCGGGACAGTTCGCGCAAAGGGGCGGTATCGTTGACATTTGTTACACCTCGGCGGGTGTCGACCGCGCGGTGCGTATCGAGTTTTTCGGTGACGAGATCGACCGCATGGGATATTTTGACGTTGCCACCCAGCGCGTTATCGAAAACGCGCAGAGCGTGCTCATCCCCCCCGCACGAGAGATAGTTGCGGACTCCGAAAAGCTTCTTGCTATAAAGAAGTCGATTGCAAATCTCCGCAAAAAGTCGAAGGATGCGCGCATTTCGGAGACCCTCGAGGGCGAGATGAGCGCGATCGAGCTTGCAATCTCCGCGGGCACAGAGGTCAGATTCCTTGATAAATACATCTCGCTGATATATCCCGAAAAGACCACACTTCTTGACTATTTTTCGCCGATGTCGCTCTGTCTCATGCGCTCGGCGGCGTCTGCCGAGGATGCTTTCAAGAGCGCCGTCTGGCATTCGGATGAGCAGATCAAGTCGATCGTGGAATCGGGCAGCCTTGAGGCAAAATATGCCGAATTTTCGGCTCCGCTTGAGAGGTGGAATGCTTTTACCGCCTCGCACACCACTGTTATGATCGATTCGCTCGTTCAAGGGCTTTCGGGCAAGGCGCTGGGCGGTCTTTTCGGCTTTCGCTCGAAGCACGCGCTTTCGACCTCGGACAACGACGATCTTCTGCGTGAGGAGCTTGAAGGTCTGTCGAAGGGCGGCTACCGCATGATCCTTATGGCGGGCGACGAAAACAAAGCGAAAAACTACGCGGGCATGCTCTCGGAAAACTGGGGCATCAAGGCGTATTTTATAGAAGGAAACG
>JAZORB010000181.1:0-4047 GCA_045656385.1 Eubacteriales bacterium | reverse complement strand
TTCATCATCACGGGTATGTCGGTTGTGACTTCGATGATTATCAACGTCGCAATGGTGATCTGCAATCACATTTACTTTAAAAAGAGAAAAAGACTCTTCAATAAATAAAGAAAAAGCTGTCTCGGATGAGGCAGCTTTTTTTAGTGCAGAGTGCAGAGTTGTGGTGAACTTCCGTAGCTTCGCTCGGAAATTTTCGGATTTTTATTATATTCGCCCTTGGTTTTATTTTGGCTTCAAAATTCCGCGCGGCGCTCTATACCCTCCCACCCCTCCCGCAAGCGGGAGGGCGAATAAGAGAGTGCGGATTATTTGATTGGGTTTTCTAAAAGCCTTTTTGCGATAAAGTCGTGAATCATTGCATTTCTTTCATTAATCGAACGGTATTTACACCTGCAAATGATTTGAATTCTTTAAACTTGCGAGTTTCATCCGATAAGCGTTCTAATACAGTTGTCACAACCACATCTTGCGTGTATTAATCGATATCGTTTTCAAGTTGGGATAGGCGCACAATGATTTATCTAATACTCTGTTTTTGTGTTTTTACCGACTTTAATTATTCAAAAACGTTCATGCCTTCACGAATGCCGTGTCGCAACCTTCCGGCTTTTCTATACTTTCAAAAAAATCAGCATCCGATATCACGTAATCAACATCGCCGATCTTGCACAGCTCGAGCAGGTAGGTTTTTCCGATCTTCGAGCTGTCGCAGAGGTAGACTTTCGTCTTTGAGCGCGAAAGCAGGACCGAGAGGACGTTGTGCTCGGGCTCGAGGGCATCGAGGAGTCTGCCGTCGGTCGAAACGCCCGTGGTTGAAAAGAAACACTTGTCGATATGAAGGCGCGAGAGATTATCGATAGCGAATTGTCCCGTCAGTGCCATCGAATTATTCATCCGCAAGCCGCCGAGCGAGTAGACGGTCAGGTTGTTCAGATTTTCGAGTTGCTCGAGGGTGTGAATGCCGTTGGTCACGACCGTCAGATGATTGAAGCGCGAAAGGTGCTCGACCATGCAAAGTGCGGTCGAGGATGCGTCGATGAAGATGATGTCGCCCTCGTGGATCAGCTCTGCGGCGCGCTTGCCGATATTAAGCTTCGCCTCGGGCATATTTTTGCGACGCAAAAGGATGGGAAGCCCCACTTCCTCGCCGTAATTGAGGGTCGCCTTGCCGTATGTGTGGTGCAAAAGCCCTCGGCTCTCAAGCACCTGATAATCTCTTCGAATCGTTGACGGACTGACATACAGCTTCTTTGCGAGATAACCCACGGTCACGTCTCCGCGCGCGCGAAGAATTTCGAGTATCTGCGCGTATCTTTCTTCTCTTGACATCGTTTTTCTCTCCCAATCATAATAGTGGAAAGTTTTGATCAAACTTTTTCAAAAGTTTGCGGTTTCTTAAGGCGGCGCCTTAAGTCGCGCTCCGCAGAGCGCGAAATTCTCTCCGTGCTTCAAAACGGCGGCGCCCCGCCGACGTTTTTGAAGGAGTAAAAACTCCCCTTGCGGGAGTTTTTTGCTCCTTCACTCTCTTGTTTATATGCAAATTATACCACAAATCGCGCATTCGGTCAAGTCTTTTTCATTGAAATACGCAAAGAACGCGCAAAAATTGCGCGATTCGCGCGAAAAAATGATTATTTCATAAACAATTGTTTCTCCTATTGATTAATATTTTATTATATGGTATAATCAATCGATTACATTGATTCGGAGGCTGAAAATGAAATTTACAGCAGTTGCAGACGTATTTTTGTGCGAGGATTATTACCTCGACGCGCTAAAGAAATACCCCGGTTACGAGTGCCTCGGCATTCCCTATTTCGGAGTTCCCGACCGCACCGAGATGCGTGAGATCGTTCACGGTATCGAAAAGAAGGGCTCGGAGGCTTGCGATCCGCCCGCAGAGCTTTGGGATCTCATCGAGGAGACCGAGGTTCTGATGGTTCATCTCTGTCCCGTAAGTGAGAAACTTCTCGCGAAGGCAAAGAACCTCAAGCTCATCCTTGTCAACCGCGGCGGAACCGAGAACGTTAACGTTGAAGCCGCAACCAAGCTCGGCATTCCCGTGCTTTCAAACCCCGCTCATAACGCAAACGCTGTTGCGGAGTTCACCATCGGTCTTACTATCGCCGAAATGAGAAATATCGCTCGCGGACACGGCGCGCTGATGAACGGCACATGGAGAGAAAGATTCTCCAACAGCGGCGTGATCTTTGAGCTCGTCAATCAGACCATCGGTCTTGTCGGTTTTGGCACCATCGCGCGCCTTGTTGCAAAGAAGCTTCAGGGCTGGGATGTAAATATCCTCGTTTATGACCCCTACGTATCCGACAGTGATCCCGATCTTGTCAAGTACGGTTGCAAGAAGGTTGAGCTTTCCGAGCTTCTTTCGAACTCCGATGTGGTATCGCTCCATGCGCGTGCATCGGGCGACAAGCCCCTTCTCGGCGCAGAAGAGCTTGCGCTTCTCAAGCCCTCGGCTTACCTCATCAACACCGCGCGTTCCTATCTTGTTGATTATGACGCACTTTACGAGATCCTTGCAGCAGGCAAGATCCGCGGCGCGGCACTCGACGTTTTCGAGTCCGAGCCTATCAAGCCCGACCACAAGATGCTCACTCTCGACAACGTGACCCTTACCAACCACCGCGGCGGCGACACAGTCAATTCCTATTCCGACAGCCCCGCAATGCTTCTTTGCGAAGCTGCAAAATTCTTCGCGGGCGATTTTGATTCGGTCCGCTTCTGGAAGAACAAGAATGAAACCATTAAGAAATAAGGAGATATAAAAATGAAACTGCTTAATATGACCTCGGCTGAAAAAATTGCCTACATAATGACAAGACTTTACACCAACAAGCTGACCACCACCTCGGGCGGAAACCTTTCCATCATGGACGACGACGGCGTAATGTGGATTTCCCCCTCGGGCGTTGACAAGGCGCATCTCACCGCAGACGACATCATGTGGGTAACTCCCGACGGTGTTGTTCACGGCAAGCACCGCCCCTCGACCGAGTACCCCTTCCACCTTGCAGTCCTTCGTTCCCGCCCCGACCTTAAGGCAGTATTCCACGCGCATCCCGCCGCTCTGGTTGCATATAGCCTTGAGAGAAAGCTCCCTAAGCTCGACGTTATGCCCGGCGTTTCGAAGCTCTGCGGCAAGATCGCTATCGCAAAGTATGCGCTCCCCGGCTCGAAGAAGCTCGGCGACCTCATCGCAGAGAAGTTCGCAGAGGGCTGCGACACCGTTCTGCTTGAAAACCACGGCGTAGTTCTCGGCGCAGATAGCCTTGAGAGAGCATTTATGATGTTCGAGGCGCTCGATTACGCCGCAAGAACCGGCGTTGCTGCCGCTATGCTCAAGAAGGAAGCAAAGGAGCTGACCGCAGAGGAGCTCGCAGTAAAGAACGCTCCCAAGACCTACGAGGCAGTTCTCGGCGCGGACAACGAAACCGCTATCCGCGAGGAAATGACCGCAATGTGCGCTCGCTGCTGCCGCAACAAGATATTCACCATGGGCGTCGGCGCTTTCGCAAAGAAGATCGACGGTGGATTCATCATCACCCCCGATGACGAAGACCTTCTCGAGCTCACTCCCGATATGCACGTTCGCGTTGAGGGCGACAAGTGCGAGGCAGGCAAGGTTCCTTCGAGCTTTGCAAAGATCGCTGGCGAGATCTTCGCCGCACATGACGATATCGACAGCATCGCGTTCGCACGCGCACCCTATATCATGGCTTTCGCAGTTACCGATGCGGAGTTCAATTCCCACCTCATCCCCGAGGGCTACATCTGCCTGCGCAATACCAACCGCCATCCTTACGGCACCATCGAGAACGCGCCCGAAAAGATCGTTGACTCGATCAGCATCAAGGCACCCATCGCAATCGTTGAACACGACTGCGTGATCGTCGGCGGAACCTCGCTTCTTAATGCTTATGACCGCCTCGAGGTTCTCGAGTTCGGTGCAGAATCCCTCTGCGATATCGCGGCAATGAACGGCACAATCGTTCCGATCAGCCCCGAAGAGATCAGAGAGATCGAAGT
>JAZORB010000180.1:0-5246 GCA_045656385.1 Eubacteriales bacterium | reverse complement strand
GATGTTGGCGTAAAGCGCGATCCGCTTGCCGCTTTTCGTGACGGCGGGGAGGGCGGTCAGGGTGCGCAAACGGCTCGCCTCAGCCTCTTTTTTCTCCTTTTTCTCGGCAAAACGAAGCATTTCCTCGGGCGTGGGATTGATGAAAAGACAGCCCGAGGCGGGGTCGATTATCGCGGGCGCGCCGTGATATTCCTCGCCGATCTCCTCGGCGCGGACGAGCGCGGGTATGTCCATCGCACGCGCAAGGATCGCGGTGTGCGAATTGACCGAGCCCGAAAAGGTGACGAATCCCGCCACACCCGAGGTGTCGAGATTTGCCGTGTCGCCGGGCGAGAGATCGCGGCAGATGGGTATAATTTTCTCGCCCGAGGCGCGTTTTTCAAGATTTTTGCCCACGATGACCGAGTAGACGCGCTTGGCGATGTCCCTCATATCGGCGCCGCGCGCGGCAAGATACTCATCGTCGAGCCTCTCAAAGATCGCGGCAAGCGACTCGCCCGCGCACAGCACAGCCTCGGCGGCGGGTGTGCCCGCCTCGATCGCGGCGTTGACCGAATCGACGAAATCGGGATCGGAAAGGAGCATTTCGTGTATCTCGAAGATCGCCGCCGCCTCCCTGCCCGCATTTGCGAGCGTTTTGCGATAAAGCTCGCGGCTTTCCTCCTTTGCGCGGTCGAGCGCCGCCGAAAAGCTTCTTTTTTCGCGTTCCTCGCCGAGATATTCGGTGATTTTTTCTTTCTTTTCCTCTCTGTCGAGAAAATCAAGCAGCCCAAAGCCGACCGAATTGCCAATTCCTATCCCGTAAATGACCTTGTGGCGCATCCCACGCGGCGCTGCTTTTTTGAGAGCTTCGCTCATCCCACACTCTCGCGGCAGACGGAGTGGAGCTTTTCGGCAGCCTCGCGCTCATCGGGGCCGTTGATGAAGAAGGTTATCGTATCCCCCCTGCGCGCGCCGAGGCTCATAAGCGAGATGAGCCGCTTTGCGTCCGCCTCCTTTGGTCCGTCGGGGGATAGCTTTCTGATCAGAATATCCGACGAAAAGTGCTTAGCCGCGTTAACGATCGCCCCCGCAGGACGCGCATGAAGCCCGCCGACACAGCCTAGTGTATAATCAAAGCTTTGCATTCAAATTACCTTCGCTTTCGTTGTTTGTAATTATTATTTTTCTCCGCGCGGAAAAATATTCACGTTTTGAATTTTTGGTAAATAAAAAAGACCGAAGTTTTGGTCAAGCTTTTTCAAAAGCTTGCGGAGTATGAGGCGGAGCCTCATTTCAATTCGAGACCTTCAGGTCTCGCTTCCGTGCTTCAAAATGGCGGCGCTCCGCCGACATTTTGGACAGAGTCAATACTTCCCGACTGTAGGGAAGTATTGATCTCTGTCACCCTTTGCAGCACTCCAAACCAAAAATCAACTATTGATTGAACCTTAAACAACTGATTGATAATTGAAATTTTAAAGAAGGTATGCTATAATAATATCACACCGGTGAAACTACAAAAAGGAGCAGAAAAATGCAACTTAATTTAGGAACCAAAATACGCGAGCTGCGCCGCCGCGACGGGCGCACACAGGAAAATCTTGCGGAATTCCTCGGCATAAGCGCGCAGGCGGTATCGCGCTGGGAATCGGGCGGGAGCTATCCCGATATGGAGATGATACCTGCTATCGCAAATTACTTCCACGTTTCGATTGATGAATTATTTGGATACCACGACGAACGAGAAGAAAGAATCAAAACTATTCTTGAAAATGCTACCAAGATACTTACCAAACAAGGATTTACAATGTATCAAGGAAGTTTATCAGAAGATGTTGGAGAATGTGTCAATATGCTTCGTGCAGCCTCAGAGGAATTTCCGAATGAACCCAAAATCCTTTTGAAACTCTCCCAAGCACTTCTTATGTGGGGATGGAATAAATACGGAGCCAAAGGTCATCCTTCAGATTCATACGGCATCATAGAAGATGATGTTGATTACAACTCACAAAACATTTATTGGCAGGAAGCCATTCGTGTTTTTGAAAAGCTTTTGAAATGTAATCTATCTTCAGAAGATCGTGAAATTGCCATTCGTCAGATAACACCGCTTTATTGCAGAATGGGTGAATACGAAAAGGCAAAAGCACTTGCTAACGATCAAAACGCACTTGTCATTTGCAAAGAAGTGTTGCTTCCCCTGGCAACAGTCGGTGAAGAAAAAGCAAGATATCAAGGCGAAAGAATTATGGCTCTTCTTTCAAATCTCAGATTTGCCATTTCCGAAGCTGTAGCTACAAGACCAGCGGTATCGTCCTCTGAATACGGAAGACAAATTCTATTGTCTGTTATTAACCTTTACGAAACAGTTTTTATTGACGGTAAGTGTGGAAGTTGGCATTGGGATATCGGTCATTTGTATTTGATTTTGGCTCAATATGAAATGGACAACGATGGCAGTATGGAAAAGGCTCTCAATTATTTTGATAAAGGCTTTGATCATTGCAAAGAATATGAGCGCATTTACAATGAAGGTGAATATCACTATTCTGCGCCGTTAGTCTCGGCATTGCCAAATATAGACAAAGGAGATCTCATCCATTTTGGAGACGATTTCTGGGAAAAGCAATTACGAACGTTTCAGAAAAATGTTGTTGAGGAAATTCGCAAAAATCCGAAATATGCGGTGTGTTTTGAATGAACAAAAATATCTTGTTATAGTTAAGAAATTGACATAACTCAAATAGCTATGTTCGGATTCGTAAACAGGTGTATCATAATGTGATAATTCTATAAAAATGTTTGTCTAATATGCAGTACAGACTCCGCCACCCCCTTGCGAAGCAATGGGGTGGCGGAATCTGTACTGCACAAACAAAAAACGTACTCAATGAAATTATAATATATCGATTCTGTCTCTCAAAAATTCAGCATACAGGACGCCAAAAAATGAAGTCCGCGATCTAAAACAATGCCCTCCCGCTTGCGGGAGGGGTGGGTGGGGATACAGTTACAAAGCGCGAAGGAGCGAAAATCTCCCCTGAAGGGAAGATTTTACTCCTTCAAAACCGCCTGCGGGGCGCAGTCGGTTTTAAGCGCAAGGGAGAATTTCGCCGTCTGCGGACGGCGACTTAAGGCTCTGCCTTAAGAAACCGCGAACTTTGAAAAGTTCGATCAAACTTTTCCGCTATTTTTGTTTTGTGCTATTGACATCGTATTTTAAAAAGGTTATAATTATTAAAAAGCCGTGGAGGCGAAATGATGAATTATCTTAACATAAAGCAAAAATATGCGGGGCTGACCGAGCATGCGGTCGGTTTTCTGACCGCGAATCAGCTCTCCGACCGCGAGATGTGGCGGCGCTTTGTTGACCAATTCCGTCATCCGATCGACGGTGTCAACAACGGTTGGCGCGGCGAATATTGGGGCAAGATGATGCGCGGTGCCGTTCTCGTTTACGAATACTCGCGCGACGCCGAGCTGCTCGACATCCTCACAGAAACCGTGCGCGACATGCTCTCCGTCATCGACGCCGACGGGCGCATTTCTTCATTTACAAAAGAAACCGAATTCCGCGCTTGGGATCTTTGGTGCCGCAAATACGTCATTCTCGGACTGGAATATTACCTTGAGATCTGTACCGACGAGGCGATCAAATCCGAAATTATCTCCTTCATCAGCCTCGCCGCCGACTACATCATCGCGCATATAGGTAAAGAGGAAGGAAAAATTCACATCAACAAGGCAACAAAGCACTGGCTTGGGCTGAATTCTTCCTCGATCCTCGAGCCGATGGTGCGCCTTTACAACCTGACGGACGAGAAAAAATATTTCGATTTCTGCGCCTACATCGTCGAATCGGGCGGAAGCGAGATCAACGTTTTTGAGCTCGCCTATGAAAACACGCTAAGAGCCTGGCAATACGGCGGTGCGAAGGCATACGAGATGATGTCCTGCTTTGAGGGACTTCTTGAATTTTACTACGTGACGGGCATTGAAAAATACAAGACCGCCGTGGTTAATTTTGCAAAATCGGTTCTTGAGACCGAGATCTCCGTTATCGGCTCCTCGGGCTGTACGCACGAGCTTTTCGACCACACCAAGACCCGCCAGACGCAGTTTTACGACGGAATCATGCAGGAGACCTGCGTGACCGTGACCTGGATGAAATTCTGCTCGCGCCTATTTATGCTGACGGGCGAGAGCGTTTTTGCCGACGCGATCGAGCACTCCTTCTACAACGCCTACCTCGGCTCGCTCAACGAGGGGATGCACATCAGCACCGACGGTTACATCCGCGAGCGATTCGAAAAAATTGGTATGCTCGACAAAATGGTGCCCGTTCCGCTTCCTTTTGACAGCTATTCGCCCCTCATCCCCGGCAAGCGCGGGCGTAAAGTTGGCGGTTTCCAGATCCTTGAGGACGGCAGATATTACGGCTGCTGCGTCTGCATCGGCGCGGCGGGTGTCGGAATCTTTGCAAAGCACGCGATCATCGAAAATAACGGCTGTGTCGTTGTTAATTTCTATGAGCAGGGCGAGAACGAGATCACGACCGAGCGCGGCAAAATTTCGATAAAAACCGAAACTAAATACCCCGCGGACGGAAAAATCAAGCTCAAAATCGCGTCGGAATGCGATTTTTGCCTGAAACTCCGCATCCCCGAGTGGTCGAAGAAGCAAAAAGACACGGCAAAGGACGGCTACGCGATCTATAAAGTCCGCGCGGGCGAGAGCGAGATCGAACTCGAGCTCGACATGTCGATCCGCACGACTCTGCCCGAAAAATGGGATCTTGACGTGCTTTACATCGACACCTGCGGCACGCGCCGACCGCCCGTGCCCGTCCGCCACTACCCCGAGGACGACAACTACATCTCACTCTCCCGCGGTCCCATCACCCTCGCCGCCGATTCGAGCCTAGGCAAGGACGCAAAGAGCACCTTCAGCTTTAAAAATTACGATTATACCGTCTGCGAAGACGAAAACCACACCGTAAAACTCGAATTCACCGCCGAAAACGGCGAAAAATTCTATCTCATCGACTACCAGTCCGCCGGTAAAGATTGGGAAAGCGATATCGCAGCTTGGCTGCCTATATAAGAAAAAAATCCACCCGAAATTCGGGTGGATTTTTGAGTTATATTTGCATTACGGCGAAGTTTAGGTAGTCTCATGATCGTTACGCCGAGCGCAACTGCTGAAATATCGCGCGCCTACAGAGTTGTGGACGATATCCAATAATTTTGTCTATTTCAAATCGG
>JAZORB010000179.1:0-6243 GCA_045656385.1 Eubacteriales bacterium | reverse complement strand
CGAAAGAACCGCGCTGACCCTGGCCATCCGCGACCACGTTGAGAAAAAGTATGGTGACATATACGAAAACTACAACCGCGATCTCTACTCGCGTGCGCTCGGCTACGGTCTGTACCAGATCTACGAGGGAATGCCCCGAGTTGACAGCATTGACGATCCCAAGCTCAACCTCAAATTCACTCCCGATAAGTGGAGACCGAGAAATTAATCTATTAAATCAAGAATTCATTCTATAAATAATTATTCATTTTTTCTTGACAAATCACTAATATGGGTGTATAATTATACCAATTTCCTAAACCACGCAAAGGAGGCCATTCCGATGGCGAAATATTATCAGCCCGAGTTCGAGTGTATGTCACGCGAGGATATGAGGGCGCTTCAATCAGAAAAGTTAGTTAAGCAGGTCAAGCACGTTTATGAGAATGTGAAGTACTACCGCGACCTGATGGACGAAAAGGGCGTTACACCCGACGATATAAAGAGCATCGACGATCTTCACAAGCTTCCCTTCCTCACAAAATCCGATCTCCGCGACGCTTACCCCTACGGACTTCTCGGCACCGATCTCAAAAACTGTGTCCGCATCCATTCGACCTCCGGAACAACCGGCAGACGAGTCGTTGCCTTCTACACACAGAACGACGTTGATCTGTGGGAGGATTGCTGCGCCCGCGCGCTGACCGCCGCAGGTGCAACGAACGAAGACGTTTGCCAGGTCGCATACGGCTACGGCCTCTTCACGGGCGGATCGGGTATGCACGGCGGATCGCACAAGGTCGGCTGTCTGACCCTCCCGATGTCCTCCGGTAACACCGACAGACAGATCCAGTTCATGCAGGATCTCCACGCAACAATTATCTGTTGCACTCCCTCCTATGCCGCATACATCGGCGAAACTCTCAAGGAAATGGGCATCTCACCCGACGATCTTGACCTCAAAGCAGGCATTTTCGGCGCAGAGCCCTGGACAGAGGAAATGCGCCGCGATATCGAAAAATCGCTCGGCATCAAGGCTTACGATATTTACGGTCTCACCGAGACCTCCGGCCCCGGCGTTGCATTTGAATGCGAGGCTCAGCACGGCATGCACATCAACGAGGACCACTTCTTTGCCGAGATCATCGATCCCGAAACCGGCGAAGTTCTCCCCGAAGGCTCAAAGGGCGAGCTCGTGTTCACCAGCCTTGATAAGGAAGGCTTTCCGCTTCTCCGCTACCGCACCCGCGATATCTGCGTTCTCTCGCGCGAAAAATGCTCCTGCGGCAGAACTCTCATTAAGATGTCCAAGCCCATGGGACGAAGCGACGATATGCTCATCATCCGCGGTGTAAACGTATTCCCCTCCCAGATCGAGACCGTTCTCATCACGGAAGGCTATTCCCCCAACTACCTCATCGAAGTCGACCGCGTTAAGAACAACGACACCCTCGACGTTTACGTCGAACTTAACCCTGAACAGTTCTCGG
The DNA here is from genome assembly GCA_045656385.1 of Eubacteriales bacterium. GTDB lineage: Bacteria > Bacillota > Clostridia > Oscillospirales > CAG-272 > CAG-390. The sequence continues at coordinate 4,774 of JAZORB010000179.1, read as the reverse complement.
ATACCGTCAAGGACCTTGCCATCAAGGAGCGCGCACTCGCCGAAGCGATCAAGACGATGCTCGGCATCAATCCGAAGGTTCACCTTGTTGCACCCAAGTCGATCCAGAGAAGCGAGGGCAAGGCTGTCCGCGTAATCGACAAACGCAAGCTTCACGATTGAAAGGAGTTTCAAAAATGAGCGTAAAACAAATTTCCGTATTTATTGAAAACAAAAAAGGTGCGCTTGCAGCTTGCACGCGCTTTATCGCCGATAACGGCATCAATATACGCGCACTTTCTATCGCCGACACGCAGGATTTCGGAATTCTGCGCATCATCTGCGACGATCCGAGAGAAACCGAAAGCATCCTGAAAAAAGGCGGCTTCATCTCGACCGTCACCGACGTTCTTGCAACCGAGATCGAGGATAAGCCCGGAAGCATGGCTAACATTCTCGAGGTGCTTGCCGATGCGCACGTTATCGTGGAATACACCTATGCCTTCCTCGCTCCCGACGGACACGCATATATGATCTTCCGCGTTGACGACAACGCCGTCGCCTCCGCCGCCCTCGCCGGCGCAGGCATCAAAACCGCAAATCAGGAAGATTTGTTCTGAAACTAAATCCCCCCGCCGCCCGAAAATTTCGGGCGGGGTTTTTCAGTTGACACGGACTTCAAAATATGATATTATAATATAGAAAAAACTTTGAAAACGTTGTAACCTTTTCGCGCGCTTTACTACTAATTAGGTGAAAGGACATTGAAAGGAGGAAGGTCTATGCAGGACGAAAGAATAATCGAGCTCTTTTTCGCGCGGGATGAAAACGCGATCAAGGAAACCGAAACGAAATACCGCAATCTGTGCCTTTACGTAGCATCGAATTTTCTGAACGCCAAAGAAGACCGCGAAGAAACGCTGAACGATTCGCTTCTCGCGCTTTGGAATTCAATACCGCCCGAGAGGCCGGACAACTTCCCCGCCTATCTCACCGAGGTGGTGCGGCGGCAGGCGATCAACAAATCGCGCTCAAACAATGCTTGGAAGCGGGGCAAGAACGTGCAGATCGTCGGTGAAGAGTTTCTCTCGCTGATCGAGGACGGCACCGACCTCGCCACACAGTTTGACGCGCGCCGCGCGGGCGAGATCATAAACGCATTTTTGCGTGCATCGTCAAAAACCGACCGAAAGATATTCATCATGCGCTATTGGCTTGATATGAGCATCGCGCAGATCTCGTCGCAGACGGGCTGCGGCGAGAGCAAGATCAAGGTCACACTTCACCGCATGCGCAAAAAGCTTGCGGCAGAGCTCGGAAAGGAGGGCATCACGGTATGAGAGAAATACCCGTTTTCAAAGATACAAGATTGCTTGAAGCACTCGATTACATCGACCGCGACCTCATCGCGGAGGTCGTAAACGACATCAAAGCCCCCGACGCGGATGAGATCCCGGGGCAAAACAAAAAAGCCGTATGGCGCTCGGTAAAGCACACGCTTCTGTTTGCCGCTTGCCTCGTGCTCATTAGTGCATTTCTTCCAATAATAACGTATATCAGCCAGCACACAGATTTCTTCCCCGGTTCAAATCCCTCGGGATCAAATACTGATTCCAACATTGTCGAAGAAACCGCCGCAGCAGCCCTCGAGGGCAACGAAACCTATCCCCAATTTACTCCCGATCTCGAACCGATATCGGACAGAACAATATCACTGGTTAAGGGAGCTTTGTATGGTCTTATCTATAATTACGAGCAAGAAGCGCTTCGCACATTGATGGAAAACGATCCAAACTACGAGGGAAACCAAAACAGCATTTTAATAGTCGCACGCAACCAAGCTAATCAACTCGCCTATGAAATAAGTTCATATCTATTCAGCCCAAACAAGAAAGATCACTTTATCGGCAGATACTACGGCACGATCAACGACTGCGTCATTTTTGCGCTAAACACCCATCTTAAGGGTGAAAACAACACGATCGTTATCAACGGCATACCGATTAAAAATGACAATTCCTTCTATCTCTTCGCTTACCGCGACAGTAAAGTTGAAGAGCTTGCGACCGCTTACGACGAAGGATGGCTACGTGACGAAGATATCAAAAAGATCAAAGAGCGTCACGATCAATTCAACGCCTACGCTTACTGGGAGGATAGCTCAAGATATTATACCTATGCGAAATTCACCGACGATCTTGAAGAATTATCGGACGATATGATCGACGAAATACGCACTAACGTCTTTGCGCAAAGATACTCGGAGTCTTTTGCGGTCATTCTTGAAAAGAATCAGGTATACAAGAATGTCTACACCGGTCGCAGAATCAGAGAAATGTCCGCAAACTCGGCTTATTTGAATGCCGAAGATGACAGCCAAATGTTTATCAAAAAGGAAAAAGCCACTATCCGCACTTACGAAGATTATTTCAGATACTACGGAATCTTCGGAGACAATGTGATCTGGGCAAACGTCGGACTCTCTGTCGGAAACAATATGACCAAATATTATTTTTACGGTCACGAACTGTCTTTCGACGAAATCTCGAAAATCTACGTTTACAACAACGGCAGAATCCTCGACCTTGCCGACGCAAATCTTGAAGGACTTCTCACAAAGGCTGACTTTGAGAAGCTTTATGAAAGATACGTTGAATATAACGAATATCTTGATTCTCCTCGAGCTTCCGAGAATGAAGCCGGGTTTCCGATGATTTCCTTCCCCGACAATATGAGAGCGGCTGACTTGTTTACCGAGGTAATGAACGGAAATTGGCTTGTGCGTGATGGCAGTTCTGTAATATCCGGCGAAGGTCTGGACAAGGAATTTTACGAAAAAGCAACAAAGGGCGAACCCGCTTCTCTGAATATTGCAATCTATAACGAGAACACCCCCTCTGACATTCATTTTGAAGTTATAGTATACAACGGCGAATACTATGAATTGTTGTATCAATACAGACAAAACGGTAAGCCCACTGAACAATTCCGCAAGAGATTCAAATATATTATCAGATACGAAGGAGAAGAAATCAATCAAGGTATTTATCTCAACAGATTCATAGAATCATATCTTCTTGTCAATGATAATACACTCACTTACGAAAAGGTCATGAACCAAATGGATATGTATGATTTCTATCACTTCTATATTAATATTACCCCTATTACAAACGAAACAACCAAATGAAAGCCCAAGAATAACTACCCAGCCGCCCGAAAATTTCGGGCGGCTATTGATTTCGGGGCGAAAGTATAGTATAATAATAAGGTAGAAATTACGAAAGGGGAAAATGCAATGATAATTGATCTTCTCTGCAATATGCGCCCAATATTTCCCGAGGAGCTGCGCGACTTCGAGGATCTGCGCACCGAGCTGAACGCGGACGATGCCTTTGTCGCCCTCATGCCCGCCGTGACCTTCGATCTCTTCCCCGTCTATGCCCTCGGATGCACACATGCTTCACGATTCACGGGTTCCAACGCCCTGCAAAAGATATATTTCATGCCCATCGACGTCGCCGACTGCGCGATATACCCCAAGCTCTGCGACAGAATTCGCGATTATTACACGGGCTTTGACTCAAAGGACGCCGAAAAAGGCAAAGAAAAGAAATCCTTCTTTTCAAGATTCAAGAAAAAGAAAGACGAGGACGGTGACAAAACCGACAGCCTTTACGGCATCGAGATCGAGGAAATGATGCTCCTTGATTCGCCCGATCTGAACGCCTCAACTCCGCTTCGTCTGTCACGCAACTGCGAATGCAGCGCGGTCTATTTCCGCCTCATCCTACCCAACGGAAGCACGGCGCATCTTTTCGCGCTCTGCTCCACGCCCGAGCGCGTATGGACGAATATCATCGAAAAATACAACATCCGCACCGAAATGATCATCCACTCGCACAAGGGATTCGGGCATTGGTTCACCTCGACCCCGCTTTACGACTACCTTTGCAGAACAAAAATGCCCCACTTGCTCCCGCGCTTCTATTTCCGCGGCAAATTCATCAAGCTTGACGATTCGCCCGCGGGCTCTTACATGCAGGAGGAGGTCGAAGACGAGCTTCGCGGCGGGGTAAGCATCATCTACCGCCTGCCCGATAAACTATAAAAGGAAAGAATATTATGGGAAAATTTGACGGATACCTTATTTGCTCCGACTTTGACGGCACTATCTACGTCGGAGGGGAGATCTCAAAGGAAAACATCGCTGCGATCGAGTATTTTCAGTCCGAGGGCGGCTACTTCACCTTTGCCAGCGGAAGAAATTACGAAATGTTCACCGAGGGTGCCGCAAGCGTCATCACACCGAACGCCCCCATCCTCTCCTATAACGGCGCGGTCATCATCTCGATCGACGGAAAAACGATCTATTATCAAGGTCTTGTCACGGGGGAACAGATGCTTCACGCCTTTTCCGCCTACGATTCTTGCAAGGGCATCAAGTGCTTTCACGTCAACACCCTTGGCCGCTCGGGCGTTTACACCTTTGACGAAAACGATTCCCCCGAGGCGCGCCGCGAGTTTATCGACTCCTTCACCGCTCCCTTCGTCAAGATGATTGCAGTAATGCACGACGACAACACCGACGAGACTTACGCAGAGGTTAAAAAGCTTTTCTCGGGCGACTTCAACATCACAAGAAGCTGGAAATACGGCATTGAGTTTAACGATCCCCACGACAGCAAAGGCAGAGCCGCAAAATGGCTCAAGAAAGAGCTCGGCTGTCACACTCTCGTCTGCGTGGGCGACTACGATAACGACATCGACATGGTCGAGGCAGCCGACATCGGATA
>JAZORB010000178.1:0-2827 GCA_045656385.1 Eubacteriales bacterium | reverse complement strand
AACACCCGCGAGTCGATAAATGCCGCGCATTCTTTGCTTGACGTGATGATGGGGGAGGAAAAAGGCCGCCGAAGCAAATATTTGTGGTCGCTTTATCTCTCGGATGCCGAGCTTTGTTTTGATGAGGGCGATTTTGACGGCTACGCGGAGAAGTTCTTGAAGGCGTATGAGGCTATGACGGCTTATGCCGTCCCCGGTCCGTCTGCTCTGTATACCGATCCTCTTTTTGACCGCTTGACGGATAATCGCAACCGCAGCCTTGATAAAATACATTTTTTTGACCGTTTCCTTTCAAGCGAAAAGCTCGGCCATCGCGCATCTCTTGAGCTTCGCCGCAAAATCGCCAAGGAAAACGTAACCTGCTCCCGCCTTTGGCGGCACGAATGGATCGCGTTTTATCAGTTTTGCAAGCATCATCTTTGTCGGTACGAAGTTGTAAATTTTGCCACTATGTATAACGAAGAACGTGAAGAAACTGTGGCATTGAATCCAAAGCAATGCTCCGCGCGTGATTATGAGCGCCGATACGACGAAGGTAAAGGTCTGGTCGAACGCCTCGTCGGCGGCGGAAAAATGAAAGGCTTTGCGGCTAAAACCGTCGGCAACCGCATCGTCGGATATTGCAACGCCTGGGATAAGAAAAGCTATACATTCCTTCCTATGCCCGAGGAATACCGCGCGGTGCCCGAAGGCGAGAAGGTTTGCTTCTTTGCCCAAATTCTGATAGAAAATAATTTCAAAAACTGCGGAATCGAGGAAAGGCTGATCTCCGCCGCGCTTGAATGGGCGGATAACAGTGAATATACCAAAGCCGAGGTATATCTTTATGACACTAATAAGGCAAAATTTGACCGCGACTTCGCGCTTTATGAAAAATTCGGCTTCCGCATCGTCCACGACCTGACAGAGGATGGCCCGAGAAAGTATATTATGCAAAAGGATCTCATGGTTTCCGCCGACAACAGCTTCAAGCGATTCGAGCGCAAGGTGATGGAGCTGATCGCGAAGGAAAAGCCCGAGTTTGCCGCGAAGATCATGGCTCAGTATAACAAATGCCGCATAAAGAGCCGCGAATTCACGGGTCACGGTTTTTTCACGGATTTTGAGGTCACCGACCCTGCCGATTCACTCGGCGATGGAGTCAAAGACACCTTCGGTTCTCTGCACGTGGAGTTCCCCGGCGTGAAATACGGCGCGGGATTTGTTCTGTTCGTCAAAAACGGATTTATAACAATGCTCGAGGGTTATGTATACGGCGACGAGGAGTGGCCGGAGAAGATCACGGAATTTAAGGTGATTGGGAAAATGGACATGATTATAAAAGAAGTCGTGGACAAAAACGACCCGATGGGTCTGCTCGGTATAGGCTGCCCCGAGGACGAATATAAACCCGAAATCGACAGATTGTCGCTGCGTATTCGCGAAGATATGACGAAAGAGGAGATCTCAACTATTATCTACAACGTATTTTTGGATATGTTCTCCCAACCGATCGATAAAGCACTCTGCGACAAAATGGCGCACGAGATCGTTTCAAATATTTAAGGAGCTAAAATATGCAGGAAAAGACCATCGGCGAAAAGATAAGAGAATACCGACAGAAAAAGGGGCTGACACAGGATGCCCTTGCGGCGGAGCTTCACGTTTCTTCTCAAGCTGTGTCAAAGTGGGAGAATGGGCAAACTATGCCGGATATTTCTCTGCTTGTGCCGATTTCAAAGGTGCTGGGGATCGGTCTTAACGATCTTCTCGGCGGTGATCGCCGCGAGGAGCTTGAGAAAAAATACCACGACGCCGAGGATCTGAGCGAAGAGATCACTCTGCTTGTTGCCCTGGAGGCCCTTGCCGAATTTCCCGATGACGAGCAGTTCCTTTACCGCCGCGCGTATTCCGAATACCGCCTCGGCAAGCTAGATCTGGAACAGCCGAATAAGGCAAACTTCTATTTCAGGGAAGCGGAGAGGGATTTAGAAGAGCTCACCCGAAGATTCCCCGAGAATGAAGAATACAGGGAGCTTCTTGCGCGCACGTATTTTATGCTCGGCGAGAAAAAAGAAGCTCTCAAAATCGCTTATTCCTTGCGCAACCGATCGGCGCAGGCCGATCTTATTTATGAATTCAGCACGCCCGAGGAGCGCGAAGTGATTCGCCAAAGAAGGCTCAAGCCGATGCTTTCGGGTATGCTTCTGAAGCTGAGAAATTACAAGACCCGCGAGGCGATCGAGGCGGCTTACGGCTTGATCGACGTAATGTGCGGGGATGACGCCGCGCTTCGCAGCCATTATTACCGCGCGGTTTGCGTCGCCGATGCGCTACTTTGCCTCGATGAGGGCAATCTTGAAGGTTATTCCGCGAAGCTCACCGAGGCTTATGAAACTGCACGCGCGTTCGATTGGCTCCCGCAGGTAGATACGCACTATACCGCGCCGCTTTTCAATAAGCTTACCTTTAATAACAGCAACTTGTGGAACTCCGAAACAGGCGAGCTTCTTTATGATTTTCTGAACGAGAAAAAGCTCGCGCATCCCGCTTCTGCCGATATCCGTCGGCGAATGGCTGAGGAGTGCTTTTTGTACGTCCCTCTGCCCAGAACACAGTGGAAGAAATATTTCCGCTTCTGTCGGAAATATATTTGCGATGCATTTTATTCGAATTACAGTACCGGCTATTATGTGACCGAGGCTGAGGATTACGAAAAGTTCCAAAACCTGCGGGGTAAACAGTACGGTGACGCGAGGCTTGTCGAGATTCGCAAGGATGAGGTCGAGCAATTGATCACTTCGGGAGTGATGCGCGGCTACGTTGCGGCGTGCGGTGAGGAATTCGT
>JAZORB010000177.1:0-2272 GCA_045656385.1 Eubacteriales bacterium | reverse complement strand
CCTACGCGCTTCTTTGCCGCGATATCGAGTCGGCTTGCGATGAAAAAGTGATCAAAACGATGGACACCGCCGCCAAAAAGAGCTATTCCGAAGCACTCCTCGCCTGCAGCCTGCACCGCAAGAGAATAATGGCGTGCCCCCTCGCCTTCGGTGAAGTCGGTGTCAAGGAGAGAATAAAATCGGTACTGAACTACAAAAAGCCAGCGTTCTGGGTCATAATAGCAGCACTTGTTGCAACACTCGTCCTTTCGGTATGCTTTTTGACGAATCCGAAGGGGGATGTGCTCGATGAACTTGTTCCGGGAAGCAAATGGATCAGCACAAATGATACGGTCATCTCTTTTGAGGTCTATGAAAACGGTAATATTGAGGGAGTCATCAACAGAAACGGTGGAATCAGGCACGATATAGTGGTCTATTACCGCAAGGCAGGCAGCAAGGTGGTTGTTGATATTGTCGAAGCTGCAATAACTGACGTCAAATATGAGAGCGACAACCTGACCGTAACTCCTGAAGAGCACAATGCGTGGTATGAGCAGAAAGTGGCGGAAAATTCGCTGATTTCGGGTTTGTTCGAGATGCGTCGCGGCGATCTTGTTTTGACAATAAAGAAGAACAGCATCGGAATTGAGAGCAAAGAGATCGTTTTCAGAAACGTCGCTTCCAATGATGGGGAAATGTATTACGAAATAGATCTGCCCGGTGATTCTGCAAAGAACTATATCTACATCCACGGCGCGGGATTTGAAAATGACGGCGCAGAGATCACATTCCGTCTTGCCCGATGCAAGGACGACGATATAATTTTTGTTCTGGGCTGGGAAAACAAGACTCTTAAACCGCAAATGAGAGGTCCCTCTTTTGAAGTCTACCGCTATGAAAACGGCACGCCGATCGCGCTTGAGCATATTAGCTATTGGAAGATGCATTCTGTCGCGGTTGAACCTTTAGCGATGTCGTATCCTTCGTATAATATCACCGAGCACTACGACATATCCGCGCCCGGCAAATATCGCTTTGAGTGCAACGGCGCGTGGGTGGAATTTGAGGTGATGAATGACACTTATCTTGGGCTTGATGCCTCAGACGGGCTCGACGTTTTCGTTTGGCAGCCGGGGCAACACAGCCTGTCCTTCGCGCTCTTTCCTCATTCTGACAAGAATCACAATGAAAAATATTTACAGTACGGAACACACGCAGTCACCGCTTCGGAAATGCGCGCGATCCTTTCTACCTATGATATAAGCGAGGATAAAATACATATACTGCCTGTAAGCAATATGCTTTCAAGCTACGGATACGGCGATTATTGGGAAAGATGGGTCGCTTTAGACAACATCAAGCCGTATCAGAATATGTATCTCGCAATGGTAAGGAATATGCTTTTCGGGGAAAACGCGAGTGACTATTACCCGGGTATATATGAACATTGTAGGTTTGACATCGACGGTGACGGCGAGGACGAATACCATAAGGTCTGCCACGGTCTTGAGAACGGCAAATTTATGTTCAGCTACGTGATCAGTAAAGACGGTAGTACAGCCGAATATTTTGACGATTTTTACACCGAACCGATGCTCCTCAGATTTGTCAAATCCGCTGACGGCAAGGTTCGTCTGCACGGCAAAACCGAAAAGGGAAAGGATGTTATGTATGACATATCCGTCGAAAACGGACATGTCAAATTGACCGAGAACAACGATGCTATGCAAAATGAGGTCAACAACGCGACAGTCGTTTTTGATCCTTCCTATTCCGCCTACGATCCCTCGAGAAAATACGACGTCTACGTCTGGCAGATGGCGAAGGGGAGCTTTTCCTTCGGTTTGCTTGAAAGTAAAGTACGCACTTCGTTTGATGATGAGCTTTTGAGTCTCAAGGGTCTTCGCGCCGCCGAGATGCGCCAAATTCTGCTTGAGAAAAACCTCGGTCCAGATGATGTTAATATCGTCCGTTGGCAGAATCCGATCTCAAGCTATATCGGGGATTTTTGGGTACTTTGGCCGTATATGAATGACAATACTCCGCAAGAGAATTTCTATTACGCTATCATTTACGATATGCTTTTCGGCACGTCGCCGCGCAGATATTATCCCACCGCCACCGAAAGCGAGAGATTTGATATTGACGGTGTCGGTACAAAGGAAGTTAATAGGATCTTTTTTGGACTTGTTGACGGTAAGTTTATGTTCAGATATATCATCAGCGAGGACAATAAGACCGCATCCTACGACGACACTTTCTATACCGAGCCGATGAGCCTCAAATTCTT
>JAZORB010000176.1:0-11351 GCA_045656385.1 Eubacteriales bacterium | reverse complement strand
ATCATAACATTCGGCGCTGTGATTGCCGCGGCGGCGATATACTTTTTTATGCTACCCAGCAATCTTGCGATCGGAAGCGGCTCGGCACTTGCAATGGTGCTCTCGAATTTCATCCCCCTGCCAATCTCGGTGATCTCGCTTTCGCTGAATATCATCTTTCTGGTGATGGGATTCTTGCTTGTCGGACCCGAATTCGGTGCAAAGACGGTCTATACCACCATCCTCGTGCCCGCAGCGCTCGGTGTTTTCGAAAATCTTTTCCCGAATTTCAAATCGCTGACCGAGGATCCTCTTCTCGATATGATCTGCTATCTCCTTATAGTGGGTATTGCTATGGCGATCCTATTTTCCTGTAACGCATCATCGGGCGGACTCGATATCGTTGCAAAGATAATGAATAAGCACCTGAGGATGGAGCTCGGAACCGCGATCTCGGTATCCGGATTGGTTGTTGCATTTTCTTCTGCCATTTGTTACGATACGAGAACCGTTGTGATCAGCGTTCTCGGTACATATTTCAGCGGCATCGTGGTTGATAAGTTCATTTTCGGACTCAATATCAAGCGCCGCGTTTGCATCCTATCACAGGATCATATTGAAACGATAACCAATTATCTTCTTCACGACCTCCACAGTGGCGCGACTCTTTATGACAGCATCGGCGCATATGACGGCACCGTGCGCCGCGAGATCGTGACGATAGTTGATAAAAACGAATACCGCAAGCTAATGGAGTTCGTCAAAAAGACCGACCCGAAGGCGTTTGTCACCGTCTATTCGGTCAATGAACTTCGTTATCAGCCTAAAGTAAAAAATAAGTAATCAGAGGAAGTAAAAATGAAAAATATTGACAAAGTACTCCTCCCCCTCATCCTTGAGGCGGGCAAGATCATGACCGGTGCGCGCGATATTGAGGGCGCGGTCAGCGAAAAGGGCGGCGACTCGGCGAATATGGTAACCGTATATGACGTCGCCGTGCAGAATTTTCTTATGAATGAGATCAGCAAGATCATCCCCGATGCCTTTTTCTTTGCTGAGGAAAAGGAAAACAACGCAGAGGACCTTATGCGCGACTATTGCTTCGTCATCGACCCGATCGACGGAACCTCGAATTTCGTGCATGAATATAGGCACTCCTGCATCTCGGTCGCTCTTTTCTCGAAGGGCGTGATCGAGTTCGCCGCTATCTATGATCCCTATCAGAACGAAATGTTCTCTGCCATCAAGGGCGGAGGCGCATACCTCAACGGCAAGCCGATGAAGGTCTCGGGGAGGGATATGCCCCACGCGATCGTCGCCTTCGGAACCTGCCCCTATTATAAGGACACTCTCGGACCGAAGACCTTTGAACTTTGTTACGAGCTTTATCGCGCTTGCAGCGACGTCCGCCGTCCCGGCGCGGCGGCACTCGACCTCGCTTACCTCGCCGCAGGCAGAAACGATATTTTCTTTGAGATCATCCTCTCCCCCTGGGACATCGCGGCGGGAAATCTGCTCATCAAGGAAGCCGGCGGCATTATAACAAACGCTGAGGGCAAGGATATCGACTTTTCCGCTCCCTCCTGCGTCCTCGCATCCAATCCCACGGTTTATGACGAGTTTTATAAGATAGCGAAAAAGGTAATCGAAAAGTAATGAAGATCTCACAAAACGCGAAAAACGCGATCTATCTCGGTTCGCTTTGTTCGGTGGCGTATTTCGCCGTTTACATAGCAAGAAATATCCTCAGCGCCGTCACGCCGCAGATGGTTTCGGACGGCTTTACAGAGGAGTATATAGGAAGCGTTTCGGCGCTCTATCTTCTCTTTTACGCCTTCGGTCAGCTCATCAACGGCGCGATAGGCGATAAGATCAAGGCAAAGTATATGCTCACCTTCGGGCTTTTCTTCGCGGGCGTGACGAATCTGCTTCTGCCTGTCATCATTGAAAAGCCGAATGCGGCAATGATCGTCTATGGACTTACCGGCTTCTTCCTTTCGATGATCTACGGCCCCATGACGAAGGTGGTCTCCGAGAACACCGAGCCGATCTACACCACCCGTTGCTCGCTCGGATATACATTCTCCTCGCTCCTCGGCTCGCCCGCCGCGGGCATCCTTGCAGTATTTCTCACCTGGCAGAGCGCGTTCTTCGTCAGCACGGGCGTGCTTGTGCTGATGGCGGCAAGCGTTTTCACCTGCTTTACGGTTTTTGAGAAAAAAGGACTCGTAAAATACGGTCAGTATAAGCCAAAAGAGAAGGGCGCGGGCAATCTGAAGGTCCTTTTCGAGCGTCAGATCGTCAAATTCTCGCTCATTTCGATCCTCACGGGAGTTGTGCGTACGTCCGTCGTATTCTGGCTGCCCACCTATATCGCGCAGTATCTCGGATTCACCTCGGCCGAGGCGGCAAGCATCTTCACGGGCGCAACGCTTGCCATTTCGATGACCTCTTTTATCGCCATCTTCCTTTATGAGCGCCTCGGCCACGATATGGATAAGACGATTCTGATCGTTTTCACTTCGTCTGTCATCTTCTTCACGCTTACATATTTCGTGAAGATCCCCGTTCTCAATATAATCTTCATCGTGCTTGCCATCATGTCCTCGAACGCGGCGGCAACGATGCTCTGGAGCCGCTATTGCCCCAGCCTGCGCGACACGGGACTCGTGTCTTCTGCAACGGGATTCCTCGATTTTCTCAGCTATTCCGCCGCCGCGCTGGCAAACAAGACCTTTGCGGGCGCGATCGAGGCGATCGGATGGGGCAATCTTATCCTTGTCTGGATCGGACTTGTCACCCTCGGCGTCATAGTTGCGCTGCCTTATAGGAAAATATTTAAGAAATAAAGCGGGGAAACTGCCATGTGTAACATAGCGGGATACGTTGGCTCGCGCAGAGCCGCACCGATAATAATGGAAATGCTTCGCCGCGAGGAGGGCTTCGCGGGCGGTTTTTACAGCGGACTTGCCACGATGCACGGCGGCAAGATCTTCAGCGAAAAGCTGACGGGCGACGTCACTCGCCTAGTCGGTACCACTCCCGCGCTCGAATGCCCCGGCAATATCGGAATCGCGCATTCGCGGTCAAAATCGGGCGGAGGCGACGAATGGGCGCATCCTTTTCTCGGCTTTCGTGACGGCGAGGCTCGAATTGCTTACGTCGCAAACGGCTCGCTCGGATGCTTTGCCGAAAGACTCGGCGAGTTTTCCGATCTGACCCTGCGCCTTGCCGATGCTGGATACACCTTCCCCTCGCGCACGTTCGGGGTCGAAACCAAACGCTATCCCACGCTCGCGGACGGTAGCGCGGTTCATATGAGCGACACCATGTGCCAGCTCATTCTGCGCAATATCGACGGCGGAATGGACAGCCCCGCGGCTATGGAAGCGGCATTTTGCGAGATGCCGAGCGAGATCGTCGGTCTGCTTCTGAATCTCTCCGAGCCCGATTCGATCGCGTATTCAAGAATAAATATGCCGATGTTCCTCGCCTTCGCCGAGCACGGCGTATATCTTGCATCGACACCGCTTGCGTTCCCCGAGGATGCGGGCGAGCCGATCCTTCTCCCCGCGGGCTCGTCGGGCAGAGTGTTCGCCGACCGCTTCGAGGCGGTAAACTACAAAAAACGCCCCGCAAGCATCGCCCCGATAAACGCCGCGCTTCTCTCCAAGGCTTACACGAAGGTCCGCGAGGTGCTTTCATCTGATGAAAAGACCTTTTCCGAGCTCTGCCGCGAGCTGGCACCGCTCTTCGAGAAAGCCGATTGCCAACCGAAGGCGGCACTCACCTATCAGATCCTCTACGCGCTGAAGCGTGAAAACTCTCTCGTCCTGACCGAAAAGCGCGTCCCCGGTGCAAGAGAAGATCTTGATGCGCCGAAGCTCTATATGATTTACCATCCTTGAAAGATTAATAATAGATATTCAACAACGCAGGCAAAAGGACATGTTCGCACTCTCAAAATCAGCCTTCCCCGGCGGGGGAAGGGGACCCACGTATGTGGGGGATGAGGCGTTTCAATAAGATATTGTTTTTCGAGCGCAGCGAGAAAATCTTCTCGATTGCCTAAATGAAAAAATACTATCTGAATTGAATTTTGCAAATCTCCTTTGCATTGTATTCTTTGCAATCTGAATTCAGAATGAAAGATTAAGTTGGCTATGTTTTGGAAGATTTTCGCTGACGCGAAAATCGGTATCTTATTAGGCGCCTCATTCGTCATTTCGTGACACCTTCCCCCACCGGGCAAGGCTGTTCGCCTTGCGGCGAATAGTTTGCTTTACAGCAAACTGACGGTTCTGATGAACCGATGATGATTGCGAATACAGATTCTCGAAACTAAGGAGTTTTTTAATGAAAAAACGCGTATTTCCCATAATCTCCGCCGCGGTTTTCGCTATCTTTGCGGCGCATTTGGGATATGTTTATTATCGAAAAATATTCAATCTTTGCACAGGACAAACGTTTGAACCCGGTGTCGGAATGTATATGGAATTTTCCGGCGTTACTCCGATGGCGGTATTCTTCATTATCGCCGCGCTGATCGCTTTGGCAGCTCTTGTTGTTCTGATAGTGCGTGCTGTTCGTCCAAATCTTACTCTCGGCATTGTCGGAAGCATCCTGACCGTGATCACTTGCGGAATCTATTTCTGTGCCGATCTTGAATATGAAATATTTTATATGTTCAAATACGTCTACGGTCTTACATCCGCCGAGGCTCCGCTTGTCGAGATGTGTGCGTGGTTTAAGATATTCTTCGTCTTCTTCGTGATACTTGAGGAGAGCATCGCTTTTGCCGATTTTATTGCTCAGAAGCAAAAAGGACGTATGTTTTCGATCATTTCTGCTTCGACTTTCGGCGTTTTCTCGTCGGTAATGATCTATCTCCTTGTCAAAAAAGCATATTATGAGGGTTGTCGTATTGTGATGAACCCTGTTGACGGTCAGTACGTGATCGAATCGCATTTTTTCGGTTTGGGGAGCGAATCCATACCTTTTCTGATCTCTGCAGGGGTGGTTGCGCTGACCTTGATCGTTCTTATAATCCGCGCCATCCGACCGAATATCGTTCTCGCCTTCATCGGAAGCCTGATGACGATTGCCTGTTGCCTTATATCACTTATGTATGATCTGGGCTTCGAAACATTTATGTTCTTCAAGGAGCTGTTCGGTATCCACTCGGTGTTTGTTTTGCCGAAGATCTTTCCCTATGTCCTTGCATTCATTGCCGCGGTGCCCGAGCTTTTCGCCGCTGCCGTTATTTTCGCTTCCAAAAAGAAGCCCACACTTTCCTATATATTAAAAGGAAAGAAACTTTCCGTTTTCGGTGCGAGCATGTGCACTTATGACGGCTACTCGAACAACACCGCGCACAACCCCACCATCGGCGAGAATAAACAGTATTACGGCTCACCCGAGTCGGAGAACGTAAAGTGCCGCGATCTGACCGTTTCCGAAACTTTCTGGGGCAGGCTGATCGATAAGTACGAAATGACTCTCTGCGTCAACAATTCCTGGAGCGGCTCGAAGATCCTTGACGATAACCCCGCCGCCGCAGGCTGGAACACTCGCCCGACCGAGCTCCACCGCGCGGACGGCACCGAGCCCGACCTGATCGTCTCCTTCATGGGCAACAACGATTTCACAAAGGAACGCCCCGCGGGCGAGATCACGGACGATCTCTTCACTCGCGCCGAGGCCGAGGGCTTCGTGCCGACGACCTTTGCCGAGGGCTACGCCGTGATGCTTTCTAAAATCACAAAACGCTATCCGAATGCAAAAGTCTTCCTATTTAATATGGCGTGGCGTACGGAAGAGAAGAGCGAATTGCTTATCAAATACAACGAGATCATCGAAAAATGCGCCGCGCATTACGGCGCGCACGTCGTTCGGCTCACCGAAAGCCGAATGAGCGGCACCGATTACGCAAAGTACACCTGCGACGGCAAGCTCCACCCCAATTCCGAGGGAATGGCGATCTGGGCGGAGCTTATCGAAGATGCGTTCAAGACCGTATATAAATAAAAAGGATGGCAAAAGCCATCCTTTTTATTTGTCTCTGCGATATTCAATAAGATCCGAAATGTCGCAGTCGAGCGCCGAGCATATCTTGTCAAGAATGTAGCTGTCGTAGCGCACAACTCGGTTCTTGTAATAGTTATCAATTATCTGAAATTTGATTCCCGTTCGCTTCGCAAGCTCATATCGCGTGATCTTCTTTTCGTTCAACAGTTTTTCAAGTGTAAGGACTATCATCGCATCACCTCAATATATATTTTAATGTATATATACCTCATTGACAATCTCCCCAATAAAGTATACACATAAAAGGGTATATAATTATGGGAGTTAATGTAAATTGCGTCCAACCTTACACTACATGTGGTGCCTGCGCTTCGGCTTCAGCACTACTCACAAAAAATATAATCAAAATGTTAAAACTTTTTTGCAAAAAGCCTTGCTTTTGTAAACAAAACGTGATATAATGATAGATACCAAACTGTATATTAAAATTAAATACCAATAATTGGTAAAAGCTAGGTAAATTTCTAACATTTACTAATTGATTTGGCACGAAAAAGGAGTGAGGAAAAAGATTGAATTTTAAGAAAATTTGGAATATCATAACGACCGTGATCGTAGTAATCGTTGTGATATTCGCGGTCTTGCTCGTAGGCTTGCGCCTTGTCGGAGTTCAGGTTTACTCGGTCATTTCGGGATCGATGGAGCCGGAATATCCCGTCGGAGCGCTGATCTACGTCAAGGAAGTGGACCCGTCGGAGGTTGAGGTCGGCGACGTAATCACCTTCGTGCTCTCAAACGATATGCCCGCAACGCACCGTGTAATTGCAATAGATGCAGAGAATCAGCATTTCTACACACGCGGCGACGCGAATTTCAATATCGATGAGACCACAGGCGAAAAGATCTATACCGAGGATCCGCCCGTTCACTTTAAAAACCTGATCGGCAAACCCATATTCAAGATTCCCTTCCTCGGCTACGTCGCATATTACGTACAGCACCCGCCCGGCATGTATATCGCACTTGCGGTAGGTGCAATAATCCTGGCTCTCGCCTTCCTGCCCGACATCTTTGCACAGACAGATAAAGCGGAAAAGAAGAAAGAGTCTATCCCCGCCGAAGACGGCGAGAAGAACGACAGCCCGCAAAACGGCGAAAACAAAGAGGGCTAATTGATCCCTTTTAACATAAATTCAATTACTATATCAAAATAAGGAGGTTTTTGTTATGAAAACAAGAACTAAAGCACTTCTCCTCGCACTCAGCGCAGTACTGCTTGTTGTAAGCACAGTATTTGCTACAATGGCGTACCTGACATCGACTTCCGATGTTGTAACCAATACCTTTACTGTTGGTAAGGTCAACATTACCCTTGATGAGGCTCCCGTAAACCTTTATGGTGAAGTAGTTGCTGGTGATCGTAGAATTACCAACGATTACAAGCTTCTCCCCGGTCATACTTATACCAAGGATCCTATAATCCACGTTAAGGGCGGTAGCGAAGTATGTTATCTCTTTATTAAGGTAACAAATGATATCGCAGGTATCGAAAAAGCAACCCAGACAGTAGCAGATCAGATCAAAGCAAACGGCTGGACTGATCTTGGTAACGGCATTTACGGTAAGGCTACTCCTATTGATGCAAGAGCAGTAGCAGAGGATGAGTTCGTTGACGTTGCAGTATTCAAATCCATTAATATTGCTACTGATGCAGATGTCGCTGCATACGCAGGCAAGACCATCACCGTTCAGGCTTGCGCAATCCAGGCAGACGGCTTCAATGATATGAATGAAGCTTGGACAATCGGATTTAACTCCACTTTCCCCACTAAATAATTTTGTAAAGGAAATAAGAAAATGAAAAAGAAAGCTTTACTTATTGCCGTTGTGGCAATCGCACTTGCTGTTGTTACAGCTGCTAGCGTAACAGTTGCTTGGCTTACTGCTGAGTCCAATGAAGTAACAAATACATTTACTTATGGCGATATTCAAATTGAACTTTGGGAAACAGATCTCGAAGGAAAGAAGACTAGTGAAGGTGTAACCTTTGCAGGCGTAATTCCCGGTGATGAAGTCTCCAAGGATCCTACGATTACTGTAAAAGAGGTAAGCGAGAAGTGCTATGTATATGTTCTGATTACTAACAATTTAGTTCTTGCAGATAAGAGTGTATCTCCGGTAGCAGAATATAATATTGATGCTGCAAGTTGGACTAAAGTTCAGGATATTGGAACTAATTCAGTTCTCTATAGATACAACTCCACTGTCGATCCCTCTACTGATACATCTAACGACGGCGTTGATGTTGGAGTTTTCACCACAGTAACATTTAGCAAAGCACTTTCTAGTGCCAATGTTAGAGAATTGGAAAACATTACAGAAGGCATTGTAATTAAGGCATATGCTCATCAGGCAGAGCACGCAGAGCTTGATGATGCAAATACTGCAGCTATTACCTGGGCAACCACTAACGCTAATTAATTCCCTATGGAGGAATAAACAATGAAAAAGAAAATACTTCTTAGTGCAATTATAGCTCTTTCTCTTGCTCTCCTCGTAGCAGTTGGCGGTACTATCGCGTACCTCTTTACTGATACTCAAGATGTTGTAAACACCTTTACATATGGTGATATCAATATTACACTTCAAGAGGAAGCGTCCGATATTGACGATGGAGATAATAACGCAAATACAAATGAATATAAAATGATTCCCGATTCTGATTTAACAAAGAAGCCTTCAGTTACAGTTCTTGCTGATAGCGAAGCTTGTTGGCTCTTTATTAAAGTTACAAAGTCTGCAAATTTTGATAAATTTTTAGAGTATACTATTGCTGGTGGTTGGACAGAACTTCAAACAGTAAACAATGACACTATCTATTACCGTGAAGTTCCTGCGGAAACAGCAAAATCGGGTGTTGTATACGAAATACTGTCTGGCAACAAAGTGCATGTTAAGAATACTGTTACTAAGGTAATGCTTAATAACCTTGATATAACCGGTAATGAAGGATATCCTACACTTTCTTTCCATGCATACGCAGTTCAGCATGAGAATGTAGATACCGCTGCAGAGGCATGGGCAATTGCAGAGAACAAGGGTGTTCCTGTTGCCAACTCCTAAATTATTAAATTATAATTAACATTATAATACCAACCAATTTCAGAAAGGACTTACTACTATGAAAAAGAAAATTCTTGCCCTTGCAATCGCGGCTATCATGGTTGTAACCGCTCTCGCAAGCGTATCTCTTGCATACCTTATGGATTCTGATTACGATAAGAACGTAATGACCGTAGGTAACGTTTATATCGAACAGATCGAACAGCAGAGAAAAGAAGATGGCACAGGCTTTGAGACCTTCGTTAACGATAAAAAGCTTCTCCCCGCTACTACTGATCCTAAGTGGACTACTAACGAAGCTGAAATGATCACAGTTGGCGAAGTAACCTACAAAACTTTCGGTCCCGAGTTCAATCCTGTTGACAAGATCGTTACCGTAAAGAACACAGGCTCCGAAGCTGCTTATGTTCGTACACTTATGGCTTTTGAGAATAACGATGGCGCAATTTCCGATCTTATTCATATCAATTGGAATGATGATGTTTGGACTTTGGATGTTCTGAGCTCCGGTATCAAGATCAACGGTAAGCCTTACGATCTTCTCGTATTTACTTACAATGAAGTTCTCGAAAAAGATGTAGAAACCGCACCTTCCCTCCTTCAGATCTTCCTTGACAAGACTGCTGACAATGATGATATGGCAGCTCTTGCTGACGGTTATGAGATTCTCGTTCTTTCCCAGGCAGTTCAGGCAGCAGGTTGGCAGACTGTAGACAGCTCTGTAGTTAAGACCGCAGACTTCGCTCTTGATACCGCTTTCGGCGCAATCACCGCTGAAAATGCTGCAACCATCGCCCAGTGGTTTGTAGATAATAACTAATTCCCCAAACTTTAAATAACGAAAGGAATTAACACAATGAAAAAGAAAATTTTGGCAGTTGCTATTGCAGCTATAATGCTTGTTACCGCTATTGCAAGCTTCTCTCTCGCATATATGACCGATACCGATGAGCAGACCAACACCATGACCGTTGGTAAGGTTGAAATCGAACAGCTTGAGTATGAGCGCGATCTCGCTGACTCTGACAATGATGGCATTATGGAATGGGTTTCCACCGGCAAGACCGATGATTACGGTTACATTCCCGATCAGCTTAAGGAATTCAAACAGGGTAAGCCCCTTTACCCCGTTGTTTGCCTTGACACTCTCGGCACAAATGACGAAGGCAATATGAAGTGGGATAACCGAAACGGTTCCGAGAATGCTTCCGGTGAGGGTTCTCACCAGCAGTCTTGGGGTCAGGTCGGTGCCCCCGGTTCCAACCAGCTCTTTGACGATAGCTGCAAGAACGTTGTTGATAAGTTTGTATTTGTAAAGAATACCGGCAAGTCCGACGTTTACGTTCGTACCATCTTTGCTTTTGAACAGGGTGATCTTACCGCTGCTGAATTCGATGATATGATCGGTATCAATGCGAATGAGTATCACTGGGATCTCGAAGAAATTGCGACAGACGTAGAGATCAAGGGTAACAAATATGCAATTATTTGTTTTACATACCGTGGTCCCAAACAAAATACTGCCCAGGGTGGTATTTTGGCTCCCAATGAAGTTTCTCGCCCCAGCCTTCTCCAGGTTTATCTTGCTTCCGAGGCAACTAATGATACTGTTGAAAAGATTGACGGCAATGATAACGGCAAGTACGATATTCTCGTTCTTTCTCAGGCAACTCAGACCAATGGTTTTGTAAATTCTATCAATGATCTTGAGAACTCCACCCTCGCACTTGACACCGCATTTGGTGAAGTAACTGCAGACAATGCAGCAGAGTGGCTTGAGGATCTCGCTGAAGGAAAACCTCAGGCATAATTCCTCCTCTAACTGAAAGGAACTATTGACATGAAAAGAAAGATTCTTGCGTTTGCGCTTGTTATCTCGATGGCAGTAGTTGCCATTGCCGGCGCATCTCTCGCGTATCTGACCGATACCGACGAGCAGACTAACACCTTCACCTCCGGCAAGGTTGATATCACCCTTGACGAGGCTGTAGTTGTTCTCGACGAAGACAAGTACATTAAGGAAACTCTCGCTGATCGCACCTCCGAGGATCAGGATTACGGCAAGATGTATCCCGGTCAGGTCATCACCAAGGACCCCACCATCACTCTTGCTACCGACTCTGAGAAAGCATACGTTGCCGCTATCGTTACCGTTTCGGCAACCGATCTTCAGTCCCTTATCGGCATTGAAGGCACAAATCTTATCGACATCAACAAGCTCG
>JAZORB010000175.1:0-15854 GCA_045656385.1 Eubacteriales bacterium | reverse complement strand
CTCAAACTCCGCAAACTTTTGAAAAAGTTTGATCAAAACTTTCCCGCTATTGTTACGTTCGCATCTTTTTTATCACTGTCCACTAAAAAATGGGAAGCTCGCGCTTCCCATTTTTCATAATTACTGTGCAATTTCTTCCATCACAAATGCTTCGAGTATGTCGCCGAGCTTGAGGTCGTTGAACTTCTCAAGTCCGACACCGCACTCGTAGCCCTGCGCAACTTCGCTGACGTCGTCCTTGAAGCGGCGTAGAGAGGAGATCTTATCCTCATACACAACGATACCGTCACGTACTACGCGGATCTGCGACTTACGGGTGATCTTACCGTCCTGAACATAGGATCCTGCAATGAAGCCGACGTTCGGAACGTGGATGACCTGACGAACCTCGATATGACCGAGAAGCTTCTCCTGGAATTTGGGAGCAAGCATACCCTTCATAGCCGCGGTGATCTCGTTGATACAGTCGTAGATGATACGGTAGGTGCGGATATCAACGCCCTGACGCTCTGCGGAATCAAGCGCGGTACGGTCGGGACGGGTGTTGAATCCGACGATGATTGCGTTCGATGCCGCCGCGAACATAACGTCGCCCTCGGTGATACCGCCCGCTGCCGCGTGGATGACGCGGACTCTGACTTCTTCGTTGGTGATCTTCTCAAGCGACTGCTTTACTGCCTCTGCGGAGCCCGCAACGTCTGCCTTGACGATGACGTTGAGCTCCTTGATGCCTTCCTGAATCTGCGCAAAGAGGTCGTTGAGGTTGGTTCTTGCGTTTGCCTTGAACTCCTCTTCCTTTGCCTGAGCACGTCTCTGCTCTGCGAGCTCTCTTGCCATTCTCTCGTCAACAACTGCGTTTACCTCGTCGCCTGCCTGAGGAACGTCCGCAAGACCGGTGATCTCAACGGGCATCGAGGGAGGAGCGACCTTTACGGTTCTGCCGGTGTGGTCGGTCATTGCACGAACACGTCCGACGGATGTGCCCGCGATGACGATGTCGCCTGCGCGCAAAGTACCATTCTGGATAAGGACGGTTGCAACGGGTCCGCGTCCCTTGTCGAGCTTCGACTCGATGACGATACCCTTTGCACGGCGGTTGGGGTTAGCCTTGTATTCTTCCATTTCGGCAATGAGAAGGATCGATTCAAGAAGATCGTCGATACCCTCGCGCTTGAGAGCCGAAACGGGCACGCACATTACGTCGCCGCCCCATTCCTCGGGAATGAGCTCGTACTGGGTAAGTGCTGTCTTGATATTGTCGGGATTTGCAGTCGGCTTATCCATCTTGTTGATTGCAACGATGATCTGAACGCCTGCTGCCTTTGCGTGGTTGATAGCCTCAACGGTCTGGGGCATGATACCGTCATCCGCCGCTACAACGAGGATGGCAATATCGGTTGCCTGCGCGCCGCGGGCACGCATTGCGGTGAACGCCTCGTGGCCGGGGGTATCAAGGAAGGTGATCTCCTTGCCGTTGATCTTGACGCGGTATGCACCGATGTGCTGGGTAATACCGCCCGCCTCGCCTGCGGTTACGCGGGTGTTTCTGATCGCGTCGAGAAGCGAGGTCTTACCGTGGTCAACGTGACCCATTACGCAAACAACGGGTGCGCGCTCGACGAGGTTTTCGGGGCTATCCTCTTCCTCTTCGAAGAGTCTGTCCTCGATGCTGACGACGACTTCCTTGGTGATCTCTGCACCGAGCTCATCTGCGATGAGGAACGCGGTGTCGAAGTCGATGGTCTGGTTGAGGGTTACCATCATGCCCATAAGCATAAGTCTCTTGATGACCTCGCCTGCGGGAGCCTTGATTCTCGCTGCGAATTCACCAACGGTGATCTCGTCCGGAATCTCTGCCTTTACGGGAACCTTCTTTGCGGGAGCGGGAGCGGGTGCGGGAGTAAAGCCACCCTTCTTGCCGTTCTTGCCGCCCTTATTGTTGTTATTGTTGTTATTTCTGTCGTTGCCCTTCTGCTGACGGTTATCCTTGCCGCCCTTCTGGTCCTTGCGACCATCGTTCTTGCCGCCCTGATTCTGGCCCTTCTGACCGGGACGGTTTCCGCCATCCTTTTCGGCATTCTGAGCAGCGGGGGACTTCTTTACCTTCTGGCTTCCGCCGCGCTCCTCGCGGATATTTTCGGGAACGATATTATCAAGGGTGTCATCGTACTTCGAAAGGTCAACGGCACCACTGCCTCTGGTGTCAACAACACGTGTTGCCGCCTTGGGGCTGACGGTTACGACCTCGCGCTCGCCCTCGGGGCGCGCGGAAGCACGCATATCGATAGCAGTTCTGCCCGACTTCTTTTCCTGGGGCTTCTCCTGCTTCTTTTCCTGCTTTTCCTGCTTCGACTTTTCGTTGGACGCGCTCATACGCGACTCAAAACGCTCGCCCGCACTGCGCGCGACATTCTGCTTTTCCTGGGGCTTCTCGGCGGGCTTCTGCTCCTCTGCCTTTACCTCGGGTTTCTTTTCCTCGGTCTTGGGCGCGGGCTTCTGCTCGGCAGGCTTTGCCTCGGGCTTCTTTACTTCTGCCTTCTTCTCGGGCTTCGCAGACTTTGCCTCCGACTTTGCTTCGGGCTTTTCAGCCTTGACCTTTGCTTCGGGCTTCGTCTCTGCGGCTTTTTTCCGCAAAGAGGGTATGCCTGTCACGCCGTCGATATAGTCCTCGATATTCTCAATCTGATGCGATTTGGTGAGAGCCTCCCAAATCACGTCAAGCTCGAAGGTTTCGAGAGCCTTTTGTGTTTTGGTGTCAAGTCCCGCCGCCGCCATAACATCGGTCAATTCCTTTGTCTTGAGCGAAAGGTCCTTTGCCAACTGATTCACTTTATACTGAGAGCTGACTGCCATATTATCTGTCTTCCTCCTTAACGGACACGAAATTCTGAAATGTTTTAATTTTCTGCGGAAGCCTCTTCCGCCTTTTTCTCGACCGCCGATGCCATTGATGCTTCGTTTATCGCCATCGCCGCAACGAGCGATTTGCCCGTCGCCGCGCCTATTTCGGCGGACGTGAGATTTGTTTTGATTATCTTTACACCGTAAAAGCTTGCACGGTCGAAAAGCCTTTTCTCGGTTGCCGCCGAATTATCCGACGCGGTAATGACGAGTATTGCCTTCCCTGCCTTGAGCGCCTCGCAGACGTTCACTGTTCCGCAAACGGCGCGGCGTGCGCGGATGCACAGGCCAAGCATGCCGAGAAGCCTTTCCTTCGGGCTGTTTCCCATCACTTTTCCTCCGCGAGCGCAGCCTCGAGCGCGTCCCACACCTCTTCGGGAATGGTGACACCGAGATTTGCCTCGGCGCGGCGGCTCTTGCGCAGCTTTTTAAGACACGCGGGGTTCTTGCAGATGTATGCGCCTCTGCCCGACTTTTTGCCCGTCAAGTCAAGGGTTATCTCGCCCTCGGGGGTGCGAAGAATGCGGATAAGCTCTATCTTCGGCTTATGCTCGTTGCATCCAAGGCACTGGCGCATGGGTATCTTTCTGGGCGGCAAAGTATTGTTCTGCTTTTTTGCCATTTTATTTAAATCGAAATTATTCGGGCTTGATGTCGATCTTGCAGCCGGTGAGTCGAGCAGCAAGGCGAGCGTTCTGACCCTCGCGTCCGATTGCGAGCGAGAGCTGATCTGCTCTTACAACAACGTGAGCGGTCTTCTCGCCGAGCATGGTTACCGACTCGACGGTTGCGGGTGCGAGAGCTGCTGCGATGTACTCTGCGGGATCCTCGCTGTACTTGACGATATCCACCTTCTCGCCGTCAAGCTCGCCAAGGATGGTGTTGATACGCATACCCTTTGCGCCGACGCAGGAGCCGACAGGGTCAACGCTCTCATCCTCCGAGAATACCGCGATCTTGGTTCTGGAGCCTGCCTCGCGGGCGATGCCCTTGATGGAAACGATGCCCTCCTGGATCTCGGGAACCTCGAGCTCGAACATGCGGCGGACGAGTCCGGGATGTGCTCTCGAAATGGTGACCAGAGGTCCGCGAGCCTCGCGGTTTACCTCGCAGATATATATCTTGATCTTCTGTCCGATGAAGAATTCCTCGCCGGGGATCTGCTCGGTCTGGCGCAGACGCGCGTTGCCGGTGCCGGTGAAGATGATAACGTCGCCGGTCTCATCATCGATCTTGGATACGGTTGCGGTGATGATCTCCTCGCGCTTAGCCTCATAAGCCTCCTGCGCGATCTTTCTTTCAGCCTCGCGGATAGCCTGAATGATTACCGAGCGAGCCGCGCCTGCGGAAAGACGGCGGAAGTTCTTGGGCTTGAGCTCGAACTCGAGGATCTTGCCGACTGCGCTTCTCTTGTTGCGAAGTTTTGCTTCCTCAAGAGAGATCTCGGTCTCGGGATCCTCTACCTCAGCCACGATGGTCT
The DNA here is from genome assembly GCA_045656385.1 of Eubacteriales bacterium. Classification (GTDB taxonomy): domain Bacteria; phylum Bacillota; class Clostridia; order Oscillospirales; family CAG-272; genus CAG-390. Next base: position 11,473 of record JAZORB010000175.1, on the reverse strand, counting down.
TCTGCTGGAAAACGCGGACGTCCTTTTTATTTTCATCAATGCTTATACGAACGTTGGTGTTGTTGCCGTATTCCTTCTTATAAGCCGCAACAAGTGCCGCCTCGATCTTTTCGATCATATACTCCTTGGATATGCCTCGCTTCTGCTCAAGCTCGTCAAGAGCGGCGAAAAATTCCGAATTCATTTTAGTTCAAGTCCTTTCTGAATATGTGTGGGGAATTTACTTAATTTATATGCTTTCAAAATCAAACAAAGTTTTTATCTTCGAGATCGCGTCGTAGGGGATGCGGAGCGTTTTTTCTCCTATATCAAGAAGAACGGGCTGCGCGGGATCGATCTCTCCGCAGTCAAAGCCGAGAAGAACGCCGTCATATTTGCGGCTTCCCTCAAGAGGAGCGAAAAGCTTGACCTCGACTCTCTCGCCCTCGCAGGCTGCGATGTGCCAGGGAAGGGTGATGTCGCGCTCGATTCCGGGGGAGGACACCTGAAGATAATAGGAGGTGTCGATGGGGTCGGTCTCATCAAGAATGGGATCGACTGCGCGGTTGACGCGCTCGCAGTCTTCAATACCGATGCCGCCCTCGCGGTCGGTGTCGATGGTGATGCGGAGTATTCTGTCCGCGCCTTCCTTGACAAATTCAAGGTCCCAGATCTCACAGCCGCACTCATGGACAGCATTTTCGATCAGGGGGTAGACTCTTGCGGCAACTCCCGTAAGTTCTTTCTTCATTTCTTCTTTTTCTCTTTTTTCTTCTGTTTTTTAAGATTTTTAAGATTTTTCTTTTCCCGCTTTACCCATTTGAGGGTCGCCTTTGCCGCACGCTCTTCTTTTTTAAGAGTCTTCTTGAAATTCTTGAGTTCCTTTTTGAGGCGCTTTTTGTTCTCGATGTGCTCGGCGATAAGCTCGGGGAGGGTGACGAGAGGGCGCAAGGGCTCTTGCGGCTTCTGCGGCGGCTGAACCGGATGCGGCGCGAGAGGCTCGATCGGCTTTTGCGGTTTTTGCGGTTTTTGTGCCTTTTGAGGTTTCATTTCTACCTCCGAAGCAAAAATGTTTATTCGAGAAAATGAGAGAGGACGTGGCGCCCTCTCTCAATCTCTAATCGTACACATATATTATATCACACTAAAATGAAAAATGCAATACCTTTGAGAAAAATTGTTCCTTATTTTTCAAGATTTCTGAAAGAAAATCAAGCATTTTAATATTTTCTTGACTATTTGACCGAAATGTGCTATAATGTGAGTATCAAAAAACCAAGGAGGTATATACAATGAAAAAGATAAAGATCCTTTCTCTGCTGCTCTTATTGCCCATCATCGCCGCAATGCTCCTCTCCTGCTACGGAGACGTCCACGGTGAAGTGACCGGCGAGAGCGACGAACACGACGGACACGGTCATGCACAGACCTATTTCCAGACCCAGATCAACGCCGAGCATCCCTTTGTTGAGGGCCACGTTGTGGTATCGCCCAAGGATCCGAACGCGGAGCTCACCGTTGAGGATTTTCCCGAGCTTGATTGTGAAAGCGTCACTTTCTTATACAAAACAGAGGCGGGCGCATACTGGCTCATCGTTCTGACAACACAGACGGAAGACGAAACCGTTTTGGCGATCGACAAGCTCACTTACCGCAGCGACCTTGTTTTTGCCGAACCCAATTATATTTACGAAGCAGAATAAAAATCATCAAACCCGCGACTTGTCGCGGGTTTTCTTATGCTGATTTGCGGTTTATTCCCCTCTTTCACCTAAAATTCATCCCATATTCAATATTTTACTATTTACAAATATAAAAAAATATGATACAATATTATAATGTAATATTATAATTGGAGAAATATCGCTTATGGAAAACGTCAAAAGCGAAAACAGAATATTCGGCGGCTTCAAGCCGCGCATGCCGCTTGTGCTGATCTTTGCGCTCGGCGCACTTCTCGGCTCGCTGACTCCCGTATTCGGCGAGGTGACCGTCTTTTCGGGCGCGGCGCTCTTTGTGCTCTCTTCGCTCGTCTTTCTGACGGCGCGCGAGATACTGCCCATCGTCGGAATCCTCTGCCCCGCACTCTTTGCATTTATGATGACGGGCGACCTTTCGATCCCCGCGCTTTACATCGGCGCGGTCTTCACCGTCGGCGCGACCATCTATCTCACCCTCGGCGGCAGAATATGGGCTCCCATCACGGCAGGTGCTGTTGCATACGCACTCGGCGCTCTTGCGATCGACCCGATAAGCGCTCTGCCCGCGCTTGCACCCGTGGCAATCGGACTTCTCGCCGCGCTGATGCTTCCGCGCCAGGGGCTGACATTCACAACCGCGGCGCTGACAAGCCTCGCGCTTTCGGCAGGGCTTTCGCTCTTCCTTCTTTCGGGCGGCGACCTGGGGGCAACCGCAGATCTTTTGCGCGAGAACATCGCAAACGCATATGCATCCCTTAATTCCGAATTCCTCATCATCACCGAGGAAACGGCAGAGATCCTTGCCGCTTATATCATCAACGTATCGCCCGGCTTCATCTTTGCCGCTGCAAGCGCAGTCGTTTTCATCTCGCTTTCGCTGGCAAACACCCTCTTCCGCGCCTCGGGCGTCGAAGATATGATCCCCGCGGATATGGCGAAGCTCTCGCTCTCACCGTTCAGCGGCATCCTTTATCTTTTCTGCTTCCTGCTTTCGGCGGCGTTTATGATCGAGGGCTCGGACTACGAGCTTGCCGCCGCAGTTACCGAAAACATCATCATCGCGCTCTCACTGCCCTTCACAGCACTCGGCTTCCGCGCGGTCGGCGAGATACTTTCAAATAAATTCTTCGCCCGCTTCCACGGAAGACGCAGGATCACCTCGCTTTCCCTCAGCTTCATCTTTCTCATAGCTCCCTCTGTGGGATTTGCGGTGTTCATCTGTGCGGGAGTTGCCTTCTCGCTGACACCGATATACCGATTCCTTTTTGGCAAGCTCAGATCCAAAATCAACAAGTAAAGGAGCAACAAGGCAATGTCTTCAAACAAAAGCAAAGGCTACGATATCAGCTCTTTTGACCTGACGCTGATGAGCGCGGGCACGGGGCTTGTTCTGCTGATCGTCGCGCTGGTCGCGGCGGCTCTGACCGAGATCCCGATCATTACCATTGCGCTCGTTTTCATACTCGTTTTTGCCCTTTTCGAGGCGGCAATATGCTACTTTGCCTACCTTACCCACAAAAGGCACAAGACCGAGGAAACTTCAAATTCGCTTGAGCACCTCATAAGCGAGGTCGTAAGACAGGTCGACTTCCCCTCCGTCATCACCACCTCGGACGGCAAAATGCTCTGGTCGAACAAAAAAATGCTCGAGCTTTGCGGCGCGGCAAACCAGATGGCTCTGGCGGGCAAGAATTTCTCTGTCATGTCGGGCATTCCGATGAGCGAGATCATCACCGCCGTGGGCAAAAAGGTGATCACCGTTTCGGGCAAGAATTTTTATGCATATTCCTATCTTATGGAAGCACCCGACCGCGACTATTGGATGACCACTCTCGAGGATCGCTCCGAGATCGAGGAGCTCGAGGAGCGCATCGACCGCGAAAGCCCCGTTGTTGCCTACGTTTCCGTCGACAACCTTGAGGAGCTGACGCAGTACGTTCAGGGCTCATACCGCGAGGCGGCGGCAGAGGTTGAGGAGCTCATAACTGAATGGGCACGCTCGATCGGCGGTCTTCTTCGCGAATACGACCGCGAAAAATACCTCCTTCTCTTCCCGAAGGATCAGCTCTCCGCCTGCACCGAAAGCAAATTCGACATTCTCGACCGCATCCGTGAGGTCCGCTTCGGCGACGGAAGCATGTCGGTCACCATTTCGATGGGTGTCAGCAACGCGGGCGAGAATTTTAACGAAAGAAGCGCGAACGCACAGTCCGCTCTTGAAACCGCACTTCAGCGAGGCGGCGACCAGGTCGCTCTGCGCAAGGAGGACGGCATTGAATTCTTCGGCGGCAAGACCAAGATCAACCAGAAGCGCACCAAGGTCCGCGCGCGCGTTATCTCGGACAAGCTTGCCGAGCACATCAAGGCGGCGGGCAACGTCATCGTTATGGGTCACAAGAGCCCCGATTTCGACTCGATCGGCTCCTGCATAGGTCTTGCGCGCCTCGCGCTTGCCTATAACCCGAACGTAAAGATCGTCGTTGACAATAGCAATCCCAATTTCAAGTGCTGCACGCCGAAGCTCGTCGAGGCTATGCCCGAATACGAGGACATCTTCATCAACGCGGCACGCGGGCTTGACATGATCCGCTCCGACACGCTTCTCATCATCAGCGACGTCAACAATATGAAGATAGTCGAGTCGCCCGACATCGCGGCAAACGTCTTCAACACCGTCATCATCGACCATCACCGCAAGATCGCGGAATTCGACCGCGAGCCCCTCATTGCCTACATCGAGCCCTCGGCATCCTCGGCAAGCGAGCTTGTCAGCGAGATACTTGAGATCTCCGCGCTCGGTCAGGGCGCTCTCGGAAGCATCAAGCTTTCGCGCCACGAGGCAAACGTTATGCTTGCGGGCATCATGCTTGACACAAAGAACTTCACCAGAACCACCTCCGAGCGCACCTTCTCGGCGGCGCTCTACCTCAGGGGCGCGGGCGCAGATCCCGAATTCGCGCGCACCTTCTTCTTTGCCGATCTTGATTCCTTTGTCACCGAATCGAAGCTTGGAAGCGAGGTCCGCCTCTACCGCGACCGCATTGCCATCACCGTTTGCGAAGGCACGGGCACTCCCGATGACCGCATTGCGGCATCAAAAACTGCCGATACTCTCTTGACGGTTCAAAATATCGACGCCGCCTTCGTGCTTATCCGCACCGACGATCAGATCGCGATCTCGGCGCGCTCGAACGGCAAGATAAACGTTCAGCTCATTCTTGAAAAGATCGGCGGCGGCGGTCACTTCGACTCTGCCGGTGCGCAGGTCAAAAACACCGTTTCCCGCGAGGTGCTTGAACAGCTCCGTTCCGCGATCGACTCATACCTTGACGGAGAAGACAACTAAAGTATAAAATTCCAAGGAGATAAAAAACAATGAAAGTAATTCTTACACAGGACGTAAAAGCCCAGGGCAAAAAGGGCGACATCATCGAGGTTTCCGACGGCTACGCGCGCAACTTCCTTCTTGCTCGCAAGCTCGCCATCATCGCCGATGCAAAGGCATTAAACGAAGCTAAAAACAAGGAAGCATCCAGACTTCATAAGATCGAGACCGAGCGCAGTGCAGCTCAGGAGATCGCTTCGAAGCTGAGCCAGGTTCTCGTAAAGATCGCGGTTTCCTGCGGTGCGGACGAGAAGCTTTACGGCTCTATCACCGCAAAGGACATCGCCGAGGCGCTCAAGGATCAGCACGGCATCGAGATCGACCGCCGCAAGATGGTTCTCGACCATCCCATCCGCTCCTACGGCTCCTACACCATCGACGCAAAACTCTATACCGAGGTCACTGCAAAGATCAACGTCCTTGTCTGCAAAAAATAAATTTAACTCTTCCGGAGTATAAAAATGAATCAGGACATTATTAAAAAGCTCCCCTTTTCGATGCTTGCCGAGCAGGCGCTGCTGGGCTCGATACTGATCGACCCGCCCGCGCTGACGCAGATCTCGGACAGCGTTCGCCCCGAGGATTTTCATCTTACGGAGCACCGCCAGATCTACACGGCAATGAAGCAGCTCTCCCTGCTCAACCACGACATCGACCACGTCACCCTGCTTGACGTGCTTGAAAAGGAAAAGATATATAACCGCGACGAGGCGGAGGTCTATCTTCGCACCCTCGCCGATGCGGTTCCTAACGCGCTCAACATCAAGGACTACGCGCGCATCGTGCTCGAAAAGAGCGTCATGCGCCGCCTGATCGAAACCTGCGGAAACATCAGCGAACGCGCTTATTCCGAGCAGGAAAACGTTGGCGAGCTTATCGAATACGCCGCATCGCAGATGTCCGAGATCGCCATGGGCCGCGACAGCCGCGGATTTGTCACCATGACCTCGGTGCTCGAGACGATCTTCCGCAATCTCTCCATCCTTTATGACGACCCCAATGCCTTCGACGGCATCCAGACGGGCTACGGCGACCTTGACACCACTCTTGCCGGCATCGGTCAGAGTGACCTGGTTCTTGTCGGTGCACGTCCCGGTATGGGTAAGACATCCTTCTGTCTTAACATCGCGCTCAATTACGCACGCAGAACGAAGGAGAAGGTTGCCATCTTCTCGCTTGAAATGTCAAGCGAACAGCTCGTTCAGCGTATGCTCTCCTCCTATGCAATGGTAGATAGCTACAATATGCGAACCGGACGCCTTTCAACTCAGGACTGGCAGAAGCTTGCAAACTCTGTCGTTGATCTGGCGGGAGTAAACGTTCTTATCGACGACACGCCGAACATCACTGTTTCGGGCATGAAGGCAAAGCTTCGCCGCGAGGGCAAGCTCGGACTTGTCGTTATCGACTATCTCCAGCTGATGCAGGGCGACAAGCACACAGACAACCGTGTTCAGGAGGTTGCGGACATTTCGCGTAACCTCAAGCTTCTTGCAAAGGAGCTTCACGTTCCCGTTATCTGCTGCTCGCAGCTTTCGCGTGGAACCGAGGGCAGAACCTCGAAGCGACCCATGCTTTCCGACCTTCGTGAATCGGGATCTATCGAGCAGGACGCGGATACCGTTATCTTCATCTACCGAGATGAATACTATATGGACGTTGAGGACAAGCGCAAGGTGGACGTCACCAAGGCGCCGGTTGCCGAGATCATCGTTGCAAAGAACCGTCACGGCTCGACGGGAACGGTTTACCTCAACTGGATCGGACGTTACACCACCTTCTACTCGATTGAGGAAAAGCACGGTGACGAGGAAGCTCCGCCCGATTTCGGTGCACCGCCTCCCCCGCCGCCTCCCGCAGGCTAACATAGCTGACGCAATATGAAAGTATTTTCTCTTTCGCTCGATAGGGGCAAAAGATACCTTCTCGGGCTTTCGGGCGGTGCCGATTCGGTTTGTCTGTTCCATCTTCTGCAAACGGGCGGATATAACTTTGCCGCCGCGCATATAAATCACTGCATCCGCGGGGACGAAGCCGATCGCGACGAGGAATTTTGCCGCGAGCTTTGTTTGGAGCACGGCATCGAATTCTATTCGGTGCGCCTCGACGTTCCCTCTCTCGCGCGTGAGAGCGGCGAAAGCCTCGAGGAAGCCGCGCGGCACGTGCGCTACGCCTTTTTCGAGAAGGTTATGCGCGCCGAAGACATTCCCGTTTTGCTGACGGCGCACAATGCCGACGACAACGCCGAAACTCTGCTTCTCTCGCTCGTGCGGGGATGCACCCTCTCGGGTGCGGGCGGAATCGCCCCTCGCCGCACTCTTGGCTTCGGCGCTGTGGAAAGACCGCTTCTCTGCCATTCAAAGAAGGAAATCGTTGCCTTTTGCAACGATAACTCCTATCCCTTCGTGACCGACCGCACGAACTCGGACATCTCCTATCCGCGCAACCGCGCAAGGTGCAATATTCTGCCCGAGCTTGAGGCGATCAATCCCGCTTTTCTTGCCGCATTTGCGAGATTCACCGAATCCGCGCGGCTCGACAGCGAATTTCTCGACCGAGAGGCTGAAAAATTCGCGAACGACCTTAATTGCGGCACTCTCGCCTCTCTGCCCTATCCGATCGCATCGCGTGCCATTGCCATCGCCGCGCACCGCACAGGCGCAAAGCCCGAGGCGATCCACGTCGAAGCCATGATCGGGATCGTGAAGAAAGGCGACGGCTCGATCTCGCTACCCGGCTCGGTTCGTGCCGAATGCCGCGACGGACGGATAGTTTTTTTCGCTGAAAGCAGAGAAAAGAAAACCTCTGCATATCCCTCATTCGAACCCGTAACACTGAATATAGGTGAAAATGAGTTATATCAAGGAAAATTGATTCTTGCTCACGGCAAATTGACAAATGATTCCACGCAAGTTTACAATTTATCAACATCGGCTCTTATTAATGCTGATAAAATAAAGGGACAGCTTTACGCGCGTCCGCGAAAAGAGGGCGACAGAATCCTCATCCGCGGAATGCACAGAAGCGTAAAAAAGCTGATCTGTGAGAAAGCCTCGCACGTCGAGCTTTCAAAAAGACGCTCCCTGCCCGTCATCTGCTGCGGCGAGGAGATCGTCTGGGTGCCCTTTCTTGACGCCGCCGACGGCTGGAAGGGCGAGACCTTAACAATTAATTACTGCATTGACTGAATCGGAGGCTAAAATGAAGCTTACACTTGAAGAAGTAAAAAAAATAACAGCCGGCGCTCTTGAAATTACCGAAAATGACGGCGTATTCACATTTTGCCGCTTTGAAAAAGAAGCAATGGATCACTATGCAGGCGCATCTGCGGGATTCTGCCTCAAATCAAAGGCCAGCTCGAGCATTCGCCTCGACTTTATGACCGACTCTGACAGATTTGACACCGATTTTGCGGTAAATTACGGCTCAAGCCGCACATACTATTATTTTGACGTCTGCGTTGACGGCATCATCCGCAAGCATCTCGGCGAGGAGGTCGCCTGGATCAAAAAGGGTCACATCTCGCTGAAAGTTTCCGACTATATTCCGCACGACGGGAAAGAGCACAGAATCACCCTTTGGCTCCCGAACCTTGCGGCAGCTCAGCTTTCGAACATCGAGATCGACGACGGCGCAACCCTTACTCCTATCAATTACAAGAAGAAGCTTCTCTGCTTCGGCGATTCGATCACTCAGGGCTATGACGCCGCTTTCGCTTCGAAATCATACGTTAACCGCATAACCACTCATTTCGATGCCTACACCGTCAATCAGGCGATCGGCGGCGAGAGATTCGTGCCCGAGATCCTGCTCGAGAACACCTCCTATCAGCCCGACATCATCACGGTTGCCTATGGCACCAACGACTGGTCGGGAACCGTGAAATCCTACTTCCACCCCCGTTGCGAGGAATTTTTCGCAAAGGCGGGCAGCATTTACCCCGATGCGCTGAAATTCGCTATTCTTCCCATCTGGCGCGCTGATGCAAAATCGGGCAAGCAGAAATATGAGGGCAGCCTTGACGAGGCTTGCGAGTTTATCGCAGAGACTGCATCAAAATACGGCTTCCACATCATCGATGCGCGCCCCTTCCTTCCCCAATGCGCCGAATTTTTCTGGGACGGCAGACTCCATCCGAACGACCTCGGCTTTGCCGATTACGCCCGCGGATTGATTGCCGAGATCGAGAAATATATATAATGTAGAAAAGGAGTAAAATTATGAAAAACGATATCGCATACACTCTCGTTTCCGAGGAAGAAATCGACTCCACAGTCTCGCGCATTGCCGCCGAGATCGACCGCGATTACCCCGACCGCTCAAAGGGACTCCTCCTTCTCTGCATCCTCAAGGGCAGCGTCGTCTTTATGGGCGATCTTATGAAAAAGATCGAGCGACCCGTTGAGATCGACTTTATGAAGGTATCCTCTTACGGAAGCGGAACTGCTTCCTCCGGCAAGATCAACATCATGCTCGACCTTCACCGCGCCGATATGGCAAACCTTGACGTTATCGTCGTTGAGGACATCATCGATAGCGGCCGCACACTTTCCTACCTCGTTGACTACCTCAAGCTGACGGGCGCGCGCAGCGTAAAGACCTGCACCATGCTCGATAAGCCCTCGCGCCGTGTTGTTGATTTCGAACCCGACTATTTCGGCAAGATCATTCCCGATGAGTTCGTTGTCGGCTACGGTCTTGATTACGACGAAAAATATCGCACTCTTCCCTTCATCGGAGTGCTTAAAGAAGAAATATATACCCATTAATACGAATTAAACGAAAGGCTACACACCCCTATGAACAAACGCTCAGGCAATTTCCGCACAATACTGATCTATATCCTTGTTGTCGGCGTTCTGATCTTTATGCTCTCCTCCCTTTTCACGGGCACAAGTCAGAAGGCTAAACAATACAGCGACATAGTTGCACATTTTGAAGGCGAAGAGGTCACTGAATTCTTCGTTGATAACGAAGGGATCATCAAGCTGACCCTCAAGGATGGCACAAAGGTCACCTATCGCCTTGCAAGCATCTCCTTCTTCCGCGAGGATCTCGGCGAGCTCATCGCAGAGCAGCACGCGGCGGGCATCATCACCTCTTATGAATACGAGCCCGCTACCGTATGGCCCTGGTGGGTATCCATCCTCCCCTATGTTGGCATGCTCATCCTCTTCGCCGTTCTCTGGATCTTTATGATGGGTCAGGTCGGCGGCAAGAACGGCAAGCCCGGAAGCTTCGCAAAGGCTCGAGTCAAAACTCCCGCCGACACGAAGCAGAAGGTCCTCTTCTCCGACGTCGCAGGCGCACAGGAGGAAAAGGAAGAGCTTCAGGAGATCGTTGAATTCCTCAAGAATCCCGAAAAATTCGCCGCTCTCGGCGCAAAGATACCCCACGGCGTTCTGCTGATGGGCCCTCCCGGCACGGGTAAGACCCTGCTTGCAAAGGCTGTTGCCGGCGAGGCTGACGTTCCCTTCTTCTCGATCTCGGGCTCCGATTTCGTTGAAATGTACGTCGGTGTCGGCGCATCGCGTGTGCGTGACCTCTTTGAGACCGCGCGCAAGGCTCCCGCTTCGATCGTCTTCATCGACGAGATCGACGCCGTCGGACGCCACAGAGGCGCAGGCCTTGGCGGCGGTCACGACGAGAGAGAGCAGACTCTCAACCAGCTTCTTGTTGAAATGGACGGCTTCGGCGCGCATGAGGGCATCATCGTCATGGCGGCAACGAACCGCCCCGACATCCTTGACCCCGCGCTTCTCCGCCCCGGACGCTTTGACAGACAGATCACCGTCAACTACCCCGATATCAAGGGCCGCGAGGAGATCCTTCACGTTCACGCGCGCGGCAAGAAATTCGAGGATGAGGTCGACTTCGAAAAGATCGCGCAGACCACCGCAGGTTTCACCGGTGCTGACCTTCAGAACCTCCTCAACGAGGCGGCTCTGCTTGCAGTCCGCCGCGGCAAGTCGCTGATCGGAATGGAGGACATCGAGGATTCCTTCATCAAGGTCATCGCAGGACCGCAGAAGAAGTCGATGAAGCGCAACCCCAAGGAGCTGCGCAAAACAGCATATCACGAGGCGGGACACGCGCTCGTTTCCTACCTCCTTCCCTCCCCCGACCCCGTTCACCAGATCTCGATCATCCCCGCAGGCCGCGCCCTCGGTTACACCCTCAACGTGCCGACAGAGGATAAGCAGAGCGAATACCGCGAGGAGCTGAAGGAAGAGATCAGCGTTCTTCTTGCAGGCCGCGCCGCAGAGGTGCTGACCTTCGGCGATTTCTCGGGCGGTGCCTCGAACGACATCGAGCGCGCAACAAACATCGCACGCAAGATGGTCACTCAGCTCGGTATGTCGGATGAGCTCGGTCCCATTCGCTACGGTCAGGGCGGCGGTGACGTCTT
>JAZORB010000174.1:0-8056 GCA_045656385.1 Eubacteriales bacterium | reverse complement strand
TCACTGTAGACCCACCCAACCCTCCCGCAAGCGGGAGGGCTTTATTTTAGATCATTCTGAAACAAAACGAGAAACAGTTAGATTGTTATTAATGACGCAACCCCTTTCCTATTGACAACCCACATCCCGGCGTGGTATAATTAATTATATTATATATGAAAGGAAAATTATATGAAATCGGCATTTTTCAGATTAGTTTCAATTATCTTTATTTTAGTTATGCTCGTTGGAGCGCTTGCTTCTTGCGGGGATGACCCTTATTACAAATTCTCCCGCGATCTTGAACCTTTGACCGAGGAGCAGATCGAGGAATGCAACGCGGCTTACAGAGATGCATATTTCGGCTCTTATGACGAATACGTCTCCTCGAAATCCGAGAATATGCGCGAGCAGGCGGAGAAAATATACTTTGGTATGAAGCTCATCCAGAACAACGTTTACACCCCCTACCTCGGCACCTTCGGCGGCGCGATCGTTTGCGGCACCACGATGAGCGCAGAAGAGGAATTCTACGTTCTCGGCGAGCACAGACTCGATATGGGTACGCTCAAAAAGATCACCGTATACAAGGACGGCAAGATCGTGACGCTCTCGCAGGCTTATAACAGCGGCTGGATCACCGACGCCGACGTGCAGACGCTCGCGGACAGAATCGCGCAGTACCACGCGAAGCTTGAAAAATGAGATTCATCTTCCCGCAGGACGGCGACTGCATAAATAAAAACGACGGAACTTTGACCGCCGACGGCATACTGATCGAGGCGCGCGTTTCCGCTCCCGTCGACTCCGACATATACATCGGCGGTGAAAAGGCTACCTTTTCGGACGGCGTATGGACGGCGAAGGTTTTGATCTCCAACTATAAATCCACCCTTGAGGCTGAAAATCGGGCAAACGGCGAATCCTGCGCCATAAATTTGCTCAAATTTGCCGATCCCGTGGGCAAATTCCGCCTCTCCTCCGACGATAACATCCTCTTTTTGCAGGATATCACGGCGAATCGTGACAAATATACCTCGATCTTCGACAACCCCTACCTCGCGCTCTACAAAAAGGCGCACGACCGGTACGGCGTAAAGATTCATCTCAATCTTTTTTACGAATATATTCCCGACGAAAGATATTTTTCCGCGCATCCGGATTATTTCAATCTTTCGATGATGACCGACAAGTTCCGCTCGGAATTCGAGGCAAATTCGGATTGGCTCAAGCTCGCCTTTCATTCGAACGCCGAGTTCCCCGACAAGCCCTATAAATCCGCAACGGCACAAAAGGTCACGGAGGATTACGAAAAGATCCGCCGCGAGATCGTCCGCTTCGCGGGCGAGAGCTCGATGACAAACTCGACCACCGTCCATTGGGGCGCGGCAAACCGCGAGGTCGTGCACGCTCTGCACGATCTGGGTCTGCGCTCGCTGACGGGCTATTTCAGACGCAACCCGAAGGGTGAGCCGAGCGTTTCATACTATTTCGAGGACGAAAGGCTCGAGCACATCGGTTCGCGCGACTTTTGGTATGACCGCGATACGGACATCATCTTCGCGCAGATCGACCTCGTTCTCAACGAAAAGACCTACGATGACGTCATGGAAGCACTCCCAAAGATCGCGGATAACCCCCACCGCGGCGGTTTTATCTCGCTGATGATCCACGAGCAATACTTCCACCCCGACTACCGCCGCCACCTGCCGGATTTCGAGGCAAGAGTGCTTGATGCGTGCGCGTTTCTTTATGATCGCGGCTACGTCGGCTCACATATAAGCGAATTGACGAGGGAAATATGAAAAACATTGTAGAATCAATGCTTATCGGCGAAATCGAAATGAGGGAGTTTATTCTTGAAGTAAACAGAAACCCCGAAGCTATGGAGCAGGTTATAAACACAATTCCTAAAGAGGCAATCAGAAATCCCTCGCACGGACTGTGGAAAAATATTTCCTATGATTGGGCACGTTTGGGCAGTTTCAATGCTTGGGAGGGAATATGTAATATTTGCCGCTTTGACGATTCAATAGAAGATAATCTGAATATCTGGGGCACGCTTCATATCATATACTCTTACACCCACACCGATCTGCCGTATACAACTAAATATTCAGATATGCATAGTTTATATCTTGCCGCAATAGGAGATTATTACGGCGGTCCCGAGGTAAAGGACATTATAGAAAGCATAATAATTGATTCATTGAAACTGAAAACCAAATCGCAAAGAATTAAGCACGCGAAGGAACAGATCAAAGAAGCTTTTCATATAGTCGACAACAAAAAGCCTTGGTGGATCCAGGGCGCGGAATGGCCTTGTGGTGTCAATTCGCCCATGCAGTTTATTGATAAAAAACGGCGTGGCGAGGAGGTACATTATACCTTCAAGGATGTTGACACAGGAGAAATCCGAACGGTTATTCAATATTATTAATAAATATTCTCGGATATTTTGAAGGAAAAACTTCTTAATATCCGAGAATTTTATTTTGCACATTGTCCAATATGCAGTACAGATTCCGCCACCCCTCATTCGTCAGCCCCAAGGGCTGCCACCTTCTCCCAAGGTCCGGGAGAAGGCTAATTTTTTAGCCGTTTACTCATTGCATTTCAGCGAACAATGTTTTGGATATAAACCTTAGTTAGTCAAATAGGAAAATTTTATTGAAAAAGTTTGCGGAAACTCCATTACGAGTGCGAAATAATTCTAATAAAATATTCCTCTTTACTCAAACAAAATTATCGCAATAAACGGTATTCGCTGAATATCAAAATTGTATCGACCAACCTTTAGCCTTCTCCCGGATCTTGGGAGAAGGTGGCGCGTAAGCGACGGATGAGGGGTGGCGGAGTCTGCATTGCACGAACGACAAGCGCACATACTTTTTATAAAAAAAGGAAGACTTTCGCCGCGGCGAAAGTCTTCCTTTTTTAATTCAATTAAAGCGAAGTCTTCGAAACCAGATACTTCGCGGTTTGAACCATGAACTCGACTGCCTTGGGGAGATAATCGGTGCTGAAGCCCTTGAGGAACGCGTCTGCCTCGTAGGTGAATTCGCCGTCGTACTTGATGTCGTCGAACGCCTTCATGATGTTATCCCAGTTCATCATGCCAAGTCCGGGAAGGGTGTGGCGGTCGCCCTGATAATCGTTGTCGTGGAGGTGGACCGACTTGAGTCTGTCGTGGCCGAGAATGCGGATGGTGTCCTCTGCCTCCTCGCCGACGAGCGAGCAATGTCCAACGTCAAGGCAAGCAACTACCCATTCGCTGTCGATGGCGTCGATGAGATCGGCGTGATCCTTCGCAAAGCCGGCAACGTCGGTGCAGATGCACTTGCGCTTGAGCTCTCTCTGCCACATATTCTCGAGCGCGATCTTGACGCCGAGGTTGCGTGCAAGCGGAACGAGCGATTTGTAATACTGAACGTTGAGCTCGTTGATCTCATCCTCGTGGCCGAGATAGGGCATCCAATGGAGGGGATGAACGACCGCGATCTTAACGCCCATCATTGCGCTGATCTCGAGCGACTGCTCGATGCGGGGCTTTGCGATATTTTCGCGGATATTTTCGTCTGCCCAAGCAAACGAGAAGGGTGCATGAGACTGATTGAAGATGATTCCGTTCGCGTCGCAAAAAGCGCGGCGCTCCTCGACGAGTTTTCTCCAATCGCCTGCAATATAGGGGCTGTCATCGCGGATCATCTCGAAAAGCGAGAGATCGAGGCAATCGTAGCCCGCGTTCTTGAGCATAAGAACGCCCTCTTCAAATCCGAGTCTGCCAACTGCGTGGCCTGTCTGTGTTGAAATAAGCATAATATTTATTCCTTTCTGCGTTAATTTTTCGTAAAGATCGCTTTCAGTTCAAGCGGTGTGGAGATCACTGTGCTTCCGGTCTTATCAAATATTCCGTCCGCAGTCTGCCAAGAGCTGAAGGTATATCCCTCGTTCGGAATGACCTCAACATAAATATTGCCCTTGCCGTCGCCTGAAAGCTCGATGCGGCCGCCCTCGGCGGCAATGATCTTATGGGTATTTTGATTTGTAAATATAAGTCTGGTCTCTGTACCGTCGGGCTGCTTGATCGAAATATATTTTGAGGTCACAGCCGACTTGAAGGTGTACGTCTCCGCTTTCTCTCCAACGCAACAATTTTGTATAAAGAGCCCCGGCACACCATCTGAAGTTTTATTAAAGGTACAGCCGCTCAGCATTATATTGTTGTTCTCAAACTTGTAGCCAAAAACGCGGTAAAGTCTGAAAATATAGTCGGAAACGGTCGGCTGGCCCTCATAGGTTACATCATTGTTTGCAAAATTGATGTTGCCGAAATAGTTTGTCGACTTGAAATAACCCGTTATATAGTAAGGCTTTGAATTATACGTTTCCTGACGGAGAACGCCTTTTTCAAAGCTTCCTCCGGGAATGATTCCGGCTCCGGTTACGATAAGAACTCTCTTATCCGAACCCTTTTCAACGTAAAAATCGTTATCCGAAATATTTACGTTATGTGTGCCCGAAAGCTCGTATGAAAAGCCGTACGTGATCTTTCTGCCGTCAACAATGTTATTGTAGGCCAGAGTATTTGTGTTTGAGTAAAGAATGACAAATCCGGGATCCCGCTCCACACAAAGCTTTTTCGAATCAGCCGAAGATATGAAGGTATTGCCCTTGATCTCGACGTCGACGATATTTGCAAATCTGATTGCCGAGTATGTGGGACGGTCAAAGACGTTGTTTGTGATCCGAAGGTTGTCGCAGACCGCCTCGTGAGCCGTGCCGTGGTGTCCGATAGCGATATGATGACCGGGAAGCTCATCCGAAGGACCGAAATAGCAGGAGTCGACAGTAATATTCTTGCATCCAAAAACCTCACCCTGTTCAAATCGGACGGGGGCATTCGCGTGGTCGCTGTTATGAGCACCGGGATGAGACTGCTCAATCTGAATCGTTTCCCGTGTGAATGTGCCGCCCCACTCAAATCCCGCAAAAATACAGTTACGGATGGTAACGTCCTCGCAGCCGGTTATCTGCATAATGTGAGAATTTTTGGCATTCTTGAATACCATATTCTCAATCGTAACACCCTTGCTCAAGCCAAACAGAACCGATGACGTCCCCGAACAGTTCATATCTATAACTCCACCGCTGATGGTGAAGTTCGAAGATCCGTTTCTGCCGAAATCCTTCAAATTCGTATTGAGAATACGCGTAAGTATGAGAACGGTGACCTCGCCCTTCTTGACCTTCTCGGCAAGCTCGGCGGTGTATCCCTCGCGGGCATCGGTAAATCCCGAGTACATCTTCAGCGTTATGCCGTCACGCATGCTGATAATCTTGATATTATAAAATCCGGGGTAGAGGAAGATCTCGCCACCACCCTGCTTCCAAACCTTATCTATGACAGCCTGGAGTTTCGTGCTCTGGTCGGGCAGATTGTTCGGACTTCCGCCGGGAAGCACGCCGTACTTCGCGGCATTGATAAACTCTTCCTCACAGGGATTCGCCTCGAAGGTGATCGAGCGTTCGGCATCGTCCGCGACGCTGACCTTGACGATTGCCCTGTGTTCAAAGCAGTCAAGAACGTAAACCTCGGTCTCGCCCGGGTTGTAGGAGGTCAGAATCAGGTTGCCCGTGACATTATCAAGCTCTGCAGTGACGACGGATTCGTCAAGAACCCGAATTGCGTGCACGGGGAAACCCCAATCGGGATTGGGAACGACAGCAATCTGTTTTGGCTCTGTGCTCAGGACCTTTTCGGTCTCGGACGCGGTAGTGACCGCTTCGCCGGCAGTGGTTTCATCACCTACGGCACTTCCGCAACCGGAAAGAAGCAAGATGAGGAGGAGAGTGAGTGTTAAAATTAACCTTTTCATAATTTTACAGTATCAGAGATCTTTTGACCTCAAATGATGCGCGCATGGCAGACCTGTGATCCAAGAATTATTTCGGTTATTTCTTCTTGAAATTTGCTGTGAAAGTGGTTTTTGACGTGATCTTGACGTTTCCGGTCGAGGTAAACGCGCCATTTTCGGTGGTCCAACCGTCAAAGACGTAGCCTTCTTCGGCGATCAGAGTGACGATGACGTTGCCCTTGTTGTCGTTTTCAAGCTCGATTCTTCCGCCCTCACCCGCAATGACGCTGTGCGATTCGGTGTTTGTAAAGATTAGCTTTGCTTCGCTTCCGTCCGCGTGCTTCAGGAGAACGTATCTGCTTGTTGCTCGTCCCTGAATGACGTAGGTTTTTGCTTTTTCGCCCTCGCGGATTGCAGAGAGCGAAAGTCCCTTCACTCCATCGTCATTTTTGCTGAAGCTGCAGGAAACGAAATCGAGGGTGTTGTTTTCAAAATTCAATCCGTAAATGTTCTGGAATCTGAAAGCATAGGTCTTGAATGCCGGCTGACCCTCATATTTTACGGTATTATCGGTGAAATTGATGTTTCCGAAGAAGTTTGTCGACTTGAAATAGCCTGTAAGCATATAGGGCTTGCTATCGTAGGTATCCTGACGGAGAATATTTTCCTTGTAAAGAATTCCGGGAGATGCCGTGTTGCCGGTTGCAATAAGGATCTTTTTATCGGAAGCTTTGCCAACGGTGAAGGAGTTGCCCGAAATGTTCACGTTATGCGTGCCCGCCTGCTCGAAGGACTGCGCCTTTGTGATCTTTCTGCCGTCAACGATGTTATCGTATGTGACGTTGCTTGTGTTAGAATACAGAATGATGAAAGCGGGGTCTTCCTCGTCGCAGAATTTGTTCGAATCCTTATCCGCGATGAAGGTGTTGCCCGTGATCTCAACGTTCGTGATGCTTGCAAAGCGGATAGCCGCATAGGTGGGACGGTCAAAGACGTTGTTTGTGATCTTAAAATTGTCTGCCACCGCCTCGTGCGCCGTACCGTGATGACCGATCGCTATATGCGGTCCGGGAAGCTCATCCGAGGGGCCAAAGTAACAAGAATCAATGGTTATGTTTTTGCATCCGTACATTTCGCCCCAATCAAAGCGGACGGGCGCGTTTGCGTGGTCGCCGCTGTGTGCACCGGGGTGTGACTGCTCGATCTGGATAGTCTCGCGTGTAAAGGTTCCGCCCCACTCAAATCCCGCAAACATACAGTTGCGAATGGTGACGTCATTGCAACCCGTGACCTGAATTACGTGGTTGTTCTTCATATCCTTGAAGATCATGTTTTCGATCGTGATACCCTTACTCAGACCGAACAGAAGAGTCGACTGCGTCGAATGGTCGTTATCGATAACGCCGCCGCTGAGAGTGAAATTCGAGGAACCGTTTCTGCCGAATTCCTTCATTTTAGTGTTGAGAATGCGGGCAAGGATGAGGACCGTGACCTCGCCATTTTTCACCTTTTCCGCAAGCTCGTCGGTAAATCCCTCGCGTGCATCGGTAAATCCCGAATACATCTTCAGCGTAACGCCGTCGCGCATGGTGATCACTTTGATATTGTAAAATCCGGGATAAAGGTAGATCGTTCCGCCGCCCTTTGCCGAAACGCTGTTAATGAGCGACTGAAGCTTTGAGGACTGATCGGGGAGATTTGTCGAAGTCTTGCTACCTGTAATACCGTATTTTGCTGCGCTGATGAATTCCTCGGTGCAAGGGATCGCTTCGTATGAAATATTGCCGTTTTCCGAAACCTTTGCTTTTATAGTTGCCTTGTGACCGAAGCAGTCAAGAACCGCGATCTCGGTCTCGCCGACGTGGTGAGAGGTAACAGTCACGTTCCAAGAATTTTTGACAAGCTCCGCCGAGAGAATATTCGGGTCAGCAACCTCGACCGTATGCGCGGGGAATCCCCAACCGGGGTTTTCGACCGTCACGGTTGCGGACTCGACGGGTATGAGTGCTGTTGTTTCAGCCACGGTTTCGATCGATTCGGTGGCTGTGGTTTCGGGAAGCTCCTGCTCTTCCCCGCATGATACCGCCATAAGAAGAGCCGAAAGAATAAGTAATAATCCAAATTTTTTCATTTTACGATTTAACAAATTTAGCCGCTTCGAGGGCTGCAGCGTAGAACTCGTCAATACTCATATCGGGAATTCTCTTGACCTCAAGCGA
>JAZORB010000173.1:0-9559 GCA_045656385.1 Eubacteriales bacterium | reverse complement strand
TCGGCGTGGTCGCTGATGATGTATACCAGCTTTGCGCTGTCGCCGCCGTACAGAACAAGGTCAAGCACACGAGTGCTTATTACCAGCGAGAAGACGGCGTAAAGTGCACCCTCGATATCGCGGAAAACGATGGCAGAGGTGAGAATGACACCCGAGTCTACCATAAGGAAGATGTTGCCCGTTTTGACGTGCTTGAATTTTTGACGTAAGAATTTAGCTACGATATCTGTGCCGCCGGTAGTTCCGCCGCCGCGAAGCACGAGTCCAAGTCCTACCGCCATCAGCGCGCCGCCTGCAATAGCCGCAAGCAGAATATCGCCTGTGAAGGGAAGAATGAGTCTCGAAATACTCGATAAGTCTGGGAGCGTACTTCTGCATATTGAAGAAGTATGCCTCTTCCTTTGCCTGCTTGACGGGTCTGCCGCAATCGGGGCACTTGCCGTCTGTCACCTGTGTATCGGTAAAGAAGGACTCGCAGGGGGTGCAGTACCAGCCTTCGTAATATCCCTTGTAGATATCACCCTGGCGGAGGAAGCGCTCAAATATCTTCTGAATAGTCTTTACGTGATAATCATCGGTGGTGCGGATGAAGTAGTCGTAGCTGACGTTCATCTTGTCCCACATACCCTTGATGATGCCTGCAACGTTGTCAACGTATGCCTGAGGCGCGATACCTGCGGCTGCGGCGCAGTTTTCGATCTTCTGACCGTGCTCATCGGTGCCCGTGCAGAAGAATACGTCATAGCCCTTTGCTCTCTTGTAGCGGGCGATGGCGTCGGTCGCGATAGCCTCGTAGGTGTTGCCGATATGTGGCTTTGCCGAAGCATACGCGATTGCTGTTGTTATATAATACTTAGGTTTAGTCATTTCTTTTGACCGTCCTTTCGTTATTTTACAAATTTAAATTTATAATACTTCTTCGCCGGCGACGAAGACCTGCTCGATCTCGATGTGCTTTCCGCTGATCGAGCCGATTATGAAATCCGCACGGTTGCCAACGGCAAGTTTGCCGACCTTGTTTTCAAGTCCTACTGCGCGGGCGGGGGTAAGTGTAGCGCAAATAAGCGCGTCCTCGATGGGGATATTTGCGAATTTCGCAAGATTTTCAACGCCGTGAACAAGCGAAAGTGTGCTTCCCGCAAGATTTCCGGTAGCGGTTCGCGCAACGCCGTCCTTGACGTAAACGGGAAGTCCCGCGATGCTATATTCTCCGTCAGAAAGCGCGGTTGCCTCCATGGAATCGCTGATAAGCACCATCCTGTCCATACCGATCATGCGGTAGGTAAAGGCGACCATTTCGGGCGAGATATGATGACCGTCGCAAATCAACTCGCAGAAGCCGCCCGATTCAAGTGCGGCAAGAACAGTTCCGCCGTCACGGTGGTGGATGGGAGGCATGCAGTTATAAAGATGCGTGAATGCCACCTTATGCTTGCGGTAGATTTCTTTTGCCTCGCCATAGGTAGCCGCTGTATGAGCAAGTGAAAGAGTTGCACCGAGCTCCTTTGCCTTTTCGGCAAATACATCTCCGCCCTCAAGCTCATAAGCCGCGCTGACGCGAAGCGGAAGCTTGGAGTATCCCGCAAATTCCTCAAGCTCCGAGGTGTTCGGCAGGACGAGAAGATCGGGATTATGCGCTCCTCCCTTTGAAGGGTTGAGGTATCTGCCCTCTAGATGAACGCCGAGGAATTCCGCCCCGTCGGTGTTGCCCTTGAGGCTGTCGATAAGCTCCGCCTGACAGCAAAGGCTTTCAAATTCCGCAGAGGCGAGAGTTGGGAATACCGATGTAACTCCGTATTCGGAATACGACTTCGCCATATTTCTCATATCATCCGCATCGGCGGCATTGAAATCTGCGCCCGCTCTGCCGTGTGTGTGAATATCAATGAGACCGGGAATTACCTGTCTGCCGCCACAGTCAATAACCGAGTCGACCTCGGGGCGGCGGTCGGTGTGACGCAAAAGATCAAGGATGATACCGTCCGAAACGAGTATCGACCTCGGCTTGAGTATTCTGTTTGAACTATCAAACACCTTGCAGTTTTCAAATAAGATCTTCATGCGCACCTCCATAGTTATACATTATATTATTATATCAAATATTCAATATTTTTTCAATAGGCAAATTGCATTTTTAGGGCATTAATCAAAATGTTTTTGTCAATAATTACTATAAAATCTCAAAGGAGTCATAAAAATGCCGTATATCAAGCCGCGGGATGAATCGCCGATAAAGATTTTCCTTTCATCACGATACGGAGAAGCGGCAACCGCCGCGATTCTCGGAGGCTTATTCCGAACGATTATTTCGATCTTGTCTATCAAAACCTGCGTTTTCGTTTCCGAAACCTTGTACCCTTTCACATATCCGTTCTTTCACGCGCCCCTGCACTCGTGGCTTCCGGATGCCGTTTTGGAATCAAGCTTGATATATGAACTTATCTTTTCGGTCATATTCTCGCTCTTGATTTATTATTTCGAGAAAAACATTTTCTACCGCAGGTTTCATCTTGCAATCAAGACAGCGTTTGCCTCGGTTGCCGCATGTGTTTACGTTTTCGTTATCGGGCTCTTCTCTTCTTTTCTGCCCGTTCCCGCAATATACGCAACCGAATTGCCGGGACTCTTCCTTTATCATTATCTTACCTTGATACCGCTTTTTCTATTCTGCGACCTTATCAGACGAAGAGTGTTTCTTATGCCGTAAAAAAAACTCGCCTTTCGGCGAGTTTTTATTAAACTAGTGATTCAGGGATATAAACGGGGATGCTTTCGTCGGGCTCGGGAATGGGACGGGTATCCGAGATCTCGCGGTAGAAATCCGCAATCGCAGCCTCGATATAGGGAGCAAGAACAAGATTGCCGAGACCGCAGGTAAAAGCGCAGAGGATCGCCCAACCTATAAAGCTGAAGGTGAGGCAGAAAAGACGCATTCTGTTGCCGTCCATAAGCTGTTTTGATCTCTCGCAGGCTTCCTTTGCCGTAAGCTCGGGGTTCTCTGCCATAATGTACGGTACCATAGAATAAGTATAAGAAGCTATGAATCCGGGAATGAAGCACAGCAAGCTCCAAAGGAAAATATAGACCGAACGCAGAAGATTGGCAAGCACCATATTGCTCCAATGCTTGAAATACTTGAAAAGATCATTGACCTCGGCATTTTCGCCGTCGATCAGATTAAGATTGAATTTTGCATATCCCGGGGAAACGATACTTCCGAGAATGAAGAAGGCAACACCCACAACAAGTCCAAGGGCAAGACCTACGGCAAGTATTGTACCGAAGATCGCCCAGAATGCAGGTTCTACACCCGGGAATATCTCTTCAAAGCTCGGTAAGTTTTGAAAGTTAAAATCGGACGGGATATTTATCTCAGTTTCAATTTCGGAATTGTTAAAGCCCGAAAAATCGAAGTTAATTCCGCCTCCGCCGCCGTGCGTTGATGCGCCGAGGATGCTTGCCACGATACCCGTAACAACTGCAAGTCCCCATTTGCCCTTGAGGGCTTCCCGGGCGGACTGTCTGAAATCAGATGCGAGTTTCATTTGAGATCTCCTTTCTTAATCAGTTGATCTGCTCTCTGTCGTAAGGTGTGGTCTGATATACGAAATAGTTGAGCCAGTTGGAGTAAAGCAGATTTGCACAGCTTCTCCAGGTTACCATAGGTTCGAGAGTGTCATCGTCGTTCGGGAAATAGTTGACCGGAATTTCAATAGGAAGTCCTGCGTTTTTATCGCGGAGATACTCTGCCTTAAGGGTTCCGGCGTCATATTCCGAGTGACCCGTGATGAATATCTGTCTGCCACGATCGGTCGCACAGGCATAAAGTCCCGCAACGGGCGAGGTTGAAAGGATCTTGAGCTCGGGGCAAGCCTCAACGTCCTCAATGCGCACGGTGGTATGGCGCGAATGAGGCACGAAGAATTTATCGTCAAATCCTCTGAAAAGCATAGAGGAACGACGGTCAACCGTATGCTCAAAAACTCCAAAAAGCTTTGCGTCAAGCGGATATTTTTTGATTCCGTAATGATAATAAAGTCCCGCCTGCGCGCCCCAGCAGATATGGAAGGTGGACGTAACGTTCGTCTTCGACCACTCCATGATCTCGCAGAGCTCATCCCAGTATGTAACTTCCTCGAAAGGCATCTGCTCGACGGGTGCGCCCGTAATTATCATTCCGTCGTATTTCTTATGCTTTACCTCGTCAAAGGTTTTGTAGAACGCGAGCATATGCTCTGCAGATGTGTGAGTCGCCTTGTGGGTTGCGGTCTGGAGCAGTTCGAGCTCGACCTGAAGAGGGGTGTTACCGATCAAACGAGCGATCTGCGTTTCTGTGGTGATCTTCTGCGGCATCAGGTTGAGCATGAGGATATGCAGAGGTCTGATGTCCTGCGTGATCGCGCGGGTCTCTGTCATAACGAAGATGTTTTCATCAAGCAGAGTTTGAGTCGCGGGGAGAAGATTGGGTATTTTAATAGGCATTTGAGCCTCCTTGATTAAGCGTTTTTAAGTGCCTGCTCGATATCGGCGATGATATCGTCGATATGCTCGGTGCCGACCGAAAGTCTGACAAGGCCTGCGGGAATTCCTGCTGCGGCAAGCTGTTCATCGGTGAGCTGGCGGTGGGTGGTTGATGCGGGATTGAGAACGCTGGTACGTGAGTCGGCAACGTGAACAACGATTGCGGCAAGCTTAAGCGAATCCATAAACTTAACAGCAGCGTCGCGGCCGCCCTTGATTACAAAGGAAACAACGCCCGCGCATCCCTCGGGAAGATACTTCTTTGCGAGTTCATTGCGAGGATCACTCTCAAGTCCGGGATAAGAAACGCTTTCGACCTTTTCGTGTGCGTCAAGATACTTCGATACCGCAAGGGCATTCGAGCAATGTCTTTCCATACGAAGATGGAGGGTCTCAAGACCGAGATTGAGAAGGAATGCGCTCATTGCGGTCATGGCAATGCCCATATCGCGGACAAGCTGAACGCGCGCCTTGGTTATGTATGCAACGTCATTGCCGAACTGCTTTACGTAAGCAACGCCGTGGTAGGAGGGATCGGGATCGTTGAGCTCGGGCCACTTTTCGGGGTTAGCAGACCAATCGAACTTACCGCCGTCAACTACGCAACCGCCGACAACGGTAGCGTGGCCATCCATATACTTGGTGGTGGAGTGAACGACGATATCGCATCCATGCTCGAAGGGACGGCAAAGGATGGGGGTCGGGAAGGTGTTATCGACTACAAAAGGAATGCCGTTTTTGTGAGCGATAGCTGCAAAGCGGTCGAAGTCAAGAACGTCGAGCGCAGGATTTGCGATGGTCTCGCCGAAAAGCATGCGGGTGTTTTCATCGATAAGGGATTCTATCTCCGCGTCGCTCATAGCAGAGGTTGCAAAGCGCACCTCAATGCCGAAGCGCTTGAGGGTTACTGCAAAAAGGTTTACGGTTCCGCCATAGATCGCGGAAAGAGAAACGATATTCTGCCCTGCCTTGGTGATATTGAGAACCGCAAGAAGGATCGCGGACATACCCGAGGAGGTAAGGATGGCACCTGTGCCACCCTCGAGGTCGGTGATCTTCTTCTCTACCTCTGCAACTGTGGGGTTGGAAATACGCGAATACATGTGGCCGTCAGCCTTAAGATCAAAGAGATCTCCGACCTCTTCGGAGGAGCAATACTTATAGGTCGTGCTCTGGTATATAGGAAGAACGCGGGGCTCTCCGTTTCCGGGATTATAACCCGACTGAATACATTTTGTTTCGATCTTGAAATCAGACATTTTATCCTCACTTTCGCGCAAAATGTGCGCAAACAATAATAATTCATAGTAATTATATCACAAAGAGAAATAAAATTCAATAGATAATATAAAAAATCCTTCCCCTAGGGGAAGGATCTGCATCAGTTCAAAAATAGCGGGCGGAGTTGCTCGCAACGGATCGCGGCATAAAAAGCCTCGCCGAGTTTAGAAAAATCACAAACGAGCGAATGTGGCTTCATTTCGGGATCGTCCTGCCGCAAAGGAACAAAATAAACGCTCTTTCGTTTTTGCATAGCGTTCAAGTTGGAAAGATTAGCTGAAAGTCCGTCATTTGTGGCGAGCGCGATCAGTAGCGGGCGGTCGCAGCGAAGATGTGCTTTAGCCGCCATTGTTACAGGTGTATCGGTAACGCCGAGAGCAAGCTTGGCGAGTGTGTTTCCGGTACAAGGGCAGATGATAAGCATATCGAGCTTTTCCTTGGGACCAAGCGGCTCGGCATCCTCGATCGTCTTTATGACAGATCTTCCGCAAAGAAATTCTATTCTTTTTATATGCTCACTTGCCTCGCCGAATCTCGTATCGATCGAAGCTGCGTTAAAGCTCATTATAGGTACGATATCATGGCCAGAATCCAAAAGATGCTTAAGCTGTTCGATAGCGGGCGCAAAGGTGCAAAACGAACCGCATAAAGCAAAGCCTATTTTCATATTATCCCCTCGCTTTCAAATAGCTCGCAGAGGGTGTCGGCTATGATCTTACCCGCACTTTCGGGAGCGTATTTTCCAGGCAGAGAGAGCGCCCAGATTGCATTTATTCCACGTTCTTTAGCCGCCGCAAAATCTACCCCGCCCGGCACAGAGGCAAGATCGATAATCAAAACATCCTTTGGCAACATCTCTATTAACTCTTTGTCGAAAAGGCGTGCAGGAACGGTATTGAATATCACGTCAAACGCCCCCTCTTCGCAAAGCAGCCCGAGACCACCGAGAGCGGATGAATCGGATATACGAATTATCTCATTACCAAAGGACGAAGCCTCGGCAAGTTGGCGCAGATTGCGAGCCGCAACCGTAACCGATGCTCCCATTTTTCCAAGAATACAGGCAAGCATTCTTCCTATTCTGCCATAACCTATGACTGCCACACGGCTTCCGCAGAGAGTCTTTTTCATATTCTGCATTGCCAGATATATCGCACCCTCCGCTGTCGGGGTGGCGTTTTTTATCTGCAACGTTTCGGATTCGAAATAATCGATAACGCGCTTTTTTCTTGCTGATGCCGAAAGGCGGAAGCTTTCGTTGAGTCTGCCGCCAAAAACCGGCACATCTGTGTATTCAAGCAATGTAAGAAGCTTGAGTTTATCTGCATCCGGGTCGCTGCAATTAACGGTTATTCCGTCAAGAGATGCGGGAAGGGGCAAAATTACCGCGGAGGCAGAATCTATCGCGCTGCGGGCTTCGCGACATTTAACCGCTTTATCTATATCAAACTCTTTGCCGAGCCCCCAAACGGCAGTTTCGAAGCCGCGCGCGGCGAGCTCTCTAGCAAGATAGCACTGTCTGCCATCGCCGCCGAGAAGTGCAAGTTTTATATTATTATCCATGTTAAGGTCCTCAATCATAAGAGTTATACTACATAATATGAATAAAAACCTGCCAATGTGAAAAAGGGAGCCGCAAAGCTCCCTTTTGTATCACAGGATTATAAGTCCCGCTGTTGTGTTTGTGAATTCGGGGCGTTTGCCCTCGACCGAATAGATGAGCGAAAAATCCGAGGCAATGCTTATAGCCGTGGCACATCTGCCATCGGGAAGCATTATGTTTCTGCCCGGAGTGGTGCAATACTTGACGTATTCGCTGTAAAGCTCCTCTTGCTTGACTTCGGGAAGATTATTGCAAAGCCTGTCCGCGATCTCGATCATCAGCTTTTCGGTGTCTGCGGGGTCAAGCCCAAGAGTTGTCACCCTGCCTCGAAGCTCGTCGGGCATATCGGCATATCCGGTATTGATGCCGAAGCCGATTCGGATAGTTGTGAGCTTTCCTTGCTTGACTGTGACAGCGGTAATGACGCCTCCGTACTTTTTTCCGTCAAGGAGAAGATCGTTTTGCCATTTGATTCCAAGGCGCTGATCGAAATCCGAGCAAGCATCAAGCACGGCATTAGTGATTGTTACCGTCGTGAAAGGGCCAAGCTTTGAAGAAAAAGCGGGCATACAAACATCAGCATATTCGCCAACCAGAAGAAGGGTTGCGTAAATACCGTTATCCCTGGGGGAATGGAAAGAATGAGTTCCCTGCCCTCTGCCCGCGGTCTGTTCGCGAGCGGTAAACAGATATGCGCCGTCGGAAAGATCGTGCATACGTCTACCCGCTTCAACAAAAGTTGAGTCGATTGTTTCAAATCTGAATATTTCCATTTAGAATTTATCTTTCTTCTCTGAAATAAGACTGTCCGAGTGCGGCAGGAGGCTGATGCTCACGCTTTTTGCGCGAGCTTGTAAAGACCAGAACTGCGATGGTTACAAGGTAGGGGAGCATCTTGATGAGCTCCTTGGTGCTTCCCGAAAGTCCCGAGATAAATACGCTGGCGATATAAAGTCCGCCGAAGATGTAGGACGAGAATATCGCGCTTCTCGGCTTCCAGAGCGCAAAGATTACGATTGCAATAGCAAGCCATCCGCGGTCACCGAATCCATTGTTCGTCCACGCACCCGTGGTGTAGTCCATAACGAAATAAAGTCCGCCAAGTCCCGCAATGGCGCCGCCTACACAGGTGGCAACGTACTTATAAAGCGAAACATTGATACCAGCGGCATCTGCGGTTGCGGGGTTTTCACCGATTGCGCGGAGGTTAAGTCCTACGCGGGTGCGGTTGAGGATCCATTGCGAAATAATTGCAATAATAATTGCAACGTAAACGAGGAATCCGAACGAGAAGAAAGTCTCACCGACGATTCCGAGATGATCTGAAAGGAAGGGAATCTTCGCCTTATAGGCGTTACCGGTTACGTAGAGAGAAATGGAGCCGTTTTCGCCGAAGAATTTAAGAAGCGAGCCGCCATAGAAATTGCCGAGACCGACGCCGAGGGTGGTCAGAGCAAGACCTACAACGTTCTGGTTAGCCTTGAGGGTAATGGTCAAAAAGCTGTAAATAAATGCGATAAAAGTCGAACCGATGATAGATGCGAGGAAAGAGATAATCACGCAAAGGATCGGAACGGGTTCAGCACAGAAATGCTCATAAAGATATCCGCCGATGATGCCGGAAATACCGCCGATATACATGATACCGGGGATACCGAGGTTGAGGTTTCCGCTCTTCTCTGTTATGATCTCACCGGTCGCACCGAAAAGGAGAGGCGTACCCTGAACTATCGCCGCAGCGATAAATGCCATAATTTTTGCAAAAAAGCCCATTATGCGTCCTTCTCCTTTCTTTCTTTTTTACGGAAGTGTATCTGATAGTTTACAAAGAAATCGCTGCTGATGATAAAGAGGATCATAATACCTGTCAGTACTTCACCGACACTGGAGTTAAGACCGAGGTTTGATGCGATCTCGCCTGCACCCTTCTGCAGAAAGCATACGAGAAGCGATGAGAAGATCATGGTGATGGGATTAAATTTTGACATCCAAGATACCATGATAGCGGTAAATCCGTTTCCGCCAACCGCGGAAGAAGTGATTGAATGGTCTGTTCCCGCAGCAAGTATCCATCCCATAACGCCGCAAAGAGCGCCGGAAATGAGAACTGTACGGATAATGACCTTCTTTACGTTGATACCGATATATCTTGCT
>JAZORB010000172.1:0-3128 GCA_045656385.1 Eubacteriales bacterium | reverse complement strand
CTCCAAGGAATAGTCATTGGGAGCACAGAATGGCTGGTCTTCACGTGTGGCAAGATTCAAAACTGCATCTCTGTTATCATCGTTAATTGGGATAAGCTTAACATTCATTTGTGTTTCCTCCATATTTATTATTCTACTGTTCGTCAAATTCAAGTTTATCGATTAGTTAGATTATACCATAAAAACGGCAAAAAGTAAATAGGACGGCTCAATTTTTTACAAATTGAACCGCCCTATAAAACACAAAAAGCCCTGCACAGCAGAGCTTTTTGTATATAAGAAATAATAAATTATCTCTTTTAGAACTGGCTTGCGCGACGAGCGGCCTTGAGACCGTACTTCTTTCTTTCCTTCATACGAGGGTCGCGAGTCAGGAAGCCTGCTGCCTTGAGAGCGGGCTTGTTTGCCTCGTCAGCGAGAACGAGTGCGCGGGAGAGGCCGTGGCGGATTGCGCCTGCCTGGCCGGAGAAACCGCCGCCGGTTACGTTTGCAACGATGTCGAACTGGCCAACATTGCCGGTAACCTCAAAGGGCTGGTTTACGATGAGCTTCATTGTGTCGAGACCGAAGTACTCGTCAATGTCGCGGCCGTTGATGGTGATAGCACCGGTACCGGGATATACTCTAACGCGAGCTACCGACTTCTTTCTTCTGCCGGTTCCGTAGAAATAAGGCTTTGCACTGGTATACATCTTCAATTACTCCTTTCTACTTCCGATCAGTCGAGAACGATGGGCTTCTGAGCTGCATGTGCGTGCTCAGCGCCGCTGTAAACGTGAAGTCTGGTCATCGACTTGCGGCCGATGGTGTTTGCGGGAAGCATTCTCTTAACAGCAAGCTCCATTGCCATCTCGGGGCGGGTTGCCATCATCTTCTTGTACTGAATGCTCTTGAGGCCACCGATGTAGCCGGAGTGGTGGTGGTAGTACTTCTGCTCGAGCTTGCGGCCGGTCAGAACTGCCTTGTCAGCGTTGATAATGATTACGTACTCGCCGCAGTCAACGTGGGGGGTGAACTCGGGGCGATGCTTGCCGCGAAGGATGTTCGCAGCCTTAACTGCTGTTCTACCGAGGGACTCGCCTGCTGCGTCGATAACGAACCAACGGCGCTCGATAGTCTCAGCCTTTGCCATGAAAGTGGACATTCTTTTTCCTCCAGATTTTTATGGGCATAGTTAGCCCTCATTTAAGACTTGCATATTATACCACATGTTTTTTC
Source organism: Eubacteriales bacterium (assembly GCA_045656385.1). GTDB lineage: Bacteria > Bacillota > Clostridia > Oscillospirales > CAG-272 > CAG-390. Next base: position 1,910 of record JAZORB010000172.1, on the reverse strand, counting down.
GCTTGTCAATACTTTTTTTGAAAAAAATTATATTTTTTTAATTTAGCACCCCATTTTCTTTAATTTCCTCCGTTTTTTGCCCAAATAGCTCATTCGAACAGGGTGCGCCATCACATATTTTTTATCGTTCTAAAAACGAATTGTTACGAATATATTATCTCTGTACCATATAAAAAGTTCAGGAGGTCACACGATGTATCCAAAGTACAAACCCGAAGGATCGCTTATACATACACCCGAAAACAGGAATTTCACCTCGTCGCTCGCGGGACTCGAGCGTGCCATGATAACCGGTGCAGTCCTTGAGGAGACTGCCCTTCTCTGCGACTCCGAGATGAATCTTCACTTCGACCTCGGCGGCATCGCGGGTATTCTTCCGCGCGAGGAATGCGTTTATTCACGACCCGGCGAAGCGCAGAAAGACATAGCCGTCATAACGCGCGTCGGCAAACCCGTATGCTTCCGTGTTGTGGGCATCGAAAAGGAGAGCGGAGTGCCTGTTGCACATCTTTCCCGTCGCCGGGTACAGCGCGACTGTATACGGGAATATCTATCGACACTCAGAGCGGGAGATATAATCCGCGTCAAGATAACACATCTTGAGCCATTCGGAGCCTTTGCCGACGTCGGATGCGGCATATCGGCTCTCCTGCCCGTCGATTCGCTTTCGGTATCGAGAATATCCCATCCGAGGGATCGACTTTGCTGCGGCAATTTCGTTTGGGCAGCTGTCAAGAGCGTTGACCGCGAAACAGGAAGGCTCTTTCTGACGCAAAAAGAGCTTCTTGGAAGCTGGGAAGAAAACGCCGCCCTCTTCACCCCCGGCCAGACGGTTGCGGGCACCGTACGAAGCGTGGAGAGCTACGGCATATTTATCGAGCTGATGCCCAACCTTGCGGGGCTTGCCGAGCTACGTCCCGACGCACGCGACATCGAGATCGGCGACACCGCCGCGGTTTTCATCAAGAGTATCATCCCCGAGCGGATGAAGGTAAAGCTGATACTTATCGACACGCACCAGAACATAGGCGAGCTCGCACCGATGCGATACTTCATAGACTGTGAAAACACAACGCACATTGACAGATGGCGGTATTCGCCCGAATGTTCGGGAAGGATTATAGAAACTGTATTTTGATATATAAAAGCTCTCTCGCAAACCGAGAGAGCTTTTATATTATTTTCCTCTGACCCTGAAGAGCATTCCCTCTCCGGGCTCGAAGGTGCGGCAGAGGACGCCGTTTTCGTTTCTCGTTACGATACCGTCGGCTTCGGCATCCTTCCAGGAAGCAGAGGCAGTATCGAAATACTCAAGTCCCGATGCGATATCGAGGAACTCGACGGTATTTCTCGAGTTCTCATTATCGTTATACATTCTGTTGGTGATCATAAAGCTTTCGTCATCAAAGAATCCGATGACCACGGAAGCCTCGGTCGCAATTTCACCGAGGTCACCGTAAGACTTATAAGCCTCACAACCCTTCTCAAGGCTTCCTCCGCCCTTTGTACGGGTGTGGAAAACCGCGGTGGAGTTCTTATCAAAAAGCTCTGTTCCAAGCGGCAGGAGCCATTTATTGATCTCTTGGACGTCATAGTAATGAGGATAGATCTTGCCCGTAGTATCCATACAAGCGTTGCTCCAACCCTCGTTAAGCAGACTCTGACACAGCCAGAAAGTGAAGTAGGAAATACGCTTCATACCATAGGTCAGGCACATATTGACCTCCCACTCGATCTGATACTTCGTCAGATCGGCATAGCTCATATGCTCGGTCAGCAGGATAATGAGCATCGGATCTATCTCGTTCGCTATCGCGGTATCGCGGATGATCTCGATGTTCTCAAAGAATCCCTTTCTCGTTGTGTTCTTCTGGAAATGATAGTGATCGTAGCTTATGTAATCAGGCTTG
>JAZORB010000171.1:0-6155 GCA_045656385.1 Eubacteriales bacterium | reverse complement strand
GTGGTGACCGCGGTATATTTGTTGTCGGATTCAAGACCGATCAAAGTCTTTTCGGAGAAGGGCTCCATAACAATACGGCACTCGTCATAGGGCTTGTAGAAACCTACGTTCAGGGTGGTTTCGCTGTTATAGAGGGTCGTGAAAAGGTTGCCGCTCATATCGTTTGAGGTGTACTTTGTATATCCGCTTGCCTCAAGCTTTGCGATATATGCATTGTACTCTTCCGCCGTAGCGTTTTCAAGAACGACCTGCTCACCGGAAAGATCGGAATATGAGTGAGTGTAGAAATCTGCTCCATCGAAAACGGGGAGCTCGGCAAGCATTTTCGAATTATCGCAGGATCCCTTGATATTCAGCGCTTCAACGGGAATCGATACAGATACCGTGCCGTTATCTGTGACGGTATGGTTTTCAACGATCTTGGCAAAAGCTTCAACTGCCGCTGTCATCGAAGCGTCTGTATATCCGAATACAACGATCTTGTTGCCTACAAGCTTAACGGTATAATCGGAGTATCCAATCCCCGAGATAGCTTCAGCAACATGAGGATGAGCGGTTTTTCCCACAAGGATCTCGAGGGTCGAATTGTCATATTCATCGGTTGCCTTTTTAAAGTCGTCCGCTAATTTCATCTGCACCCCTGTCAGATCCCTGACAGCATTTCGGACAGCAAGTGCGGTTACTACTGTCGGATCTTCGGACGGAAGATCCGTAGGACGAATTATCTTTACCGTTGTTTCGCCGTTAACGATAAGATCGAAGTTCTTGAGCTCTGAGCTTCCCTCTGTCTCTTCTGCTGAGGTTTCGGGTGCTTGAGTTGAGTCGGTTTCAGCTGCGGTCGTGTCTTCCGATCCCTGATCGCATGCAGAAAAAATTCCGATCAGCATTATCAACGAAAGAAGCAGAGAAATAAGACGAATATTCTTTTTCATTAAAAATATTCCTTTCTTGAGAATATGGTTTTTAACCGCGAAAGAAAGATCTGAACGCAATCTTACCTGACGGGCATATAAAACATTATACCATATTTGGATTGTTATTTCAACAGTTTTCGGAAATTTTAAGCAATGAAACAGCGGAAGCCCACGAAGGAGCTTCCGCTGAATTATTATATTACTTCTTGGTAACTATAGAGGTGATCGAAGCGGGATCGCCCGAGTAGGGAAGGGGAACGATATACTGCGAGTTGTTCCATCCGGCAACATAAAGCTGCTGGAAGTTCTTGTTGGTGCCGTCCCAAAGAACCTTGTTGTAGGACTTTTCCTTATAGTTCGGGAATGCAGATGAACCCTGAGGCCAAAGAACGATCTCGGGTGCCATGTGCTTATAAGCGGTTGCCATAGCCGAGTCGTTACCCCAGGTGGTATAACCGTGGTGAGCAACCTGAACAACCTGCGATCTCATGTCGTTTCCGTACATCTTGTTGCAGATAGCCATTGCGGGACCTGTAACGTCTCCCATTACCATTGTGGTGCTGGTGTTACCCTTGGCATCGGTAGTGATCGCACGAACAAGGATGGTGGAGGTGTTGAGTGCGTTTACAACGGTAGGACCGTAGCTTTCAACGGTGTAGAGAATCTCGAATACGGTGTCTGCGAAGTAGAAGCGCTGACCGACGTGGCAGGGAATGAAGTCTGCACCAAGTGCTGCAGCAGCGTTTCTTGTGCTGTCGTCGCCTCCGCCCTCGCCGCTTGACCAGTTGCCACTGTAGCTTGATCCCATGGATCTTTCACGCTCGGCGTCAGTCATAAAGTTAGCGATAACGCGCTCTACGGTAAACTTCTTGAATGCAGAGGTCTGACCGTTAAGGGTACCGTTGTGGTCACCGTGCGAGTGAGAAATGAACCAAGCGGCAATTCTGATGTCCTTGCCGGTTGCATATTCTTTAGCCTGCTCGGTGATGATGTTAACGATGTTGTTTGCGTTTGTCGCTCTGTTGAACGAGCCGTCAACGATTACGAAGGAACCGTCTGCCAGTCTGAAGATAAGGCAAAGTCCGTTACCAACGTTGCTTCCCTTGCTGTCGGTGTACTCACAACCAACCATAGTTACCTGAGAGGTGGTAACAGCGGTGTACTTGTTATCCGATTCAAGTCCGATAAGGGTCTTTTCGGAGAAGGGTTCCATGATGATACGGCACTCGTCATAGGGCTTGTAATAACCAACGTTAAGAGTGTAATCCTTATTGTAAAGAGTGGTGAAGAGGTTACCGCTCATATCGTTGCTTGTGTACTTGGTGAAGCCCGCAGACTCAAGCTTTGCTATGTAAGCGTTGTAACCTTCAACCGTTACGTCGTCGAGAATGATCTCGTCGCAATCAGTGTTGGTCTCATAGGTGGCGGAGAAGGTTGCGCCGTCAAACACGGGAATCTCGGAGTAGATCTTCGAGCCCTTGTGCTGCTCGACGATGTTGAGCGCCTCTGCAGGAATGGAAACGTTTACTTTTCCGTCTGCGGTATCAACCTTATACTGATCTACGATCTTTGCGAACTCTTTTGCGGCATATGAGATAGCATCATTAGTGAAGCCGAAAACAACGATCTTGTTGCCGACTGCCTTAATGGTGTAGTCGCCGTAGCCGAGACCTACGATCGCTTCCGCAACCTGAGGATGCGCGGTGGGACCTACAAGGATCTCGAGAGTGGAAGCGTCGAATTCTTCGGTAGCCTTCTTGAAGTCATCTGCCATCTTGAATTTAATGTTGACGGCATCTTCGATGCCGTTACGAATCTTTACAGCAGCAGCGACTGCAGGATCATCGGAACTCATATCCTTGGGGCGGATGATGGTTGCCATTGCTTCGCTGTTTACAACGATGTCATAAGTCTTGGGGGTGTCATCTGCAGAAGTCTCTTCTTCGGTAACTGCGGGAGCTTCTGTGGTCTGATCTTCGGGCTCGCCGGTCTGTTCGCCGCCGACATCTGCACAAGAAGCGAAGATACCAACAGTCATAATGAGCGAGAGGAGAAGAGCAATGAGACGAATGTTAAGTTTCATCAGAAATCTTCCTTTCTTTTTGCTGGATATTTTTCTTTGGTCAATTATATCATTTTTTTATTTGTAATTCAACACCTTTATGAAAATTTTCACAATTCCTTCACAGAAAAAAAGCCCAAAGAGTTATTCGGAACCAAGCGCTTCGCGAAGCTTGTCAAGAGCACTTTTTTCTATCCTGCTGACGTATGATCTTGATATACCGAGCAGAGTTGCCGTTTCTTTTTGCGTTTTAGGCTTTCTTCCCGAAAGCCCGTATCGCAGAAAAATCACCTGCCGTTCGCGTGCGCTGAGGATGGTATTAATGTAGGAAAGGGCTCTTTCGGCAAGTATTCTTCGGTCAAGATCTTCCGCCATGTTTTCGTCGGTGCTGATAATATCTTCATAAGTAAGCGGATTTCCATCACGGTCGGTGTCTATCGCGTCGTTTATGGATACCTCGTTTTGCAGCTTTCGCTGACTGCGAAAGTGCATCAGTATTTCGTTTTGTATGCATTTGGCGGCGTAAGTCGCAAAGCGTGTTTTATGCCCTGTGTCGTATGAATCCACGGCTTTTATCAGCCCGATAGTGCCGAGCGAAACCAGATCCTCTTGGTTTTTTGCACTCGAATAGTATTTCCTTACGATGTGCGACACAAGTCGAAGATTATGGACGATAAGTTTTTCCCTTGCTGCGCTGTCTCCGTTTTTGGCGAGGATAAATGCCTCGTCCTCTTCTGCGCTTGTAAGCGGTGGCGGAAAGTTGTTGGGGGTCGAAATACCGAGCATAGCGTGAAGCAGGCGCGAAAGAACCGAAAGAAGATTGAACATAATGATTCTCCTTTAAAAGATGTAGTCAAATATACTTATTCATTTCTTTCCGCCTTTTTGCCTGTCCCCGGGAGGGATTTTTATCCAAATATATTTGCCGCTTGTAAACACTTAATGGCGCTGTATGAAAATTTTAGATTTACCCCTTGACAAGATATGTTAAAAGATGATAAAATTAATTACATTTATTTTGTTTTTGTTATTCAGTGCACCGCTCCCACGGAGGATCATTTGTGATTACCAAAAGAACCGAAAAGAAATATAAAAATATATTGAAACGAATGCTTTGTATAGTCATATGCATTTGCTCCATTTTGCCTGCAATGAGCGTTTCCACAGATGCCGCAGTCGATATCCCCACGGCATCCGATATCGTCAAGCAGATTGAATTCACCTATTCATGGGCAAAAAGATATACGGGTTACACGACCTTTAAAAACTATTGCGCCCATTACGTCAATACCCAGCTTCTGCTTCTTGGTATCAATACAAGATACGTCGGCGGAAACGGAAACGACGAATATGATAATTACAAAGACCTCTCCTATACAGGAGGCGGAAGAAAGGTACATAATTATCCCGCAACCAATTCAACCTTCAAGAAGACGCTTGAAAAGATCGCGTCTATGGGAGACGTTGTCACCGACGTTCTCGTCGGTTTTCAATGGACGAGCACTACCGCGGGTAAAAAATACGGACACTCCTTCCTTATCCACGGTATAATAGACGGCTACGTCTATTTCTCGGATAGTTTCAATCTCACCATCGGCGGTAAGTATTATAAGGAAGGCGCGGCAATAAAGTGCACCATCGACCAGCTTGTCGCTTATTACGGCAGGGACAGTGCCTATACGCTCGAAGGTCTTATATGGTTTGAGGATGAAGCTCTGACAGCCGCAATCGGCGGTTCCTCAGGTGATGACGTCCCGATCGTGAGCAGCCAAAAAGAGGGCGTCTACAATATCACTTACAGCGCAGGTATGCGTCTTCGCAGCGGCCCCGGCGTCGGATATACCTCGCTCGACGTTATGCCCGCGGGCACCGATATCTACGTCACCGAGATCAACGGCGATTGGGGATACACTTGTTATAACGGTAAGTTTGGCTGGGTATGCCTGCCTTCGTATACACGGCGAAAGGGCGACCTGCCGCAGTTTATTGTCGATACCTATGAAGGAAGCACTGTCACCTCAAGAAAGGGCTGCACTTCTATCAGTGCCGCGGTTGCGGTTGCCAATAATCCTCAAAAATACACGTATACTATCATTGCAACGGCAGATATCAAGCTGACGACAAATGTCGTTCTCGGTACGGGCGTGACTCTGTCACTCGGTTCCCATGCGCTTGATATGGGAAAGTATTCGCTGATCCTGAGCGGAGGTATTGTACGATCGTCCAAATCACTCACAGCTCTCAAAAACAGCGGAACGATCAGTGAAACTCACAGCGGCGGCGAATATATCTATACCGCGCACACCGTCGATATGGCGTTCACGGCGATGAGCCTGATCCTCGGCGACAATATCGCTCTGCGTATGGTTGCCAAAGTCGAGGGCATTTCTTCCATGAAGGATGCTTTGGTATATATGATAGTGACCGACAGCAGCGGAGTGTCCTCCGAGCATCTTGCAGATTCCTCCAAGGACGGCTACTATGTGTTCACCTCCGACGGAATTCCCGCGCGTAAGATGGGCGAATCCCTGATTCTTCAGATCTGTGTCAGATCAAGCTCGCTCGGAAGCGTCGGTGAGATCAGAAGCTCAGGCTTTGTTTGCTCTCCTGCTGACTACTACGTTAAGGCGAGCTACGGAAGCGGCGCGCTTTTTGACAACCTGCTTGCTTCAATGCTGAATTACGGAAGCGAGGCGCAGGATTACTTCGACTATAATTCTTCGGCTCCCGTAAATTCGATCCTCCCCGCAGATAAGCGTCAGCTTTCGGGAGATACTTCTTTGCTGATCCGCGCAAACGCCGCGCCGGTTGTTGATTACAATTCTACTGCACATATCACTTCGGCACAGCTCGTTCTTCTCGATAACGTTGCCCTGCGCTTGCATTCAAGCGGAGATTCAGGCAATGCCAAGCTGACTCTTCTTGTGTGGAGCGAAGCCGATTACCGTGTGCTTCAGAAGAAAGCCGATGCGGCAGGCAAGGATATTTCCGATTATCTCGTCAAGGGTAACGAGACCTATTCACTTGCCGACGAGGAAGGCTCCTTCACGCTTGACAACATTCCCGTCAAAAAGTTTGCCGATACCTATTATTTCAGACTCTGCCAGACAGAGGGCAGCAAGGTCCTTTACGATTACGTTTTCTCTTACAGCGTTACTTCATATTGTGCCGATAAGATT
>JAZORB010000170.1:0-2794 GCA_045656385.1 Eubacteriales bacterium | reverse complement strand
TCAGCCCGAGATCCTTCGGCGGCAGGCTGTCTGCGGACCCCGCCTCAGGATGACATCGTTCTTTTTGCAGGGGGCTGCGCCCCCTGCACCCCTGCGTTTGTTTTATTATATCACAATGCATTCTCGCCGATGAATGGGAATATTCGTTCACTTATTAAGAAAAAGAATATACACAATCCTCTTGACCTTTTTCATATCTGCATTCAATTATCTCGGCGGGAGCCATTTTTTCGATATAAGTCAGAGTTCTGAATAACATTCCGTGAGCAACTATTATAACTTTATCGTATTCAGTGTATTTATCAGCTACCCGTTTAGCTCTTTCCTTTAGTGATGCTAATGTTTCCCATCTCATTTCTTTGCCATCGGGATAAACACCTTTATACTCATTAAACTCTTTTGAAAGCTCTGCCGCTTCTTTACCTGAGCGTAAAGTGTTTGCTTTGTCAGCAATCCACTCATGCAATTCGGGTTCGATAATTATCTTTTTGCCTGTTTTTCTTGAAATAATTGCAGCTGTTTGCAAAGCTCTTGTGTAAGGGGAACTTACAATAATATCCGCATCTGCTAATCGGCTATCTTCCGCTGTGGCTTCTGCCTGCTTAATTCCCTTTTCCGAGAGCGGTGCAAAGCTTCGTCCAAAGCCATAAAAACCTATGCTTGAAACAGCCTCATAATTGGGTTCACCATGTCTTATAAGATAAAATAAAGCCATTTTGATATATCCTCAAAAACATATTAAACTAATTGTATAAATTCCGCGCGGGATTTTACCTTTAAGTGGTCACTATTTTTTCGTATCAAGAATCAAATTCGCCGCCCTCGGGATATTCGTCACGGTGACCTTGCCGGGGCAGAGTGCCTTTTCGCCGTCGAGAGTCCAGGGCGTGCCCTTCTCCATCTCGAACGTGACGTGGCGCGTGCGGAAGAATTTGATCAGCTTGCAGTTGTGAAGGTCGGACTGCATTACCGCCATTGCGATCTGGCTCAGCTGTGCGGGATCCTGCGGCATCGTGACCAGCACGACCTCAAAAAGTCCGTCGCTCATATCAACTTCATCCTCGCCGAGCTTGACGACACCGCCGACCGAGCGCGTGTTGCTGACCGCGCCGAATGCGAGGTCGGAGATTATCCTTCTGCCCTCCGAGGTGGTGCAAACGGTGCGGATCGGCTTGATCTTGAAGAAATCATTGACGCCGCTGAGGACGTAGGCAAGATAGCCGAGGTTGTTCTTTGCCGCCTGCGGGGTGGTATATGAGGGCGACGAAAACGCGCCGAAGGAGGCGATGTAGCTGAAATACCTCTCCGCGCCGAAGCGTCCGAGGTCGAAATTGAGAAGCTTGCCGCGATTCAGATTTCTCGCGATCTCCCTTGCCGCCTCGGGTGGGTCGAGCGGAAGCTCGAGTCCGTTTGCAAAATCATTCGTTGTGCCCGCGGGGATGTAGCCGACGGGCATTTTTGAGCGTGCCTCGCGCAGACCTGTCAGCACCTCGTTGAGCGTGCCGTCGCCGCCGCAGCAAAGAACTGCATCACATCTGCCCTCGGCATGAAGAGCAGCCGCATCGCGCGCAAGACGGATGGCATCTCCCCTTTCCTTCGTCAAAAGGACGGTGGGAACGACGTCATTTGCCGAGAGCGCCTCGGTCACTCCGAAGAGCGCGGCTTTGCCCTTGTGCTTTCCCGAAACGGGATTTACGATCAAAAAAACGTTTTCCATTTTCTGTATTTGTTAGCCAGATCCATTCTGTTAGTCAGCAGAGTGTCGATGCCCATCGAGAAATACTTGTCGTAGTCCTCGGGGGTATCTGCATAATAGAGATTGCAGTTGATGCCCGCCGCGTGCATCTTTTCGATCAGAGCCTCGTCGAACATTCCAAGCCAGAACTGAACGCCGGTGCAATGATATTTTGTTGCCATTTCATAGATCTCGACGGTGTCCTTGGGGAGCTGGATCGCGGTGCGCGGGATCTGGGGCGCGACCTTTTCCATCCACTCAAGCTCAGAGGGCGAGCCCGCAAAATAGACGTTTTCCCAAGCATCGTACTTTTCAACGAGCTTGACGAGTTCTTTGATCAAATATCCGTCCTCGCCGTGCTCTTTGAGGTGCATATTGAAGGTGATCTTGTTGGCGAACTGCTCAAAAACCTCCTCGGCGGTGCAAAAACCGACCTCCCAGCCGTGCTTTACGCCGATATTGAGCGCGAGGAGCTCATCGAGAGTCTTGTCCTTGAGCTTGCCCTCGCCGTCGGAAATGCGCTCGAGCGTGCCGTCGTGGGACACGATGAGCTTTTGGTCCTTGGTGAGTCTTATGTCAAATTCGATCTCGTCCGCGCCGAGCGAGAGCGCCGCCGCAAAAGCGGGGAGAGTGTTCTCGGGCATCAGCTTGGAAAGACCGCGATGTGCGCAGAATTTTTTCATTGTTTTATATTCCTTTATCAATTATTTTCAGCTTAAAGTTTTCGTCCACCTTTTTCAGAAAGGTATGCTTGCCTGCGGCAAGCTGCGACTCTGTCTTGTCGGCTTCCGCCTCCATTTTCCTTCGGAAAACCGCCAGAGTCGTACAAATGCTAAAAGTTTTTGAAGATTCTTAAGAAACTTTTTTCAAAAAGTTTCTTAAGTCGCGCTCCGCAGAGCGCGAAATACTCTCCGTGCTTCGAACAGACGACGCCCCGTCGGCTGTTCGGAAGGAGTAAAATCTTCCCTTTAGGGGAGATTTTTGCTCCTTCGCTTTTTGCATAATTTTATGCGGCAAAGGGTGACAGAGCGCAATACTTCCCTACATTCGGGAAGTATT
>JAZORB010000169.1:0-9298 GCA_045656385.1 Eubacteriales bacterium | reverse complement strand
CAGGAGCGTGCAAGCCCCTGCTTTTATTCATTCTATTTCGCCCTCGGAAACAAATTCCGCGGGGCCGCGCATGAGGCAGGTAAGATCGTCCTTGACGGTGATTTCAAGATCGCCGCCGTCGAGATGAACCGTGATCGGCTCACACTTGCGACAAAAGCCTTTACTTACAGCCGCCGCGGCGGATGCGCAAGCACCCGTGCCGCAAGCCTGAGTTTCGCCGCTTCCGCGCTCCCAGACGCGCATACGAAGCTCGCGCTCCCCCATAACTTGCACAAACTCGGCATTGACCCTGCCCGGGAACGCCTTGTTGCACTCGATCTTCGGCCCGATGTCGCGAAGCAGAATGAGCGCCACGTCATCGGTAAATATCACGGCGTGCGGATTGCCGACACTTACGGGAGTGCATTCAAATCCCAGATCAAGCATCACGTCATCCGAAATTTCTGCTTTTCCCATATCGACGGTAACATATTCGCCATCCATCCGAAGTCTTTTAACTCCCGAAAGGGTCTCGACGGTCAGCTCATCCTTGTCGGTATATCCCTTTTCACGGACAAATCTCGCCACGCAACGAATGCCGTTTCCGCACATTTTCGCCTCGCTGCCGTCGGCGTTGAAGATGCGCATCGAAAAATCGGCGGTATCCGAATAGTTAATATAGATCATCCCATCCGAGCCGATGCCGCTTTGTCTGTTTGAATATTTCACCGCAAGAGCTTCGGCATTTTCGGGAACTGCACCGAAAACGAAAAGATAATCATTCCCGATGCCGTGCATTTTAGTATAGTGCATTTTAATCCTTCTTTTCAATCTCAGCCTTGATCTCAAGCGCGGCATCCGATATCTTCGCGTCGCGCAGAAGCGAAGCAAAGAACTCGGTCAGATCCGAGTCGCCGAGAATATAATGAACCTGGCTGTTGCCGAGTGCGGCTACGAAGAGAGCCTCTTTTTCCGCGAGAGTCCAATCGGTGATCTCGGCAAGCTCCGCGATGACCTTATGAGTCTGCGCGAAGCTGTGGCTGTCCTCAAGAGCCATGATGAGGTCGCTTCTTCTCTGCTCGTCCGCGCCGATGTGACTCTCCGCGTCGGCGGTGTCGCTCTTGCAGACGTAATGCTTCGACTGGAGCACCTCGTTGCTCACAGTGCGGTCGATGATCGCCTTGACGAGGACGTCAAGCTCGCCACCCTCTCGGTAATCGGCGGGCGCGAAATACTTGATGCGTTTGTCGCGCATCATCTTGTGGACCTTCGTTTTATCCTTCGTTTCGGTGTGATAAACGCCGATAGAATGTCCGCCGTTCGAGTTGACCAGCTTCATGCAGGGCACGTCGGTATCGCTGTCGCCGATATAGACTATATTTCTGAAGGGAACGCGGAGCTCCTCGGGCGCAAAGGAATCGTTGACGGCAAAATCGTTGACGTCGAGCACGCCCTTCTCGATTCTGAAAAGGAACTGCGTTTTGTTGGTGTAATTAATCACCTGTGCCGGCCAGACGGCAAGGCCGCGCTCGTTATAATAGAAGGACGAGGCGTAGATCTTCTCAAACTCGCCCGCAACGCGCGTGCCCTCGATCATTTCCTTGAGTCCCGAAGAAATTATATAATGCTCGACCTTAACGCCCTTTCCCGCGCCGTATTCGCGAATGCGCGAAAACCAATCCTCAACTCCGGGGAACAGAGTGACGCGAGAGCCGTAATCGGCAAGTGTCTTGCGGCTGAAAACGATATTTCCCTCCGCCTCGCGCACCATTTTGAGCATATATGCGAGATTCTGATCCATCTCATTTCTTTCGGCAAGCTCGTTTGTTTCCTTCCAGAATTCGCCGACGTCGTAGCCGACCGACTGGATATATCCCTGCGCCTGCATATCATCGGGCGAGAGAGTTTTGTCGAAGTCATAGCAAATGGCAAGAACGGGGATGTTCTCTTTTTTTCTTCTTTCAAAAACCTTATTATTCATGGGAACCTCCCGAAAAAATTATCACATATTAATTATACCATGATTTTTTTATCTTGTAAATCCCCGCGAGGAAAAAAGTTATTGCACAAAGGTTGGTAATATGGTATAATATTATTGAATAAAACCGAAAGGACGCAAAAAATGAGCAAACAGCCGAATATCATCACCATCCTCATTGACGACATGGGATGGACCGACCTTTCATACTGCGGTAGCAACTTTTACGAATCCCCGAATCTCGACCGTCTGCGCGAGCGAGGAATGGCTTTCACGCGCGCTTATGCCGCTTGCCCCGTCTGCTCACCATCACGCGCGTCGTTTCTGACAGGAAAATACACCGCAACCGTCGGTGTGACCAACTGGATAGCCAACCCCGGAGTTCATCCGCGCTACGGCAAGCTGATCGACGCGCCTTATGTGGATCATATTCCTCTTGAAGAAACAACCATCGCGCATCTCCTCAAGTCGGCCGGCTACGACACCTGGCACGTCGGCAAATGGCACCTCGGAGACGAACCCTATTGGCCCGACAAGGTCGGCTTTGACGTCAACATAGGCGGCTGTCATTGGGGCAGACCGCGAACCGGCTACGTTATGCCCTGCGGAATCCCCACTCTTCCCGACGGTCCCGCGGGCGAGCACCTGACCGACCGCCTGACGAATGAGGCAATAAATCTCGTCCGGAGCCGCTCGGACAAGCCCTTCTACCTCAATCTTTGGTACTATGACGTCCATCACCCCTTCTACGGCAAGCCCGAGCATGTGGCATATTTTGAGGAAAAGGCAAAGAAAATGGGGCTCGACAAGCTCGATCCCTTTGAATACGGCGACCACTTCCCCACCCTGCACAACCGCGACGGACGCATCTGCCGCCGCAAGTTCCATTCAGATCCCGTCTATGCGGCGATGATCTACAACCTCGACTGGAACATCGGCAGACTCCTCGATTATCTTGAAGCCGAGGGGCTGATGGACGATACCCTCATCCTTTTCACCTCCGACAACGGCGGTCTTGCCACGGCGAAGGGCTCGCCCACCTGCAACGCGCCCGCGCGCGAGGGCAAGGGCTGGGTCTACGATGGAGGCACGCGCGTTCCCGCCTTCTTTGTTTGGAACGGACACATCCCCGCGGGCACGACCTGCTCCACAGCAACCTGCACGCCCGACATCTTCCCCACTCTGCTTGAAGCCGCAGGCATTGAAAATCCCGCCGACAACAAGATCGACGGTTTGAGCCTTATGCCGCTCCTTACACAGACCGATGACCTCCCCGAGCGCCCGATCTTCTGGCACTACCCGCACTATTCCGACCCCGGCGGAACCCCCGCGGCGATCGTTATGAAGGGTTACTTCAAGCTGATCGAGTTCTTCGAGGATATGCATACCGAGCTTTATAACCTCGAGAGCGACCCCTCGGAGCTGCACGATCTCACATCCGAAATGCCCGAAAAATCGAAGGAAATGCTGACACTTCTTCACGATTGGCAAAACTCGATCAAGGTGCTGATGCCCGAGAAAAACCCCGATTACATTCCTTTGGAAAGATAAGTATGACTGACAGATATAAAATCGTTCGAGGCGCGGTCGGTGACCTCAGAAAAATATATAATTCGATAATACATACCGACGATCTCTTTTATCGACCTCTCGGCAAGGATGAATTCGACCGTATATTCAATATGGACGGCACTTTGACGCTTAGTGCTGTGGTGGCTGGGAAGCCGATAGGCTTTCTTTCCGCTCGTCTGCCGAACGGCGATGGCGTCTCCTATCTCACATATTTCGGCGTTCTTCCCGAATATCGATCGCAGTCCTGCGCGGGCGCTTTGCTCGATGAAGCCGAAAGGATCCTGCGCGACGATCAGGGCGCGAAGCGCATAGATATAGTTTTTCACGATCCCGCGCATCTCCCCTGGATCATTCCGGGAAGCACCGACGGTCACCCCTGCGCGCCCGGTATCGCATCGGATTCCCCTGCCGCCCGCCTCTTAATTCGCCGCGGATACGCCGAATGGTGCGCGCAGATAGCCTACTATATGCCGCTTTCGGAATATACTGTGCCCGAAGGGCAGTCGGAGAGGCTTTCCTCTCTCGCCCAAAGCGGTATAAAGATCACCTATTACGATCCCGCCCGTCACCACGGGCTTTATGAGCTTTTTGATGCCATCCGCAATCCCGGTTGGCGCAAGACGGTCTTTGCTCATCTTGATCAACCGATCGTCGTTGCCGTGGATGAAGGAGCGGACGGACTCGTCATCGGATACACAGGTCCGCTCTCGCAGGTGCGCGAGGGGGACGGTATACGCGGAAATTTCTGCGGCATAGGAACCCATCCCGATTACCGCGGACGCGGAATTGCAACCTTGATCTTCTGTGAGATGTGCCGCCATCATTCGCAGCACGGCGCGACCTTTATGTCGCTTTATACGGGTGAAAACAATCCCGCGCGCCGTGTTTACGAGGCTGCCGGCTGTCACCCTGCGGTTAGATGGTCGAATCTTCGTTTGGAATTTAATTAATATGAAAAGCAGTCTCTCGGTTTGAGAGACTGCTAAATTTTATTTTACGGCATTAACAGCATCGGTGATAGCTTTATCAGCCGCTTCCTTGCCGTACTTATCGACCTCGGTCTTGTTCTTATCTCCGTGAGTCAGGCATCCGGCGCCGCCGATACAGCCGCCGATACATGCCATTCCCTCGATGAAGTTGCCGTCGAGAATATTCTTGTTCTTCTTGAGAAGTGCCATACGGCAAGCCTCGATTCCGTCGCAAACGACGGGCTTGAGATCGAATTCGATATTCTGCTCTGCCATAGCAGCCGCAACAGCCTCGGAGAGACCGCCCGTGCGGGCAAAGATGCGTCCGTAATAGGATGCATCATCGAGTCCCGATTCTTCAAGCAGGGTGATGTCAATATCACGGCTGTCGAAGAGAGCCTGAAGCTCCTCGAAGGTGATAACGGCGTCAACGTAGGGCTTGACCTCCTCGCGCTGAGCCTCGCCCTTCTTTGCGGTGCAGGGACCAACGAAGATGACCTTCGCATCCGCGTCGCGCTCCTTGATGACCTTCGCGAGAAGTGCCATCGGCGAGGGATTGTGCGAGATGAATTCCTTAAGATTCGGGAACGCGGAGTTGATATAGGTCACGAATGCGGGGCAACATGACGAAGTCAGGAAGCCCTTCTCTGCAAGCTCACGCGACTCTGCAAGTGCAACAAGATCGGCGCCGAGAGCAGCTTCGATGACCTTGTCAAATCCGAGCTTGCGCAGACCCGTGATGACCTGTCCGTTCTTCGCATAAGTAAACTGGCTGGCGATCGAGGGGGCAACCATAGCATAAACCTTGCCCGCGCCATCGCGCTTACTCTTTTTGATGATCTCGATGACATCGACGATGAAGGACTTATCCGAGATAGCTCCGAAGGGGCACTGATAAACGCAGGCGCCGCAACGAATGCACTTGTTGTTATCAATGAGCGCCGCCTTCTGCTCGTTCATTGAGATCGCCTTGACCTTGCAAGCATTCTGGCAAGGACGGGTACGCTTTACGATCGCGGTGTAGGGGCAAACCTTCGCACAAGCACCGCATTCAACACACTTCGACTTGTCGATGTGCGCAACGTGGTTTTCGTCAAAGGAGAGTGCGCCCTTCTTGCAGACGTCCTCGCAACGGTGAGCAAGACATCCACGGCAGGCGTTGGTTACCTCGTATCCGCTGACGGGACACTCGTCACACGCGATCTCAATGACCTGAATGATGTTGGGGTTCTTCTTGTCGCCGCCGATAGCAAGCTTAACTCTCTCGCCGAGGATCGCGCGCTCCTTATAAACACAGCAACGCATCGTCGGCTCGTTACCGGGAACGATGGTCTTGGGGATGTCGATGCAATTTTCAAGCAGAGTATCGTTCCACGCAAGTCTTGCGACCTCGCGAAGCACCTTATATTTCAGATGCTGAACTTTTGTATCAAATTTACGCATATTATTTCCTTAAATAAGCTTCTGCGGCGGCTGTGCCGCCGCAGAAAAAGTAATTAGTCGTCTTTCTTTGCTGTGTAGTGAACGTGAAGAAGCTCGTGAGCGTGGTCCTTGATAATCTTCTTGTAAACCGAGTTTACAATGGGATTTTCCTGAGAACGGCGAATGCTCTGCATTCTGTCAACCTCGTAAAGTCCGCGGCTTCTTGCCTCCTTCGCGTTGCCCGCATAGGGCTGACCGCCGCCGTTGATACAGCCGCCGGGACAAGCCATAATCTCGATGAAGTCGAAATGCTCGCCTGCGGATGCGCGGAGGAGAACTCGCTCTGCATTTCCAAGACCGCTGACAACAGCAATATGGAGCTGACGGTCACCGTAAGGCAGGTAGAATTCCTTAACGCCCTCCATACCGCGCTGACCTGCATTTGCCGCCTGAAGGAGCGACTCGCGGGATCTGCTCTCGGATACACGGCGAAGAACCGCCTCGGTTACACCTCCGGTCACGCCGAAGATAACGCCCGCGCCCGAAATAGCGCCGAAAGGCATATCAACTGCCTCGGGCTCAAGCTCGTCGAATACAAGACCCGACTCCTTGATCATAAGGATGAGCTCCTGGGTGGTGATAACAGCATCAACGTCGGGCTGACCGTCCTTCATAAATTCGGGACGCGAAGCCTCGAACTTCTTTGCTGTGCAAGGCATAACTGCAACGT
Source organism: Eubacteriales bacterium (assembly GCA_045656385.1). GTDB lineage: Bacteria > Bacillota > Clostridia > Oscillospirales > CAG-272 > CAG-390. The sequence continues at coordinate 2,649 of JAZORB010000169.1, read as the reverse complement.
GGAACATCTTCTGCTCGGCTTCCTTGTTCTGCTCCTTGATGAGCGAGCCCATCATCTGCATAGGAGAACGGCAGGTGGAGATATTCTCGAGGAATTCGGGATGCTTCTTCTCCGCATACTGGATCCAACCGGGGCAGCAAGAGGTGATGAGCGGGAGCTTGCCGCCGTTTTCAAGGCGGTCGATGAACTCAGCAGTCTCCTCCATAACTGTGATATCTGCGGAAAGGGTGGTGTCATAAACCTCGTCAAAGCCCATACGGCGAAGCGCGGCAATGATCTTGCCCATGACGTTCTCGCCATCCTGGCACTTAAGCTCCTTGCCGATCGCAACGCGTACTGCGGGAGCGATCTGCACGCTTGTTCTTACGTTCGGGTTGTCAAGAGCCTCCCAAACGCACTTGATATTATTCTTAACAACGATCGCACCGGTGGGGCAAACTGCCGCACACTGACCGCAACCTACACAAGGAGATTCTGCAAGAGGCTTGCCGAATGCGGTGGAGATGACCATCTTTGATCCGCGGTGTGCAAAATCGATCGCGCCGACATTCTGGATCTCGTTACAAACTCTTACGCAGTCACCGCAAAGGATGCACTTGCCCGCATCGCGAACAATGCAGACAGACGATGTATCGTCGTTCTTTGTGGACTTTGCGCGGTTGGGGAAACGAACGCCCTCAATGTTGAAGCGCATTGCAAGCTCCTGAAGCTTACATTTCTGGTTGCTCTCGCAAACTGTGCAATCACGGCAGTGGTTTGCAAGCAGGAGCTCAAGAATGTTCTTGCGGTAGCGGCGGAGACGCTCGGTGTTTGTCTTGATCTCCATTCCCGCGCGGGGAGGAGTCGAGCAAGCAGCCTCAATGCCGCCCCACTTGTTCTCGACCATGCACATACGGCAAGCGCCGTAGATGGAAAGGTCGGAGTGGTAACAGAAGGTGGGCATCTTGATGCCGATCTTCTGGCAAAGTTCGAGAATATTTTTCTCACCGTTTATTTCGACCGGAATACCGTCGATTGTCATATACTGTTTTTCGCTCATAGTTTAGCCCTCCTTAATTGCCTTGAACGGGCAAGCCGACAGACAGCTGCCGCAACGGATGCACTTCTCAAGATCGATCGAGAAGGGTTCCTTAACCTTACCGCTGATAGCGTTTACGGGACACTGACGTGCGCACTTGGAGCATCCCTTGCAAAGCTCGGGATCGATATAAATTCTCTTAAGCTTCTGGCAAGCGCCTGCGGGACATCTCTTTTCGTAGATGTGTGCCTCATATTCTTCGCGGAAGTTCTTGATTGTACTTACAACGGGGTTGGGAGCAGACTTTCCGAGACCGCAGAGTGCAGTTGCGGAGATAGTGTCTGCAAGCTCGAGAAGAAGCTCGATATCACCGTCGCGGCCCTCGCCTGCTACGATTCTTTCAAGGATCTCAAGCATGCGCTTGGTACCCTCACGGCAGGGAACGCACTTACCGCAGGATTCATTCTGCGTGAAGTTCATGAAGAAGCGTGCAACCTCGACCATACAGGTGTTCGAATCCATAACAACAAGACCGCCCGAACCGATCATAGCTCCGACCTTCTTGAGAGTATCGAAGTCAAGAGGAAGATCAAGATGCTCCTTGGTCAGACAAGCACCCGAAGGACCGCCGATCTGAACTGCCTTGAAGTCTCCGTCGCCGCGCATACCGCCGCCGATATCAAAGATGATCTCGCGGAGGGTGGTTCCCATGGGAACCTCGATAAGACCGGTGTTGGAGATGTTTCCGGTGAGAGCAAATGCCTTGGTGCCCGAGTTCTTGGGAACACCGATACCGAGGAACCAATCTGCACCGTTATTTATGATCTGCGCTACGTTTGCGTAGGTCTCAACGTTATTAAGTACTGTGGGCTTATCGAAAAGTCCGTTTTCAACCGTTCTGGGGGGCTTAACACGGGGGAATCCGCGCTTACCCTCGATGGATGCGGTCAAAGCAGAACCCTCGCCGCAGACGAATGCACCCGCGCCGCGGTTGATGTGCATATGGAAGCAGAAATCTGTTCCGAGAATGTTGTCGCCGAGAAGACCGAGCTCCTCTGCCTGCTTGATCGCGTTGCGAAGACGCTCGACTGCAAGGGGATACTCCGCACGAACGTAGATATATCCGTCGGACGCGCCGCAGGCAACGCCCGCGATCATCATACCCTCAAGCATTCTGTGGGGGTCGCCCTCCATGATACTTCTGTCCATAAATGCGCCGGGGTCGCCCTCGTCACCGTTACAAACAACGTATCTCTGCGTTTCCTTCTGTCTTGCAACCTGCTCCCACTTCTTACCTGCGGGGAATCCGCCTCCTCCGCGTCCGCGAAGCTCGGATTTCGAGATCTCAGCAATGATCTCTGCGCCAGACATATCAAAGAGAGCCTTTTCAAATGCAGAGTAGCCGCCGATAGCGATATATTCGCGTACCGAATCGGAGTCGATCTTACCGCAATGCTCAAGAACAACTCTGGTCTGCTGCTTGTAGAAGGGGATCTTGGACTGCTCGCGGTAGATCTCACCGTTTTTCTTGTATGCGAGACGGTCGATGCACTCGCCGTCCACGATAGTCTTTTCAATGATCTCAAGGCAATCGTCTGCCTTTACCTTGGTGTAGAGCCAGCCCTGGGGCT
>JAZORB010000168.1:0-2107 GCA_045656385.1 Eubacteriales bacterium | reverse complement strand
CGGCGCAAAAGATATTGAAACCATGCGCGGCAGTCGCGCAAACGATGCCTTCATCGTGAATGACGGCAAGATCGTCACCGCCACCAATAATTCGGGCGGAATTCAGGGCGGTATCACAAACGGTATGCCCGTCATCTTCCGCACCGCTATCAAGCCAACTCCCTCGATCTCGCAGAATCAGCTTACGGTAAATATGCAAACTCTCGAGGAGACCGTGCTGAGCGTCAAGGGCAGACACGACCCCTGCATCGTTCCGCGCGCGAGAATAGTCATCGACAGCGTCGCCGCGCTGGTCGTTGCCGATATGCTCACCGTCCGCTACGGCTCGGACGCACTCACGACGAAATGAAATACGGACTTATAGGAGAAAAGCTTTCGCACAGCTTTTCAAAAGAAATACACGAATCCCTCGCAGATTATACCTACGAAATACGCGAGCTGACCCCCGACGAGGTCGCGCCCTTTCTTGAAGCGCGCGAGTTCGAGGGCATCAACGTGACGATTCCTTACAAGGAAAAGGTCATTCCCCATCTCGATTTTGTCAGCGACGCCGCAAAAAAGATCGGCGCGGTCAACACGATCAAGAAGATCGACGGCAAGCTGATCGGCGACAATACGGATTTTTACGGAATGCGCGAGATGATCCTCCGCGCGGGCATTGAGATCGGCGGCAAAAAGGCTCTCGTTCTCGGCACGGGCGGAACCTCGAAAACCGCAAAAGCCGTTCTTGCTGACCTCGGTGCCAGAGAACTTGTCACAGTCTCTCGAAAGGCAAGCGCAGATACCGTAACCTACGAAACCGCACTTACGTTTCATTCGGATGCCGAGATAATCGTCAACACCACCCCTCTCGGAATGTATCCGAAAACAGAAGGAATTCCGATAGACCTCTCGCATTTTCCGAATCTCTCGGGTGTGGTCGACGCGGTCTACAATCCCCTTCGTACAAAGCTCGTTCTTGAAGCCGTCGAGGGCGGCATCCCCGCCACGGGCGGGCTTATGATGCTCATCCTGCAGGCAGCAAAGGCTTCCGAGATATTCCTCGGCTGTAAATACAGCGAAAAAGAGGTATCGGACGTCATCAAGAAGATATTTACCGCAAAGGAAAATATAGTCCTCATCGGTATGCCCGGAAGCGGAAAATCCACCATCGGCAAGCTGATCGCCGAGATGACGGGCAGAAACTTTATCGACACCGACACCGTTATCGAGGAAATGACGGGCAAGCATCCTTCCGTGATCATCTGCGAATCGGGCGAAGACAATTTCCGCAATATTGAAACACAAGCTGTGTGCGAGGTATCAAAGAAAAGCGGGATCGTGATTGCCACGGGCGGCGGAATCGTTAAAAGATGCGAAAATATTCCCCTTCTCCGCCAAAACGGCAAAATTCTTTATCTTGATTGCCCGACGGACGAGCTTCCCGTTACTCCCGACAGACCGCTCTCGGCAAGCCGCGAGGCTATCGAGGAGCTGCACCGCACCCGCCATCCGCTCTATACCGCGGCGGCGGACGCAATCGTTGCAATCTCGCATAAAAACAAACTCGAAAACAACGCAAATGAAGTTTTGAAAATCTTTTCGGAGATGATAATATGAAAATTCTTGTACTGAACGGCCCGAATATCAATATGCTCGGCATCCGCGAGCCCTCGATCTACGGCAAGGAAAACTATGCCTCGCTGCTCGCAAAAATACAGAACTACGCCGCCGAGCGCGGTATCGAGCTGAAAATGCTTCAAAGCAACCACGAGGGCGTTCTTGTTGACGCCATTCAGGAGGCTTATAAAAAATTCGACGGCATCGTCATCAATCCCGCCGCATATACGCATACCTCAATTGCGCTTCTCGATGCCCTCAAGGCTGTCGGCATCCCCACCGTTGAGGTTCACATCTCGGATGTGTCGAAGCGCGAGGATTTCAGACAGATCAGCTACGTCCGCGAGGCTTGCATCGCAACTATCTCGGGGCACGGCACCGACGGCTATCTTGAAGCCATCGACCTGCTGATCGAGCATAAAAAAGCAAAGAAAAATGAAAAAATTTAAAGTAAAGATCGCACCCTCGCTCATTTCGGGATGCGTCGAGGCTCCGCCCTCGAAAAGCA
>JAZORB010000167.1:0-4556 GCA_045656385.1 Eubacteriales bacterium | reverse complement strand
CCCCCGTCGTCTCCGGTTTCCTCATGGACAGCTTCGGACTCAAGATCCTCTTCCCCTACGCCGCTATCTTCGCTGCAGGCGCATTCATCACAATGCTCTTCGTCCGTCACGGCGACTCCAAACCCACGAAATGAGGTAAATTAAAATGATCATCGTTTATATCCTTCTCGCACTTATCGCGCTTTCCGCGCTTTACGTCTTCCTTCTCCGTCCCCGTCCCCAGCCCAAAACATCTGTTGAGCCCCTGAAGGTGGACTACGCCCACCGCGGACTCCACGGCGACTTTGCAGTGGAGAACACCATGCAGGCTTTCTATGCCGCCGAGCGCGAGGGCTACGGCATCGAGCTTGACGTCCGCCTCTCGAAGGACAATCAGGTCGTCGTTTTCCACGATGATACACTCCAGCGTATGTGCGACCGCACCGAGCGCGTTGACTCTAAGACGGCTTCCGAGCTTTCCTGGATGGAGATCAAGGGCACCTACGAAAGAATCCCGCTTTTCGAGGACGTTCTTGCCGGAATCGATCCCACAACTCCCCTCTGCATCGAGCTTAAGGGCAATGACACCCGCCTTTGCGTGGAGCTTGCGAAGCTTCTTGACAAGGAAGACAGATTCTATTCGGTAAAATCCTTCAATCCCTTCCTCATCTCCTGGTACCGCAAGAACCGCCCCAGAGTCGTTCGCGGCGTGCTCGTTTCCAATTTCCTTGCGAAGGGACACAAGGGCAACATCTTCACCCGCTTTATCGCAACCACAATGGTGCTCAACTGCATCGCACAGCCCGACTACATCTCCTATGACTGCCGCCACCCCAAGCTCCTTCCCCTCGTGATCTGCAAGAAGCTTTATAACGCTCTGACCTTCACATGGACAGTCAACACCCCCGAGCTTTACGGCGAGGCAAAGGCAAAGGGCGACATCCCCGTATTTGAAGGCTTCGAGCCCAAGAGATATTGATATGAGAGACAATTACGACGTACTCAAAACCGAGGGCAGAAACCCTCGCACAATGGACATTGATAAGCTTTCCTCTCTCGAAATGGTTCGCTTGATCAATCAGGAAAACCGCGCGGTCGAGGACGGCATCGACGAAGCGCTCCCCGAGATCGCGGCGGCTATCGATATGATAAGCGAAGCCATCGAGGCGGGCGGCCACGTGATCTATATCGGTTGCGGCACCTCGGGCAGACTCGGAATCATCGACGCCTCCGAATGCCCGCCCACCTTCGGCGTTGACTACGACCTCTTCCGCGGCGTTATAGCCGGCGGTAAGGAAGCCGTTTTCCGCGCAACCGAGAACGCCGAGGACAGCGAGGAAAAGGGCATGACTTCAATCGAAGCCGACGGCGTGAAGCCCGGCGACGTTGTTGTCGGACTTTCCGCATCGGGACGCGCCCCCTTCGTCATCGGCGCACTCAAAAAAGCCAAGGAGCTCGGATGCAAGACGATATCCGTCACCTGCAATCCCGGTTCGCTTATGGAAAATCACTGCGACATTGCAGTTTCGGTCTACGTCGGCCCCGAGGTAATTTCGGGCTCAACAAGACTCAAAGCCGGCACGGCACAAAAGCTGATACTTAATATGTTCTCCACCTGCGCGATGATCAAAACGGGCAAGGTGCGCTCGAACCTCATGGTAAACGTCCGCCCGACGAATGAAAAGCTCGTCGAACGCGCAACACGCATCATAATGCAGCTTTCGGACGCGGACAGAGAGACCGCATCGAAATTGCTCGCCGAGTACGGCGAGGTGCCTGCGGCACTGGATGCTTACGCAAGTAAAAAGTAAAAAGTTTTCGTCCACCTTTTTCAAAAGGTGGCGGAGTTTGAGGCGGAGCCTCATTTCAATGCGAGAGTGGGGCTCTGGCGGTTTTCCGCAGGAAAATGGAGGCGTAAGCCGACAAGACAGAGCCGCAATTTGCCGAAGGCAAATATTTCAGCCTTCGCTACAATGCTTCAAAATGGCGAAGCTTGCTTCGACATTTTGGACAGAGTCAATACTTCCCGAATGTAGGGAAGTATTGGGTCTGTCACCCTTTGCTGAATGAAATTATTTAGCAAATCAAGTTTATACCGCTCTATTAGGAGAACCCCATGAAAAAGAACTTCATCTGGAACATCATCTTAATAATCGGTGTCCTTCCTTTCATACTGCCGTTCGCTTTCGGCATATACAAAATATCGATCGAAAGCTGGACGATATTCGATTGGCTCGTTATGTACTCGTACATTTTCTGGCCCACTTATGTTGCAGGCGCGGTCGTAATCGCCGTTTCAATCATCGGCAGACTCGTCAAGAAATCCAAGAAGAATGAAAACTGATTTTCAAAAAAAGATAGAAAAAATAACCGCCTCCTCGATCCCGATGCATATGCCGGGGCATAAGAGAAACACCGCGATGCTCGGCGACGATCTACCCTACTCCGTCGACATCACCGAGATCGACGGCGCGGATGATCTGCACGATCCCGAGGAGGGCGGCATTATCGGTTCGCTTTGCGAAAAATACGCCTCTCTTTACGGCGCAAAATCGGCTCATCCGCTCGTGAACGGCTCGACCTGCGGAATCCTTGCGGGAATCAGAACGCTTACAAAACCGAACGATTCCATTATCGTCGCACGAAACTGCCACAAATCGGTATGGCATGCCATTGAGATCTGCCGTCTCCGCCCGACCTGCATTCTTCCGCCCATCATCGAAGAACACGGCATCTGCGGTGCGATCACGCCGACAGCGGTCGAAGAAGCCTTCACACGCGCGCCCGAAGCATCGGCGGTCATTCTTACCTCGCCTACATACGAGGGCGTAATATCGGATATTTCGGCTATTGCGGAGGTCTGCAAAAAGCACGGAGCCGCGCTTTTCGTCGATGCCGCGCACGGCGCGCACCTCGGATTTTCGGAGAACTTCCCCGATTTTCCCCGAGGCGCAGATATCGCCGTCACAAGTCTGCACAAAACCCTCCCCGCGCTGACGCAGACCGCGCTCGGGCTCGTTTTCAATGAGAAATATTCCTCCGCTTACGCACGCAATCTCGGCATTTTCGAAACGAGCAGCCCTTCCTATATATTAATGAACTCGATCGCAAAATGCGCCGATATTCTCTCGGACAGACGCGAACTGTTCGATAATTACCGCGCGATTCTCGATGAATTTTACGCCTCGACCAAGCCCGAAAAGCTGAAGCTCATCAAGACCGATGACATCGGTAAAATCTCGATCTCGACGAGAAACACGACCTTCACCGGCTCAACTCTCGCAAACGCACTCCGCGAAAGATTCCATATCGAGCCCGAAATGGTGCATTCGGATTATCTGCTCTGCATGACCTCGATCTGCGACACGGCGGAAAATCTTTCCGCCCTCTCCCGCGCGATCATGGCGCTCGACGCGGAGGCTGAGTATTCGGAAGGCAGAACTTATCCATCCTTCATCACCGAATTGCCGCCCGCAGAGATACCGCTTACCGACGCGGTTTGGCTCGATCTTCCCGACGGCGGCGAGATCTCAAACGCCTACGTTTGGGTCTATCCCCCCGGCGTTCCCCTGCTCCTTCCGGGCGAAAGAGTCACCGAGGAAATAAAAAATCATCTCGAAATGCTGAAAAATTCGGGGATTTCGCCAAAAATCATCAAAACCTCTTGACAAATCAGCAAAAATCATATATACTATATGGTGAATTAAATTATATCCGAAAGGTGGAATTTTACAATGAAGAGAATTCGTACTATCAATACTCGTGATCTCAAGGCTTCCGTTAAGAACGGCGGATGCGGCGAGTGCCAGACCTCCTGCCAGTCCGCTTGCAAGACCTCTTGCGGCGTTGCTAACCAGGCTTGCGAGAAGAAGGCAAAGTAATTACGAAATAAGCCGCCGCAATATAGCGGCGGCTTATTAAATACAATGAGGTACAAAATGATACATTCCTATAAACTCAACGGTTACAATATCGTTCTTGACGTCGGTTCGGGCGCGGTTCACGCGGTCGACGATCTGGCATACGACGTTATCAATCTCTATGAAACCAAGCCGGCGGACGAGATCGTCTCGGTCTGCCTTGTAAAATTCGCCTCCGAGGGCATCACCGAAGAGGACATCCGCGACACGATCTCCGACGTCGAGGAGCTTAAAGCAGACGGCAAGCTCTACGCCGAGGACATCTACGCCCCCCTCGTCGGCAAGCTCAAGAACAATTCCAACACCGTCAAGGCTCTCTGCCTGCACGTTGCACACACCTGCAACCTCAACTGCGAATACTGCTTCGCGGCGCAGGGACGCTTCCACGGCGAACGCGCCCTGATGTCCTTCGAGGTCGGCAAGCGCGCGCTCGATTTCCTTGTTGAAAACTCGGGCACACGCCACAATCTTGAGGTCGACTTCTTCGGCGGTGAGCCGCTGATGAACTGGCAGGTAGTCAAGGATCTTGTTGCATACGCACGCTCGATCGAGGAAGCCGCGGGCAAGCATTTCCGCTTCACGCTGACGACAAACGGCGTGCTTGTTGACGACGACGTCATCGAGTTTGCCAACAAAGAGATGGACAACGTCGTTCTC
>JAZORB010000166.1:0-5179 GCA_045656385.1 Eubacteriales bacterium | reverse complement strand
GAACTCAAACGGATACTGTCTGTAACGCATTCTTGCCTCAGGAATGCCCACCTCTTCCATAAGCTTGATCGCCTTTTCCTTTGCGATCCGCTTGGTCAGGGTATAAACAACCTGGGATGCCTTTTCCTTAAGGTAATCGATGATCTCAACGCAACGCTTATCCGAATCGAAATCTGCAGAGCTCTCAACGTCCGCATTGAATTTGTTCATTACTCTAGTAATGACGGAAACGATCGCCTCGATCTGCTTCTCGGGCTCAATAATGGACTTGGGGATAACCTCCCAGTCCACAGTCTTGCCCTTTGCGAGCAGCGCCTCTCTCTTTGCGGTCTGACGCTCGAAGCGCTTCTCTTCCTTAGGATTGTTCTTGAGATAGAAGAAATACTTTTCAATCTCTCTCTCAAGAGCTCCTCCAAAGGTATAAGCTACGTTATCCTTGATAACCGCAAGGGGGTCGATGGCTGCAGTAACGCTCTTGTTTACGCTCTTGCATGCTTCCATCGCTTCCTTCTCGGTAAATCCGCCCTTCTTGAAGAAGTCGATAGCCTGCTTCATAGCAACTATGGCTTCCTTCTTGTTACCCAGCATCTTAGCGTAAGAATACTCAACAGCGATCTTCTCCAGTGCCATAAAGGAGTTCATAAAGTCCCCCATAAGGAACTTGTAGGTCATCTCGTTTGCCTCTTCTGCGGGCATACTGCTGAGATCTGCATTGGGCTTCTTATAAACGTAGTAACCGATGCGGAAGAAGTTGTACTGCGGCTGCGCGAGCATTTCCTCAGCGGTCTTTCTGATCTCGCGGAGTACCTCGGCGGTCTCATCGGACGCATGTCTCTTTGCCGCGCTCATTGTAACAACTGCCTTTACAGAATCGGCAGCGGATACCTTCTTCTTTTCCGCGCGATTAACAGTTGCAAGCTTGGTCTTGCATTCGGTAAGAGCCTCGGAATAGCTGGCGATGAAATACTTATCGTTAATATCCGCGAGCTTGCGGCCAATCAACTTGAGTGTTGCAACTACGTCTACCTTCTGATTCTTTTCGGTAAGGAAAAGAAAATCGTCGATGATAGCGATCATCTCTTCTGCTGCGGTTCTGGCAGCGTTATAGCTGTTTTCAAGCTTGATCGCCTCAATATTGAAGCTGTCAAATGTTTTGATATAATCCGCAACCTCGGAGGACTTAATATCCGATCTTACTCCCGAAGCAAGCGCCTCGGTCATCATAGCGGAAAGATCAGCCAGCATGTTGTTGAAGGTCGTACGGCCTTCCTTGCGGTTAGCCTCGTTTTTCAGCAACATCGCCTCTGTGATCTGCCTACCGATACGCATGATGGGGTTGAGGGAGGAAAGCGGATCCTGGAAGATCATTGCAATCTTATCACCGCGAAGCTTATGCATTTCCTCCTCGGGAATACGCACAAGGTCCTGACCGTCGTAAAGTATCTCGCCGCCTTCGTGAATAGAGTTAACGGCGGAAATACCCATAATTGCCTTTGAGGTAACCGATTTACCCGAGCCGGATTCTCCGACGATCGCCAAAGTCTCGCCCTTATAAAGGTCAAAGGAGATATCGCGTACCGCCTGTACCTTGCCCGCGTCCGTGCGGAAAGAGATCTTCAGATTATTTACTGATAATTTTACTTCTTTATTCATAGCTTACTCCTCCGATCCTCTGAGCGACGGGTTGAATGCATCACGCAAGCCGTTGCCAAACAGGTTGAAGCTGAGCATTAACAGAACCAGGAACATGCAGGGGAAGAATGCCACGTGACCGGCATTTGCCATGATGGATTTCTGTCCCGCAGCGATAAGTGTACCAACACTGGTAGTATTTCCTGCTTCAAGGTTAATGATGCCCAGATAAGAAAGGCTTGTCTCCGAGTAGATCATCGAGGGGATTACAAGCGCAACGCTCGTTACGATAGTACCGAGACCGTTCGGGAAAATGTGCTTGAACATAATTCTCGAGTCGCTTGCTCCAAGAGTTCTTGCAGCAAGAACGTACTCCTGATTCTTGAAGCGGTAGAACTGCATACGAGTTCTTCCCGCCATGCCTATCCATCCCGTTGCAAAGAACGCGATAAACAAGACAAGAGCCTGGCTCGTGGAACCCATGTGATACTTCAGAAGAGTGATAACGATCATTGTGGGAACCGAACCGAGAATCTCGGAAAATCTCTCCATAACAAGGTCGATCTTACCGCCGAAGTAACCCGAAATAGATCCCCAGATAACGCCGACGATGAAGTTTACAGCCGCAACAACGGTTGCAAAAATAAAGGAGAATCTTGCACCGTATGCGAGACATGCGAAAATATCTTTACCTGTATCGGTAGTACCGAACAGGAAAGAGGGCTCTTCAATACCGTCCTTGAGCACCTGAGTGTGCTGATAGATATAGTATTCATAGTATTCGGCTCTTACTTCGATACCGCCGTCAACCTTTCGGCCGTAGGCGTAGAAGTACTGCTTGCCGCCCTCGCTGATACCGTTTTCGCCTTCGATTCTGATGGAATTATAGTCTGCCATCAGATTGGAGAGAGAACCTGCCTCATATCTCCAATAGTTGGGGATGATCTCACCCTTCTGGTTGAGCTTGGGACGAAGGATTGTAGCCTTTACGTTCTCAACCTTATAATAGATATTTGCGTCGTATTTGTTCTTTTCGAGCATATCCTTTCTCTCGGAGAAAGGAACGAGCGGGTAAAGGATCTGTCTGCCGGTTTCGTTCTGATACTGCTGAATAGCGTTGTATTCTTCCAAAGAAATGATCTTATATTTACCGAAGCCTACGCCGTAATAGGTATCGTAACGGTAAGAGTAGTTCTTGCCGTCCTCGCTTACGGTGTATTCTCCGCCCTTGATGATCTCTCTGCCGGTTTCCTTGGCAAGAGCATAATCCTTCATATAACCGATATAGTTAGTGTCCTTCTTTTTGCATCCGTCCCAAAAATCAATACCGCTGTTTACAAACAGCTCGTTCTTGGGAGTTACGTATGCATACAGCATATCGTAGTATGAGGGCTGGAAGGGGGTAAAGAAGGGTGCAATGATCGCAAAAAGCACCAGGCACATAATTACAATGCCGCCAACGACCGCGCCCTTGTTCTTGCTGAAGCGGCGGAACGCGCCCTGGAAATAGCTTACCGGCTTGGTGTCAAGCTTTTTGTCGTGCGAAAGGTCGGTTCTCTTTGCAAATTGGAATTTTTCAGCGGGGATATTTTCGTATTTATTCATTGTTGACATAATTACTTCGCCCCCATTCTGATTCTCGGATCAATAAATCCGTAGCTGATGTCGATAACGATTCCGGCAGTCAGGCTGACGAGAGTATAGAATCCCGAAAGCAGCATAAAGAAATCGTAATCCTGGAATGTAATAGAGTTAAGGTAGAGGCCGCCAACACCGTTGATTGCGAACATCTTCTCAATGATGAGCGATCCCGAAAGAACCGAGATGAACTCACTGAGGATGGAGGGGAAAATGACGACCATCGAGTTACGCATTGCATGGCGGTAGATAGCCTGACGCTTGGTCAGACCCTTTGTTCTCGCCAGGAGCATAAATTCGCCTGTCAGAACCTCCGAAAGCTCCGCACGTGTAAAGCGCGCATAGCCTGCAATGGAGCCAAGGCAAAGCGCAAATACTGCGGGAAGCATAGAGCGGAATACCGGCCATGTAAAATACTCGTCACTCGTTGACATAGTCAGCGGGAACCAGCCGAACTTGAAGCAGAATACATACTGGATCATAAGAGCCAATACGATGGAGGGAACAGAGATCAACAGAATGATAATAATGTTGATGAGCTGGTCCTGCCACTTATTCTTTTTAAGCGCAGCAAGAATACCCAGACCGAGACCGATCGGCACTCCGATAAGGGTAGAATAGATATTGATAAGGATCGTGGGGGGAAGATGGCTTACGAACACCTTCCACAGATTCATATTGAGGTACTCGCCGTAGGTGGTTGCGATACCGAAGTCGCCCTGTGTCAAGATCCTCTTGATATAGTTGCCGTACTGAAGAAGTATCGGAACTCTGTCATAGGTCCAAACACCGTTTGCGCCCTCTTTAATGTTGGTGATCCAACCTCTTCCCTCAAGTGTTTTCATAAGGATCTCGGGATCCTGTCCGGGAAGCGCATTCGTGGGGATGGGCAGAAGCTTGATAAGCACAAAGCACATCGTGAAAATGATGAAGAATGTGAGCAACATCAAACCCAGACGCTTCGTCACATACTTAAACATATACATAGGTTTTTCTCCTCTGTCTATTGGTTTTCCGATAGGTCAAAAGACCTGCGCGCGAAACCGCACGCTATATAAAATGAATTAATTTTCGAACTTGATTCTATATTTAAAATTTTGCGATTTGAAGTTGTATCTATTTTACAACGATAGTATTCCCGTCTTTATTGCCGAAAAGCAATTATGTTCAGCCAAATTTAAACTGAATAAACAATTTTTGTATGTTGTACTTGTTTTTGTAAATACTCTATAAATGAGCAAATCAGCGGTGAGCGTGTTTGCTCCCCGCCGTTTGCTTAAGAATAATTAATTATTATTAATTAGTTATTCGATAATTACTCGGACTTCTTGTATTCGGTGGAGAGATCATTGTTGTTCTGGCCAACAAATGCAGTCCACTCTTCGTCGGTGTAGTTAACTTCGATGTATCTGATACCGCCGAAGCCCATGAAGGTGTGCTCGTCCTCAGAGAAGTAAGAGAACTTAGCGCCGAGGAAGGATCCGCCGCCGTCTGCGATAAGCATTACGGAACGGGACTCCTTAATGGTGAGCTCCTCGAGAGCGGAGAGGATGGTAAGTCTTGCCTCGGTGGGAGCAAAGCCTTCAGCCCAGTTGTAAGTCTTAGCCTGCTTTTCGGACTCTGCAAGGCCGTTGAGGCAGAAGTACCAGTTCTGAACGCTCATGGTGATGGTCTCGCCTGCGCCTGCGTAATCGCCTGCGGGCATGGTGAGAGTCATGTCGATAGCGGAGGTATCCCAGTACATGTGGTAGTTGAGGGAGTCATCGGGGTTAACGAATGCGCCAACGATATCGAAGGGGTTGAATGCGTTACCGGAGAAGCCGTAACCGAAACCGATCTGAGTAGCACCGGTACGGAATGCCTCTGCCCACTGTGCACCTGCGGATGCATCGAATACAACGTCGATCTT
>JAZORB010000165.1:0-2151 GCA_045656385.1 Eubacteriales bacterium | reverse complement strand
CTCCTTTGCGATTGATTCTGCGTAGATCTTGTCTGTGTTCATTTTTATTTCTCCTTTTTCGTTTGTGTATTTATTATACCCAACGAAAAGAAAAAACGGAACAACAAATTTATCAAAATCTGTTGGTTTAAGCAGAGTAATTTTTAAGTATCTCCATTATATCCTTTTTATACACATTCCCGCCAAGAACGTCTCCGTTGGGGTCAAAGGATACGCATCTGACGTTTGCGGGGTCTTCGACATAAGGATTTTCGGGCACGGAATCGGCAAAATATTCAGCAAAATATTTCAGCGCGTTACCTTCCGGAAAAATGATATTGCCCTCGTTTTCCATAATGCCGAGTTCGTTAAAAACGGAGATTATCTCTTTGGTCTTGAGATTGTATTCGTTCCCGTCATCTCGGCTGACGAGCCACGCGGGCTGGATGCGGATGGGTATCCCCGCGTTCTTTGCCTCAATGGCAAAAAGCTTGACAGGCTCGAGCGGTATGTATTCCTGATGAAATGTGTCGGCGGAGAGAAGCAGGTCATTGACTCCCGCATCTGCAATCTGTTTTACAGTTTCACGGATGCGCGCGGAGTCCTTTGAAAAATAACCGTTGGTTATGATCTGTCTGCGCGGGACGCCCGATTCCTTTGCCGCTCTCATCACGGCGCAAACCGCCTGTGGGTAAAGCAAAGGCTCGCCACCAAAAGTCATAACGGTTTTTATCGGGTAAGCTGCGGTGATCTTCTTGACCGCGTCGGCGGCGACTGCGGGATCGATGTGAACTCCGCAAGATTTATGATCGCCCTCCGAGCAATGCTTGCATCTGCCCGTGCAGGCGTATGTGACAACAAATTCTATCTTCTCGAGATTTTTCAGATACTTATTCACTTCTCTACCTCTCAAATCAAATTGTTTTCTACTTTGCCAAACCAAGGCTGAATCAATGAAAACGGTATCTTTTCACCCGAAGAAAAGCCAATGGGGTTGCTCGGGCGCATTTTTAAGCCGTGGAAATCGCTGCCGCCACTCTTGAAGAGTCCTTTTTCCTCGCAATAATCGAACAAAAACTTCTTTTGCTCGGATGTGAAAGTGCCGTAAAAGCATTCCATTCCGTCAATACCGCTCACGGCGAGATCGTCAAGCGAGGAGATCACGTTTTGCGAATAAACAAAGGGATGCGCCAGAAAAGCAAGTCCGCCGCAAGTGCTTATCATATCAAGCACCGTCATAAGATCGGGGCTGAGCGGGGATTGGTCGCTGTAAAGAGGACTTTGAGCGTTGAAGAGATAGTTGCGCGAGAATCTTTGGGGAGTAAGCTTCAAAAACTCTTCCTCACTTTCAAAAAAACGGACGTTTTCAGGATGGCGCTGCATCTCGCGCATCAGATACGGACGATTCGTCTCGCGCGAAGGATCAAAGATAATCCGTGGTTCTTCCCTCATAGCGCGCACGAATTCCTCATCGAGTGTAACTCCCGCGGCAAGCAGCGCGTCGGTATCAAGACAGGCCTCCTTGACCTGCTTTTCGTAAAAGGTAAAGTAATTCTTGCTTATCAGACCTCTCATTTTTTCGGTATCGATGCCGTAACCGAGAATTTCAATAACGTCACCCTTGAACGTTGTGCTAAGCTCGGCAGCGGGAAGGATCTTGCCGCCGAAAAGATGGCGGATATCCGTCAGATTTCTGTAAGCCTCTACGGTGTTGTGATCGCTGAAGGAAAAGAGAGAAAGTCCCTCTCTTTCGGCTTCCGCGAGCGAAAAATCGGGTGCAATTTCTGCGTCCGAACAGTTTGTATGTGTGTGCAGATCGATAAATTTCATAGCAATGATTCCATATAAGTTTTATTAACTTTATTATACCAAAAAACTCCTCCTATTTCAATAGATATTTGATTAAAGCCTTGACGAAGCTTTTGTTTTATGCTATAATTAATTCAACAAAAACTCTTTTACAAAAGGAGAAAATAAAAATGATCAAGATCACATTTATGGGCGCGGGCAGTACTGTATTTGCCAAGAACGTGCTCGGCGACGTTATGATGACCCCCTCTCTTTGGGATTCCGAGATCGCACTTTACGATATCGACCCCGAGAGACTTGAAGAGTCCTACATAATGATCACCTCGCTCAACAAGAATATCAACGAAAATCGCGCGACAGTCA
>JAZORB010000164.1:0-3745 GCA_045656385.1 Eubacteriales bacterium | reverse complement strand
GTGGTCATAACGAGGCGGTCTTGAAAACCGTTTGGGCTCACGCCCACAAGGGTTCGAATCCCTTTCTCTCCGCCATTTTTTGCTTTTTATCCGATAGGCAAATAGAATTCTGTAAGGAGGTTTGCATCAATGACAGGTCTTGAGATCACCTTTGGTATCATTCTCATCGTGTTCGCTGTTTTCCTTGTAGTGGCTGTTCTTCTTCAGTCCTCTAAGGATCAGGGAATGGGCGTTATCGCAGGCGCTGCTGAGTCCTTCCTCGGCAAGGACAGAAACACCCGCCTTGATAAGCTTCTCAACAAGCTTACACCCATCATTGCAGGAGCTTTTGCTATCATCGTTCTTGTAATGTACCTCATCGTTGAATAATCAAACTGGGCACAGAAAAACACGCGCAAAAGCGCGGGTTTTTCTTTTGTTTTTGATTGACTTGACTATATAATTATGATATAATTATACTGAATAAATGAAAGGAGTGCGACCATGAAAAAACGCTTGACTCTTCTATGCCTTGTTTTCTTTCTGATCCTCCCCTCTCTCCCTTCCTGCTCTTATCGCTCGGCGATAATGAAGCTCGACGAAAAAGACCGTGCGGCGGCAATCTTTGACGCTGTAAATAAGGTAAACCGCGCCTCGTATCTTTTAAGGCGCGAAACAAAGCTTTCGGGTGTTATCGATACACTCAAAGCAGATGTAAACATCACTTACGATTCCTATTATTTTGATCTTGATACCGACGCTCCGACGGTTCATTTCGAAACCACCGCCGAGACGACCGCGTACATTTCCTCCGAGCCCTACACAACGAGCGTGCGTGTCCGCTCGGGATACCGCGACGGCAAGATGTACGTGCAAAACTCCGCCACGTCCTCGATGTATTCAAATATCACGGCGGAGGATTATTTCGCATATCTGACCCAAAATGCCGCAAATGAGGAAAAAATAACAGCCGCGCTGAAAAGTGCCGCCACTCAAACCTATAATGCAAACGGCGACGGCTCGTGGTTTGTCGGATTTACCGATTTTCCTGAAGAAGAGCTGAACCTTCTCGCTTCGGCTTATTTCGATCCCGCCGTTTTCAGCTTCAAGGATGCGTCGATCAAGGGGCTGATAGTTGCAATCGAAGCTACCAAAAAGCTCGAGCTGAAAGAAATGCAGTTCACCCTCCTTTTTGATAAAAACGCATCGGCTGTCACCACGGTAAAGCTGCTCGAAGCCGACAAAAACGATCTGCCGAAGATCAATTTCTATAAATTCAAAGAAGTTTCCGACCTTCGCTTCCTTGGTGAATTACAAAATAAGATAAACGAAAAGCTCGCATCCGACTCATATTCTCTGTCGATGAACGACGTTCTCACAGTAACTCAAAGCGGAATGGGCGCATCCGTATTCAAAGCCGACTACCGACTTGTTTTTTCGGAAACTGAAAACGGAACCTCTTTTGATTATACCGTCGTAAATTCCAACTCACCCGAAGTCACCTATCATTATTGGTACCTCGACGGCTTACTTTGCTCAGAAATTGATGAGAGCAAAACATTTCTCGATAAGACAGAAATGAACGAGTATGAGGCACACATTTTTTTGCTCTCGATTATCGACACGGGTAATCTTGCGGGCGCACCGATCTCAAGCTTTATCACCGACGATAAAGACCCGAACAAATATACCCTTTACATTGAAAGTCCCTCAATAGACAAATATTACTATCTGATCGGCGGATATCCGCTTGATTCGATCAATACATCGGCGAGGATCGAGCTGATCCTGAAAGACGGAGAATTATCCGAATACCGCTATTATCTCACAATAAATGCGGAATACTATAACTATAAAGTGAGGATTGTACAAATCAACACAAGAATCTTCGAATAAGAAAGGACAGAAAAAATGAAAAAGAGATTATTTGCCATCATCCTTTGCATTGCTCTTCTCTGCCCGCTTACGTCCTGCTCGGACGGCATCGATCTTATGAAGCTCGAGGGCGCAGAGCGTGCCGACGCATTCTTTGATATAGTTAACGAAGACCCCGCCGATGCTTACAGCGTCGGAATGGATATGAAGATCGAGGGCTCGCTCTATGGGCTTGCGCTCGAGGCGGAGATCGAAAGCGAAACGATCTACGTCAACTATAAATCCAACTCCCCCGCCTATCATGCGGAATCAAAATCCGTGATCACCGCGGGCGAGGTCAAGCAAAAAACGAACTCCGCAAACGGCTACCGGGACGGCAAGCTTTACGAAATGAGCGAGCGCGACGGCGTCAAGAATTCGCTCGTTTCAGCCATCACAGCCGAGGAATTCAAGGCTCACAAGGACTTTCTCGTCGGTTACAGCGATGAGGAGCTTGAAATACTCCACAAGAGCGCAACCGTGAAGGAATGCGTCAAAAACGAGGACGGCACCTGGTCGGCTTCCTTCTCGGGCTACACCGAGGAAAGCGTTCTCGCGCTGATCGACTACGCCTTCGATCCCACAGTTCTCATCCTCGACGGCTGGACGGTCAAGGACGTCGTCTTCACCATCGAAGCAGACGAAGAATTTCTGCCCACCGATTGGGAATATGAGTTAGTTTTCGAAAAGACCGAGGGCAATTACACGAAGCCCGAGGCAAAGACCGAGATCAAATTCAACGACATCGGAACCGCCAAGGTGCCCGAGATCGATCTTTCCGCCTACACCGAGGTCGAGGGACTTGCCGATCTGCAGAAGATAAGAATGCTTCTCGGCGATATGTTCGCGGCAGACTCGGGCTCGTTCACGACCGACAGCGAGCAAAGGGTTGAGGTTGCGGGCACGACACAGTATAATCGCGAGATCGACACCGTAAGTTTCAAGAGCGAAAACGGAAAATATTCCTTCAAAATCGACGCGCGGGTCAACCCGAACAGCATTTCGAGTTCTTACGACGCTGTGATAAACTACTCGGACGGAACCTTCAAAATGGAAGGTAAGGATATCAGCACCGTCACGCAGGAAATGACCGACTCGGAGGCGCGGGCATATATTTCCCGCCTTTACGACCCCGCGGGGCTTTCAAACGCTCAGATCTCAAACATCGAGCTGAGAAAAGAGGGCTATACCCACCTTCTGACGATCGCCAACCCCGATTACTCGGCACTCGAGGCATCTCTTTCGGCTCTCGGAGCCACGGGCTTTAAATGCGAGGCGCAGGTCGGCGTCGATTACGAGAACGGCGCGATCCAAAAATACGAATACACCATGACCCTGACCGCCAAGGTCAGCGGACAGACGCTCACCGTTGAGGTGAAGAACACCGTCACCTTCGGCGGCGGAATGAATCAAGAGGCATAAATGAAAATAGTTATACTCGACTCGGGCACTCTTGGTGCCGACATCGACCTTGAGCCCATCCGCGCTCTCGGTGAGGTCACGGAACACAAGGCAACGGCACCCGAACTCGTTGCCGAAAGGCTCGCGGACGCCGACGTTGCCGTGCTCAACAAGGTCAAGCTGAACAAGGATAATCTTGCAAAAGCAAAAAATTTGAAGCTCATCTGCGTTGCCGCGACGGGCTACGACAATATCGACATCGAATTCTGCCGCGCAAATGGCATCGCCGTCTGCAACGTGCCGGGATATTCGACGAACAACGTCGCGCAGCTTTCCGTCGCTATGGCGCTTTCGCTCGTCACCCATCTTGATGAATTCAGAAGCTTCGTCCACTCGGGTGAATATTCGCGCTCGGCAAGCGCAAACCGCCTCGAGCCCGTTTATCACGAGA
>JAZORB010000163.1:0-3518 GCA_045656385.1 Eubacteriales bacterium | reverse complement strand
ATATGTTAAACGCACAAAAACAGTCAAACAGCTGTGCTTGCCCTCGCAATGCAGGGGTGAAGGGGGCGCAGCCCCCTTCAAGAAGAACGATGTCATCCTGAGGGCACGTCCGCAGACGTGTGGTGCCCGAAGGATCTCGTGACGCGCAAATTGTTCTTTGCGCGTCGCGGTGCTGGCGAAGTGGTCTGCACTGCACCAAAAAACTAAATGTATCTGAAAATGGAAAATCACTGTGTAGTTTCAAAATTACACAGTGATTTCGTTTATGTTGACTTTAGTATGTGATAACAAAGCGGTTTGACTTCAGTTTTACGATTATTCACATCAAACTCCAACGTGCAGGCACCGCGCCGCCCCTTGTAAATGGGGGGCGGCACGAGATCCTTCGGGCGTATATGCCTGCGGGCACGCCCTCAGGATGACATCGCTTTTTCTTGCAGGGGCTTCGCCCCTGCACCCCATTTTGTAAGTACGAACATAGCTTTCTGCTTTTGTGCAATTGCTATATGTTTGTTTTCGATATAAGTTTGTCATCAGTATAAAGATTTTCGCCGTTGACAAAAAGCTCTATATTTTATATATTATAATTCTTGAATTATAATAACATTATCCCGAAAATATGCATTATTTTGATTTTTGAATATCCTAAAATATGCATAGTTAATTTCACGAGCAAAAATCAACATTTTTATATCAATCCAAAATAGGCATCCGAACCATTGCAATCTTGACAAACACCGTATATAATGATATAATTATAAGATAGAAAGTTGGTGTTTTCAATGAAAAAATATATTTCACTTTTGCTTTGCGCGCTGATGGTTTTTGCGCTTTTCGGATGTGCGACAACCGCGACCGAGTGCGGGGCGGAGGTCTATTATGCCTTTACCGACGACAGCGGCAGAAGCGTAAGCCTCAAATTCCGGCCCAAAAAGGTCGCCGTGCTTTTCTCGTCCTATGCCGAAATGTGGACTCTGGCGGGCGGTGAGGTCGGAGTGACCGTGGGCGAGAGCATCGAGCGCGGATTTGCCCCCGAGGGCACGCCGCTCGTTGACGCGGGCGCGGGCAAGACGATCGACCGCGAGGCACTTCTTGCCGCCGAGCCCGATCTCGTCATCGCATCCGCCGATATTGCCGCGCAAGCAGAGCTCGCCGCGTATCTTGACACCGTCGGCATCCCATGCGCGCTCTTCAGGGTCGATTGCTTCGCCGACTACGCCGCCGCGATGCAGCATCTTTGCGAAATCACGGTGCGCAGGGATCTTTATGAGAAAAACGTTACCGAAGTCGGCGCTCAGATTGAAAAGATCCTCGCCGAGGTCGACAAAAACGCCGCGCCGCGCATACTTTTCGTCCGTTGCGGCTCCAGCTACGGCGCGACAAAGGCAAAAGTGGCGTCTGAAAACTTCGTCTGCAAGATGCTCGATGAGCTCGGCGCGGTCAACATTGCCGATGCCGCGCCCGAGCTTTCGGACGGACTCGCGCTTGAGGCGATCCTCGCCGCCGACCCCGAGGTGATCTTCTTCTCGACGATGGGCAACGAGAAAAAATCGCGCGAATATATGGATTCCGTGCTCGCGGGCGAGGCTTGGCAGACGCTTTCGGCGGTGCGTGCAGGCAGATACCTCTATCTTGACAAGAATCTCTTCCAATTCAAGCCCAACGCCCGCTGGGGCGAGGCTTACAAATTTTTAGCGGAGTATCTTTACGGTGAAAACTAAAAAACCTTTGATATTTCTCTCGCTCGGCGCGGCGCTGATCGCTCTTCTTTTGCTTTCAATGCGCTTCGGAAGCGTTTTTATCGACAGGGAAAGCTTCTTTTCCGCGCTTTTGCGGCGCGAGGGATTCGCCGCGCAGAGCGCGATCATATACACTCTGCGCCTTCCGCGAACTCTTGCGGGAATCCTTGCGGGCGCGGGGCTTGGGCTTTCGGGAGTGCTTCTCCAGAGCGTGACCGACAACAAAATGGCGAGCCCCGGGCTTATCGGAGTCAATTCGGGCGCGGGATTTGCCGTGATTTTGGCACTTTCTTTGCCCGCCTTCCCGATCGGGCTCATTCCGATCGCGGCATTCGGCGGCGCCTTTCTTGCAACTCTTGCCATAATCGCGATCGCGGGACGGATGGGAATGACGAAAAACACCGTCGTCCTCAGCGGAATCGCCTTTTCCGCGATACTTTCGGCGGGAATTTCTCTGCTTTCACTGCTTGACGCCGACGTGCTTGTGAATTACAACGCATTTTCGGTCGGCTCGCTTGCGGGAGTCGAGACAAACGGGCTGATCTTGCCCGCAATTTTGATAATTCTGTCATTGATCGCCGCCACTTTCGCGGCAAGAAGGATAAATCTTCTCGCCCTCGGCGCGCCGATAGCGTCCTCGCTCGGTGTGCGCGTCAAGGTTTTACGCGTGATTTGCATGCTCCTCGCCTCGGCGGCAGCGGGCGCGGCGGTCTCGGCGGTCGGATTGCTCGGATTCGTCGGGCTTATGTCGCCCCACATCGCGCGCGCACTCATCGGCGCGGACGCGAGAAAACTCATCCCATGCACCGCGCTTGTCGGCGCGGACCTCGTCCTTGCGGCTGACCTCTGCGGACGAATCATCTTCGCGCCGGGAGAAATGCCCGTTGGAGTGCTGATGGCACTGCTCGGCGCGCCCTTCTTCCTCGGAATTTTGCTGAAGGGAGGTCGCCGCGATGCTTAAAATCCAAAATCTTTCTGCCTTTTACGGCAAAAAACGAGTGCTTTTCGACCTCTCTTTTGAGCTCGAGCGCGGAAAATTCACCGCCATCCTCGGCAAAAACGGCTCGGGAAAGTCGAGTCTGCTTGCCTGCATCGGCTCACAAAAGCGATATTCGGGCAAAATCCTGCTCGGCGGGCGCGAAATTTCGGAAATTCCTCCCCGCGAGCGCGCAAAACAAATCTCCTGCCTACCGCAAATCCTGCCGCCGACGCAGTTTTCGGTGCGCGAAACCGTCGCCTTTGGCAGAGAACCCTATATTTCCTTCAAGCTTTCCGAATCGGATAACGAGATCATCGAAAAAGTCATCGAAAAATGCGGAATTTCGCATTTAAAGGATAAAGCCCTGACCGAAATTTCGGGCGGAGAGAGGCAGATGGCGTATCTCGCGATGACCCTCGCGCAGGACGCCGACATTCTCCTGCTCGACGAACCGACCACATACATGGACGCCCCGAACGCAAGGGAGCTTCTATCAACACTCAAGGCAGAAGTGAATGAAGGCAAAACCGTCGCCGCCGTCATGCACGACCTGACGCAGGCGGCAAAATACGCCGATAACATCATCCTCATCGACGCGGAAAGGATCGTTTTCGCGGGAAGCCGCGAGGAATGCATCAGATCGGGCGAGATTGAGCGCGTGATGGGAGTTACACAACATCGTATTGACGATGGAAGCATAATTTTTGTATAATTTATCGCGCAAAGCGCGAATGATAATCTGCTTCGCAGAATGATAGTCGGCTTACGCCGAATGATAATCCGCCCGTTGGGCGGAATGA
>JAZORB010000162.1:0-12302 GCA_045656385.1 Eubacteriales bacterium | reverse complement strand
GTTTCCTCGACGTATTCGAGCGAGCTTGTGAAATAGGAGTGCGTTATCGCTTTTTCGAGCTTGAGCGTTTCGGCGTTGATGAAGGAGATCACGCCGCCAACCATATTTACAACGGCAAGCTGACCGCGGTCGGGGTCGTAGGTCATGTCGTTGGCGTGGTCAAGCGGAAGCTCCTCGCTGACGGCGACGACCTCCCAATTTGCGGCATCGACCTTGACGATCTTGTCGGTTTCGGTGTTTCCATCCTTCTTTTTAACGGCAATATAAACGTATTTGCCGTCTGTTGCCGCGCCCTGCGAGGAGGAAAATCCGTCCTTTGAGGGGTAGTTGAAGACCCCGGTGATGTGCGCGCCGATGCCCTTTCCGGCTGCGATCGCCGCGCCAAAGTCGAAGACTGCGTCGGCAAGTTCCCGTTTGATTTCAAGACCTACGGGGAACGCGGTCACGCCGCCCGAGGTGTTTTCGGGGAGGATCTTGTAGAAGAATTCATTCAGCGCGGCGTTGCACTGCGTGATCCCCGAGCCTGCGATGACGATCTTGCAGTCGGTGACTCGGATGATGTAGCCGGGGGTGCTCAGCTCTGCCATTGCCGCCGCAGATTCCGCGCGGTTGGTATCAAAGAGAAGGATCTCGTGCGCCGTGGTGGGGTCGGGCTCGAGGGGATTGATCCAGTCCTCCGCCTGCTTGAAGTCGGCACTGAATTCCTCCTTGAGCTTGCGATAGACGACACGCGCGGTGTCAAGATAATATCCCTCGGCGTTCTCGGAGCGGATGATCTTGAAATCGGTCGCGCCGTTGTCAATAAAGGTGAGCTTGGCTACCTGGGGAGCCTCGGTTTCCGCCTCGGGCTCGGTCGTCCACTCGGCGTCCTCGGGCTTGCAGGCGCAAAGCGAGAGGAGCGCGCCAAGAATCAGAAATACGGAGAGGAGCTTTTTAAAAATCATAGGAGATCTGTCCTTTCTTAATTGTTGATTAAACCCGATTTGGTGATGTAATGGCTCAATTCTGCAAACTGATCGATGCAGGAGCGCTGATAGGGGGTGTAATTCTTTTCGTCGGCGCTTCGGGCGTAGGTATCCATTTTAATTCCGCGGTATCTTGTGAGATAATCTTTGGCACAGCAGGGGTAGGTCAGCGACTCTACCGTTGCGGCAAGGCCGAGATAGGCTTGGAGCAACGATGCCTCGGTGCTTTGCGGGTCGGAATTCCAGAGCCTTACGTAAAGCTCGGGGTGCATGTTTGCCATAACGCCGCAGTAGCCCGAGCACCCGTTTTTGAGCGTGGGCAGAAGCGTTTGCGCGTTGGCGTTGAATATCTCAAGGCGGCTGCCGCGGCAGATCTCAAGTCGGTGCGCGATCAGGTCGGCGTCACAGCAGGTGTCCTTGATGAAGTAAAAACGCCCCGTTTCGATGCACCAGTTGAGCATCGCGTCGGTCAGCAGGCGCTTATATGGCTTCGGGCATTCATAGATGCCAAGGGGCATCTCGGGCGGAAGCTTCGAGATGAGATTTTCACAGTCTGTGATCCATGCTTCATCGGTGGTGTTGGCAATGTTAAGACGGTTCGATATGAGAATAACGGCGTCGGGTCCCTCTGCCGCAACTCGGCAAAGCTCATCGGCTTGGTCATCGATACTGTCGGAAATATGTCCCGAGGCAACGATCATGAGGGGATGGCGGCTCTTGTCGGTTTCGGCAAGCTTGCGTGCCTCGTCAACAACAAGACGGACGAGCAGAACGCGCTCTTCGATCGAAAGGAACATTATCTCGCTCGACTGGCAGGCGGCAAATATTCCGTCGCATCCGCTTTCCCAATAAAAGCGAACGAGTGCGCGAACGGCATCCTCGTCGATCACTCCGTTTTTGTAGGGCGTTATCATAGTAGGGTAAACGCCCTTGACTACTTTAAAATCCTTCATTTATGTATGCCTTCCTTATTTTCTGATCTTAACTACCGTCTTTCGGCATTTCGTTCCTTCGCCTATAGCAACACCCGGGCGGTGCCATTCACCGGGCAAAAGGAGCAGAAAATCTCCCGCGCGGAGAGTGATTGTCGAATAATTTTTATCGAAAGAGGCGAATTCAATGTCCTTTTCTGCCGAATAATCGTCTCCCTGAGCCTTTTCGGGAATTATAACGTCTATCTGTTCCTCGCCCTCGATCATCATCTGGACGTCGATATATAAATGATGGTTCTCAAAAACCTTGGTTTCTCGTGCCTCTGAGGTGTATTCAGAGGAGGATGCAAAAAGCGCGTCGCCGTCGATGACGGTCTTTCCGAGAACAAAGGGCGCATCTGCGATTTTCTTCGATTCGGTCAGCGAGTGCCCGAGAGAGATAATATTCTCCGCCCAAAGCGGGAGATCTGAAATTTTACCGTATATCATTCTTGCACCTCGCGAAATTTCTTGATTTTGTGGAAGGTGGTGAGATTCGAGTTGTGGAAGCTGTTTGCGCCGCCCCAGGCAGTTCTGCAAAGATAAAGAATGTCCTCGCCCTCAATGAAGAAATCGACGTATTGGAATCCGACCTGCTTCGGGTCTTCATCGCGGCGGTCGATCAGATGGCGGCAGAGCTCCCAGTTTATGAGGTCTTCCGAGCGTATCAGAGAAAGCAGATTGCGCTTCGTCATCGGCTCGTCGAGCGCGTAGCTGACGATGGCGTAATATTTTTTTGTCACGTCATCAAAGACGATGTTGAACTTTGATGCCGTCGCGGGGAAGTCGATGACCGAGTTGAGCTTCGGCTCATCTTCGGGATTTTCGGGGTCATAGTCGAGGATGAGGGCGTTCTTGTCCGCAAAGCGAAGAAAATCAACGACCCTGCCCTCAGGTGTTTCGATGACGTTGCCCTCAATTCCGCCCCAGATCTTTTCGGGGAGAGGGGAGATGTGCTCGCGCGCGTCGAAAAGCTCGGTGCAGACCCAATTTTCTGCCACCAGCAGGTCGCTGTCAGCGGGTGCCGAAAGCACGGCATCGCAAAATACCTTTTCCGACCACGCGCCATACTGAATATCTGTCATCACTCTGCCGCTTTTGATAAGAACGGGCATCGGTGCGCGGTGCCAGCCCACCTGCTTTGCGTGGCAACCGCCGCGAAGAAGAACTGTCGGCTTGGTCCAGGTCTTTCCGCCGTCGTTCGAGCGGCCGATCAGAACGTCGCCGTATTCGGTCGAGCAACCGAGCATATAGAGAGCGCCGCCGCAGAGGAACATCTTGCCCCAAAAACAGGGGAAAAGCTCCGAGTGGTGCTCCCAGGTTTCGCCGTCATCGTGAGAGATATAGATCAATGTGAGATTTTGCGGCGCACCGCTGGCATAAAGGTCCATCGAGGCGAGAAGATCGCCGTTTTCAAGGCGTATGAGCGAGGGCGAGCAGAGATAACGGCCCGAAAAGGCATATTCGGGGTCCTCGGGATGAAGGTAGTTCACCACAGTTCCGGGTGCTTCGAGAGTTCGAACAAGTCGCTCGGTTGAGGATACTCTATCCTCGCGCTCAACGCGAAAGGCGTAATCCTTGCCCGCCTCCAGCCCTGTCAGCTTGCCCGAGGTCGAATCAAGCTCGAGAAAATTCGCTTCGTCCGCATCCCGATCTCTCCAGATAAGGCGATATTTTGCGTTTTTTACGCAATCGGCAATATCAAATTCAAAGCCGTCGGCGTAGGGCGCAATTCGGCATATATAAGGCGCCTGCGCGCGCTTTTTTTCGTGTAGCGGCAGATAGTGCGGATAGCTCCAACTGTCGGTTGCTTTCATGTGTTCGTCCTCTTTTCGGGATTTTATTGTATTAATTATAACATAACTGCATTCAAATATCAAGAGAAATATCGCTTAGGAAAATTAATAAGTATATTTTTTGTATTACTATTGAAATTTTCTATAATTTAGTATATAATTAATGTAACAAAGTAAAAAGGAGCAAATACCATGGTTATTTTAAATGATATTTCTGAAAATCTTCAGAAGGGTAAAGCAAAGATCGTAAAGGAGCTTGTTGCTCAGGCAGTTGAGGAGGGCATCAGCCCCGAGCTGATACTTAACGAGGGACTTCTTGCGGGCATGAATATCGTCGGCGAAAAGTTCAAGAATAATGAGATCTACGTCCCCGAGGTTCTCGTTGCCGCTCGCGCAATGAATATGGGAACACAGATCCTCAAGCCCCTTCTTGCCGCAAATGGAGTTGCCGCAACCGGCAAGGTCTGCATCGGCACCGTTCAGGGCGACCTTCACGACATCGGAAAGAACCTTGTAAAGATGATGATGGAGGGCAAGGGCCTTGAGGTAGTTGACCTCGGCACCGACGTTTCTCCCGAAACCTTCGTGCAGACCGCCATCGAGCAGAACTGTCAGGTCATCTGCTGCTCGGCACTTCTCACCACCACTATGAGCGTGATGGAGGAGGTAGTAAAGAAGGCTGAGGAGGCAGGCATCCGCGATAAGGTAAAGATCATGATCGGCGGCGCGCCCGTAAGCGAGGATTATTGCAAGAAGATCGGAGCTGACATCTATACCGTTGATGCGGCAAGCGCTGCAGACGCAGCTGTCGAATTCTGCAAATAAAATATTCGGAGGATGATATGACTACACGCGAACGCTGTATGAATATTCTGCATTATAAAGATACAGACCGCATCCCCGCCGTTCACTTCGGCTATTGGCGTGAGCTTCTTGCCGAATGGGCAGCCGAGGGTCATATCACGCCCGAAATGGCAAAGGCGGCGGTTCGCGACAACTCTCCCGAGCAGCGCGAGCTTGACAAGATCATCGGCTGGGATTGCAACTGGTACAACACCGTCGGCACGAATAACAGGCTCTTCCCACACTTTAAGCAGGAGATACTTGAAACGCTCCCCGACGGCTCGCAGAGAGTACTGACCCAGAACGGTGTTATCGAACGCATCAAGCCGGGTGTTGTATCGATCCCCTCCGAGGATGATTATCTCCTCAAGGATCGCGAGGCGTTTGAAACGCTCTTTAAGCCGAAAATGCAGTTTACACCCGAGAGGGTGAACGTCGAATCCTTCAAAAAATTCAACGAGACCCGCGACCCCGATCTTCCCATCGGCATCAGCGTCGGAAGCGTCATGGGTCAGATCAGAGATATTACAACCGTTGTCGGTATGAGTTATCTCATTTATGATGAAGACGAAGAGCTCTTTGCCGATATAGTTGATACTTATGCCGAAATGCAGTATAAGTGCGTCGAGGCGGCGCTTGCCACGGGCGCGCAGTTCGATTTCGGCCATTATTGGGAGGACATCTGCTACAAGAGCGGACCGCTCCTCTCGCCCGAGCTCTTTGACGAGCTCTGCCGTAAGCACTACAAGAAGCGCAATGATCTGCTTCATAAGCACGGCATCGACATCATCTCACTTGACTGCGACGGAGTGACAGAAAAGCTCATCCCCACGTGGCTCGAGACGGGTGTAAACGTCCTTTTCCCGATCGAGATCGGTACCTGGGGCGATCAGTTCGAGCCCGCGCGCAAGAAATACGGCAAGGAGATCCTCGGCGTAGGCGGTATGGATAAGACCGCGTTCCGCAAGGATCGAGCGGCGGTCGACGTGGAGATCGAGCGCATCAAGCGCCTCTTCGATATGGGCGGTTTCATTCCTTGCCCCGACCACAGACTCATGCCCGGCTCGAAATTTGAGCTTGTGCAGTATTATGCTGAAGAAATCAAGAAGATAAGAGTGTAAAATGAAAAAATGGATTGAAGGACTCAAGTCCGAACAGTGTAAAAAGCCGATGCCCCTCCTCTCGTTCCCCTCGGTCAGCCTTCTCGGCGTCAGCGTCCGTGAGCTGATCTCGGACGGCGAGCTTCAGGCGCGCGGAATGCAGGCGGTGGCGGAGGCGATCGATGCATCCGCATCTGTCAGCTTTATGGATCTCTCGCTTGAGGCGGAAGCTTTTGGCGCGACCGTCAGCTTTTCGGAGGACGAGGTGCCCACCGTCAAGGGCAGGCTAATCTCGGACAGCGACGAGGCAGAGGCGCTTGCCGTCCCCGAGGTCGGAAGCGGCAGAACCGGTATCTATATCGAAGCCGTCCGCAAAGCCACCGAAAGGATCACCGACCGCCCCGTTTTTGCGGGCATAATCGGTCCCTTTTCGCTTGCGGCAAGGCTTCTCGACGTCACCGAGATCATGATGGATTGCTATGACGATCCCGATATGGTTCATCTCGTGCTCGAAAAGTCGACCGCGTTCCTTGTGGAGTATGCAAAGGCTTATAAGTCGGCGGGCGCGGCGGGAATAGTGATGGCGGAGCCGGTTTCGGGTCTGCTTTCACCCATGCTCGAGGAGGAATTCTCCTCGCCCTACGTAAAAAAGGTCGTCGATGCGGTTCAGGACGATAATTTCCTGGTTATCTATCATAATTGCGGCGACAACGTGCCGCGAATGCTCGATTCTATCCTTTCCACCGGCGCGGCGGCATACCATTTCGGCAACGCCGTCGATATGGAAGAGGATATTATCAAAAAGGTCCCCGCCGATACGCTCGTCATGGGTAACATTGATCCCGCGGGCATTCTTCGTATGGGAACTCCCGAAAAAGTGCGCGAGGAAACGCTCTCCTTGCTCGAAAAATGCGCGAAATATCCCAATTTCCTGCTCTCGTCGGGCTGTGACATCCCGCCCATGACGCCTTGGGAGAATATCAAGGCATTCTTTGCCGCTTTTGAAGAATATTATGGAAAAGTTTAATAAGCTGATATCCGAAGCGATCGCGCTCGGCGCATATAAGGCTAATGTTATAACCACAGACAGGATTGAGCTTGACCGCGTTTTTCGCGACATCTGCGCCTCGAACGGTTGCGGCATGTACGGTAAATGCTATATGTGCCCGCCAGACGTCGGCGATATCGACGCGTTGATGGCAGAGGTCATGGAATACGATTACGCGCTTGTATATCAAACAGTGTCCGAGCTTGAGGACAGCTTCGATTTCGAGGGTATGGTCGACGCGAAAAAGCGGTTTTATCCCATTTCCCAAAAGCTCCGCACCGTGTTCCGCGAGGCGGGCATCGAAAAGGTCCTGCATCTCGGAGCGGGCGGCTGCGGCGTTTGCAAGGTTTGTGCCAAGCGGACGGATGAGCCCTGCCGCCATCCCGATCTGGCAATGGCTTCGCTCGAGGCGTATGGCTTCAACGTGTCGCGCCTTGCCGCGGCGGCGGATATGAAGTATATCAACGGGCAAAACACCGTCACATATTTTGGCGCGGTGCTTTTCAAAGAAAATGAGTGAATTTATTAAGGTTATTGTAAACGGCGAGCCGCGCTCCGCGCGCATAGGCTCGCCTCTTTCAGAAATAATCGCGGGCGAGAAGCCCTGCGGCGGTCACGGTAAGTGCGGAAAATGCAAGGTGTGGGCAAGCGGAAAGCTCTCCTCCCCGAGCAACGCCGAGCTGAAGCTCTTGACAAAAGATGAGCTCGCGGGCGGCATCCGCCTTTCCTGCTGTACCCTTGCCGAGGGCGATTGTGAGATCAAAAGCCTTGCCGCTTCATCCGAGGCACAGATCGTCACGGGCGGCAAGCAGGTGGGATTTGAATTGAATCCGAATTTTGAAAACTACGGCGCGGCGATCGACATTGGCACCACCACTCTGGCGGCGCGTTTATATGACGTAAACGGCAATATTCTTGCCGAGACCTCGCGCCTCAACCCGCAGTCACAGTTCGGCGCGGACGTTATTTCAAGGATCGAAGCCGCGCTCGGCGGAAGCGCGCAGGCGCTGGCAAACTCGATCCGCGAGGCGATAGGCGATATAATCTCGCAGCTCGCCTTAAGTGCAAAAATTGATCCTGAAAAAATCGATTCGGTTGTCATAACCGGCAACACCGTCATGCTCTCGCTGTTGACGCTCGAGGACACCGAGCCCTTCTCGCATGCGCCCTTCGATGCAAAACGGCTCTTCGGCGAGGTGATGAAGGCGAGCGAGCTTGAGCTTCCCGTCCTTCACCCCGATACCCAAATCTCTCTTCCGCCCTGCATCTCGGCATTCGTTGGCGCCGATACCGTTTGCGCCCTGCTGGCGACAGGACTCACCGAGCGCGATGCCGCAATGCTCGTTGATATCGGAACGAACGGCGAGATGGCGGTATGGCACGAAAATTGCCTCACCGTCTGCTCAACAGCCGCAGGCCCCGCCTTCGAGGGCGTTGGCATCTCGATGGGCATGCGCGGCGCGGCGGGCGCGATCGATAAGATAAGTCTGTCGGGCGAAAAGCTTGAGGCACACGTGATCGGCGGCGGAGAAGCGATCGGCATCTGCGGAAGCGGACTTGTCGATGCCGCGGCTTGCATGCTGGAGTGCGAGATCCTCGATGAAACCGGCGCGCTCGACGACGATCCTTTCGTGCTTAAAGACAGCGTTTCTGTCACCGGCCGCGATATCCGAATGCTCCAGCTCGCCAAAAGCGCGATCTGCGCGGGCCTTCTCACTCTTCTCGAAAGTGCGGGGCTTGAAGCCGATGACGTCGCAACTCTCTATATCGCCGGCGGCTTCGGTAATTATCTAAACAAAGAAAGCGCCGCAAAGATCGGACTTCTCCCTCGCGAGCTAGCCGAAAACTCCGAAACAGTCGGCAACGCCGCTCTCTCGGGTGCATCGATGCTGCTTCTGGTTTCAGATTTGAAGAAAAAAGCAAAGAGCATGGCAGAAAAAGCGAAAGTGCTCGACCTTTCAACCGACAAAGGCTTCTCCGAGCGTTATATGCTTGGGATGATTTTTGAGGAAATTTAAAAGATAATAGGAAAGCACCTCTTTAGAGGTGCTTTTTAGTATAGTTTAGATTCGTGGTCGGGAATCTGAACCCCCACGTGCGGATTTGATTTGTGCTAAACTAAAATCAGGTGCACCGCACGTTTTGTGTAGTTGCGCAAGCGCAACCACACGGGGTTCTGATTCCGTTGAATTAGCATAAAGAAAAAGCACGACGCGAGGCGTCGTGCTTTTTCTTTATGGTGACCCATCCGGGAATCGAACCCGAGTTTCCAGCGTGAGAGGCTAGCGTCTTGACCGCTTGACCAATGGGCCATGTTTGATGCTCGAATATTATATCATACTTTAATGCAAAAGTCAATACCTTTTTGAAAAAAAGTTTGAGAAAATGCGAAAAAATTATTGTTTTTTGCAAAAATTTTAGAAAAACTATGCTGTCGGGGATATTTCCCATTTTATGATTGGGTGAATAGACGGATTTTTGCGGGTGAATAATACTCATAAGCGCAAAACTTGTGCAATTTTTATGAGGAGGCTTACCTATGATAATCGACCGTATTGCTCTCATTCTGACTATTGTCGGTGCTTTCAACTGGGGCGGCGTCGGGCTTTTCAAGTTCGATACCGTGGCTTGGCTCTTCGGAGGCAATGATACCCTTTGGGCGCGAATCGTTTATACCGTCGTTGCCCTCGCGGGTCTCTGGTGCGTTACGCTCCTGTTCCGCGCCCGCGATGATTACGAGGAATCTGCTACAATGTAAAAACAAAGCGGAGCTCGCGCTCCGCTTTGTTTTATAATATTAAGGAAGAACCACCATCAGTCCGTTCGCAACGGCGCGAAGAGTGCCGCCGGAGGGGCTGTTTTTGGTAACAAGCTCGCCTTTTTCATTCTTGAGAATAAATGTCGACGAGCCGCCGCCGTCGAGATTCACGGCATCAATACAGCCAAGGCTTGCCATTATGTATGCAAGGTCGGCGAGGGATGCTCCGTTCGAGATGGAGGGCTGTCTGCCGTCAACGACGATGAGCACGACAGTGCCGTCATCCGTCACGCCTGCCGCGGTGCGCGGGTGGCGTGTATCGGAAAATTCCGTGCCGTTCGAGAGGTTGTCCGTCTTGCCTTTTCTGAGAATTACGTGCGAGGCACCTACGGCGGTTGTCAGCTTATCTTTATAGTTCAAATATTCATCGGAGGTTCCCATAACCGCATTGCCTTCGGTGGTGATACCAAACCAGGGGCGATCGCCGGTACCGCTGATGAGCTTGCCGTCCTTGATGCAAAGACCTCGCATTACGTTCGTTCCGCCCATATCGAAAAAGTCGGCGTTGACACCCGCAAGGACGTTTTTGCCGTTCGAGATCGCGGCGGAAAGCTGGTTGTTCATCTTTGCAACCGTTCCGATCTTGTCAGCACTATCGGAGGGCATGGTGGTCTGGATAGTCGCCGAACCCTTCTTGATGCTTATTGCATAAGCACGGACGTTTGCATCGTTCTTGTCCTCGTAAACGATCTCGGTATAAACAATGCCGGGCGCGACTTCGCTCGAAATTGAGCTGATGGGAACGAGTCCGTTTGTTCCCGAGGAAACGTGGAGTCCCGTGAACTGACGGCTGTTCAAAAGCTCGATCTTGTATTCACCGGAAACGCCTTCCGGCATATATTCGAGCAAGAATCGGTTCGCGGCTGAAGAACCAACCGCATCGGTTTTGAAATCTATGAAGATGCTTCCGTCCGATTCGGTGATGAAATAGCGTTGGTTAGTGAAATATTCGTGTTCACCGTTGCTTCCGTCCGTTTTGCCGCATCCGAAGAAGATGGCGGGACCGCCTTTGTATTCCGAAATGGGAACGATGGGAAGATTAACTCCGCAAACGCGGCTGATGCCCTGAACGATCAGATTCGTGTTCTTGCCGTTCTTGGTGGCGTCAACGATCGAGTATTCGGATATTTCGCGCTCGCCAAGCTTCAGCGAGGTGATCGGATATCCGTTGTTGTAAAGGAATTCTGTGCCAATCTTCAGCTCGGATGATTTTCCTGCGGAAGTTACATTGCCATCGGCATCTTCTTCGTATCCAAAGATGTCCTTGAGAAAGTTTTTAACTGCCGTTATCGTCGATTCGGGCGAGCCGCCGCAAATGACGATGACATTTTCGCTGACGATCTTATAAGTCCAATCGTAATAAGTAAGCTCTTTGAGTGCGTTTACCGAATCGGTTCGATTTGTCTGTCCGACGAGGATCTCAAATTCCTCGGGTTTTACCTCTGCGCCCTTCTTTGTGAAGTCGGTTGACATTGAAACACGGAAGCCGAGCGCGCTTTGAAGTCCGCGTGAGAGGAGCTGTACTGCCGCTATTTCGTCGTCTGCGGCATCATCGGGTCTGCAAAGCTTGAAATCCGCGTGCAATGTGAATCCGAGCGGTTCGGTTTCGGGCGCTTCGGTTATTGCATCGGTTATTGGCAGAGTTGTTTCTTCCCCTGGGCCGCCCGCGCAAGAAACCGAGCCGAGAAGCAGGCAGGCAAGCAGGAAGAGGGCTAAAAGTCTTTTGAAATTATCCTTCATAGCTTATCAGTCAATGGGATTACCCTCTTTGTCAAAGAGGGGGAGCTTTTCGAGGTAGATGAGGTCATCGCGCTTGGTGGCGTCACCCTCGGCAAGGATCGCCATGCGTCCGCAGATGTTGCCGCCTGCGGCATTTACGAGCTTTTCGATGGCAAGAAGGCTCTCACCGGTCGAGATAACGTCGTCAACGATAAGGATCTTTTTGCCCTTCATAAGCTCGGCGTCAGCCTTATCAAGATAAAGCTTCTGCTCCTTTGCGGTGGTGATCGAGTTGACGGTCACCTCGAAAACGCCGCTCATATAGAGCTTTGCCGCCTTGCGCGCGAGGAAGTATTTCTGATTTCCAGCCAGACGAGCCATTTCGTGAACGAGCGGAATGCCCTTTGCCTCGGCGGAAATGAGGTAGTCATATTCGGGTGCAAGCTCGAGCATTTTCTGTGCACAAGCGGTGGTCAGTTCGGGGTCGCCGAAGATGACGAAAGCGCCGATCTGGAGTTCGTCATTGAGTTTGCAGAGGGGAAGCGCGCGGTCAATGCCCGCGATGTTCATATTGTAATGTGTTTTTGCCATGATTTTATACTCCTTGGGTGATTTTTTCTTACATATATAATTATACACGACGTGCGAAAAAAGTCAAGACCTTTTTGAATAAAATTTTTATTGACAAATTCTTTTCAATATGGTAAAATAAATTATCAATCGAAAGGATGTGGTTTGATGAAAAAACTTTTTAAAGCTTTCACTTTTATTCTCATTTCGACACTTTTGGTTACTTCTGTCTCTGCCGCCCCGCGCGACGAGGCTGAACCGGGCATAGGATATAATATAATTTATTACGAAGAATTCAATTATGATAATATGGGCGGCAACGATAAGGTACTGCAGACCCTTGGCTGGACGGCGCTTTCAAATGCGAACAAGTCTGCGGTGAATGATCCGACCGCAAAGCTTTCGATCATTGATGGCAGACTTTACATTGAAAACAACAAAAGCGGCGGCAAGGATTCCTATTTTATGATCC
>JAZORB010000161.1:0-24654 GCA_045656385.1 Eubacteriales bacterium | reverse complement strand
ATATGGCGCACTTGCTTGTGGTCGAGAATAGCGGCAAAATCCATGCCGAATGCCTCCATTGCACCCTTCCAATGGTCAAGTATGCGCTTGCCGTCCGCGGTTCCACCCGTTGCGGCGTGGTCGTGAAGCTCTCCGTAGAATGCCCGTCTGCCCTCATAAAGAGCGGAGAGGTGGGCGATCTCTTTATCTGTTGCGTACATTTTTTGAGTCCTCCCAAAAGAAATCATTGTGTTTATTATATCACAACAAGAAAGCCATGTCAAGTCTGTTTTCTATTGACAAAAATGATGTATTATGTTATAATATATTTATATAATAAATCAAAGGAGATTTTAGATATGACTTCAAAGTTTATACTGAAAATCACTTCCGTTCTGCTTGTTTTGGTAATGCTATTTGCTATGTTTGCGGCATGCGCTGAAACCAGCGGCGGAGAGAATGAAACCACCTCGCCTGCGGCAACAACTGCTCCCGCCGGCACCGATGCTCCCGAAACCGAGCCCGAGGAGACCATCGTCGGTGACGACGTTCCCGAGCTTAATTACAATGGCGAAGATATCGTCATTCTTGCCCGCAACCGCGACTGGGTTGCAGACGAGATCGTTGTTTCGGATGAAAACGGTACGATCATCAACGATGCCGTGTTTAAGAGAAACACACTTGTTTCCGAACGCCTTGGCATCAACCTTGTTCTTCAGGGTGTAGAAGGTACCGATAACTATGCTGTCCGCAATGAGCTTCGTAAATATATCGACTCGGGCGCAGAGGATATCGACCTGGTTGCTAATGCAGCTTACGTTGCTGCTTCCACTCAGGCAGACGGCCTTTATCGCAGCCTTACCGATATTGAGCATCTTGATCTCGCAAAGCCTTATTGGTCGCAGGGACTTAACACGGCAATGGAGGTTGGCGGCGAGCAGTATCTCTGTTCGGGCGCTATTATGCTTTCCTACTACAGATTTATCTTCGTAACCTTCTTCAATGTTGACCTCTTCAATAATGCAGGTATCGAGCTTCTTTACGATACCGTTGAGAAGGGAGAATGGACTCTCGAAAAGCAGTTTACCATTGCCGAGCAGCTTTGGCGCGACAACAACGGTAACGGCGAGTCGGATGAAGGCGATACCTTCGGCTTTATGGGTAACCACGATATGATCGGTGTTGACGGATATTGGGCATCCTGCGAGCTTCCCATTCTCACCAAGAACGAGGACGGGTACTACAAGTATTCGCTCGACCTTGAGCGTACCGGTAAGGCTATCGAACTTATCAACGACCTTTTCTGGAATAACAAGGGCACCCTGCGCGTGGCTCATACCTCGGGCGACTACGAGCAGGATGACATTGCACAGAGCTTTGCAAATGAAGAGGCGGCAATGGTAACTCTTCGTCTCATCGAATGTGAAAACGA
Source organism: Eubacteriales bacterium (assembly GCA_045656385.1). Lineage (GTDB taxonomy): Bacteria > Bacillota > Clostridia > Oscillospirales > CAG-272 > CAG-390. The sequence goes on along the minus strand of JAZORB010000161.1, from coordinate 23,243 downwards.
CCTAGTTGGTATGAACAACTACGGTATCGTTCCGCTTCCCAAGCTTGACCAGAACCAGCAGACCAACCGCTCTGCTATCCACGACTCCTTCTCGGTATATTCGATCCCGAATTTCAACTTTAGCGATGCTGAACTGAGCATGCTGGGTGCGGTTCTTGAGGTCATGGCTTCGCAGAGCTTCAAGACTATCACCCCCGCTTACTACGAGCAGGCTCTCAAGGGCAGATACGTCAATGACCCCCAGTCGGTCGCTATGCTTGACGACATTACCCAGAACGTATGGATCGAGGCGGGCGTTCTTAACTGCAACGCTATTGAGGCTCCCCATAAGGCATTCAGAACCGCCATCAGCAACAACTATCCCAACGCAAGCTCTCTCTTCGCACAGAAGGCAAAGATAATCACCAGAAAGGTTACCGACCTTAACACGAATCTTGAAAAGCTTCTTGGCTGATAATATTATAACTGATCCCCGCCGATCACTCGGCGGGGATTTTTTATATATTTTATATTTATCCTCTTGATTAGAATAAAATTATATGATATAATATTAAATAACTGTATTCAAATATAATGGACGAGGTATGCTCAAATGAAAATAGATGTTAAAATCAAGCTTACACGCGGGGCGAAGGCTCCCGAATATGCAACCGACGGCTCTGCTGCAGTTGATATCCGCGCGGCTCTTGAGGGCGGCGAGGTGATCATCAACCCGGGAGAGAGAGCAATGATCCCCACCGGTATCGCGATCTCGACGGGCCGCGATGACGTTGTTGCGGTAATGGCGGGCAGAAGCGGTCTTGGCGCAAAGCACGGCATCACTCTTGCAAACGGAATCGGAATCATCGACTCGGATTACCGCGGAGAGCTTCGCGCGACGCTTATCAATAACGGAAACGAGCCCTTCAAGGTCTGCGATGGCGACCGCATCGCGCAGCTTATGTTTATGCCCGTTATGCAGGCAGCATTCATTGAGGCGGACGAGCTTGACGAAACCGAGCGCGGCACTGGCGGATTCGGATCGACGGGGGTGAACTGACATGAAGCTCATTCTTGCCTCACAGTCGCCGAGAAGAAAAGAAATACTTGAGAGTGTTGGGCTCAAATTTGATATTATGCCCGTCGATGCGGATGAAAGCCTTCCCGAGGGTATTGAGGGCGCGGATGCGGTAACAATGCTTGCACGCCGCAAGGCAAAGGCACTTGCGGAATCTCACCCCGAGCTTTCGGATTGCGTCATCCTTGCCGCAGACACACTTGTTGAGTGCTTTGGCGAGATCCTCGGTAAACCCACCGACAAAGAGGATGCGCGCAGAATGCTGACAATGCTCTGCGGCTGCGGAAGTGCCGTTCACACGGGCATCTGCATCGGCTACAAGGGCAGATTTGCAACAGCTGTCGAAACGGCTTACGTCACCTTCGACGATATGAGCCCGGAGGAGATCGAGGATTACATTTCGACCGACGAGCCCTATGACAAGGCAGGCGGATATGCTGTTCAGGGGCGCGCGGCGCTTTATATTGCGGGAGTAACTGGCGATTGGTATTCTGTCGTTGGACTGCCCATTCACGCGGTAAAAACTCTTCTTGAAGAAGAATTTGACATCCGCATTAAAGACATTGAAAGCCACTTGTAAAACTGCGTTTTACAAGTGAGAATCGCGCGCTTATCGCCGCGAGCCAAAATCTTTGATTTTGACTCGCTCCCCTCGGCGCGCGGACTCGCTTTGCTCGTCTAAAAGGTGTTTTTTCGTCGGCAAAGCCACCGAAAAAACGAATTTTATTAGATTTTGTTGATTTTATACTTAAATATAAGATATGTATTAACGGAGATTTTTAATGTCAAAGCATCTTGGAATCGACCTGGGTACGGCAAATACCCTGGTCTATATGAAGGGAAAGGGAATAGTTCTGCGCGAGCCGTCGGTCGTGGCGGTCGATCAGGTGCGCAAAAAGGTCGTTGCCGTTGGCAGCGAGGCAAAGCGTATGATAGGCAAAACTCCCGGCAACATAGCGGCGCAAAGACCGCTCAAGGACGGTGTTATCGCGGATTTTGACAAGACCGCGGCAATGCTTCACTCCTTCTTTGGCAAGGTCTCGGCCGGCGGAGTGCTCTCGCGCCCCACGGTCATGATCTGCATACCCTACGGGGTCACCGAGGTTGAACGCCGTGCAGTTGAGGACGCAACTTTTGAGGCGGGAGCCAAGAGTGTTGCGCTGATCGAGGAGCCCATCGCATCCGCGATCGGCTCGGGTCTCAAGATCGCCGGCGCGCGCGGCTCGATGATAGTAGACATCGGCGGCGGAACGACCGAGGTTGCCGTCATCAGCCTTGGCGGAATCGTTATTTCGCATTCGCTCAGAACAGCGGGCAACGTGCTTGACGAGTCGATCGTGCAGTATATGAAGCGCGAGCACAAGATCCTCATCGGCGACGGCACCGCAGAGGCACTTAAAAAGGATATAGGCTCGGTGCATCCCTCGATGGACCGCGGCGAGCGAGAGATCAGGGGCAGAAATCTCAGAACGGGTCTGCCCGCGGTTATGACAGTAACCTCGGCGCAGGTCAGAGAGGCTATGCGCGAGTCTGTCGATCAGATCATAGATACTATAAGAATGGCACTTGAGAACACTCCCCCCGAGCTTTCTGCCGATATTTTCGATTTTGGCATAATGCTTGCGGGCGGCGGAGCTCTTCTCGGCGGCCTGCCCGCGCTCATCACCGAGCGCACGGGCGTTCGCGTCACGGTCGCAAAAAGACCGCTTGACAGCGTTGCTCTCGGCATCGGACGAGTTATCGAGGGCAATTACAGCGGCGTTGCAAAATACCGCGCAAGATAAAGGATTTAAGGGATTGGGATATGGGATTCATTCTGAAGCTTTTTAAGAGCAGATTTTTTGTAATATCGCTCGCAGTCGCTCTGCTTGTATCGATCGTGCCGGGAGTTCTCTGCGCGATGGGGCAGGGCTCCTATATCCGTTCCGCGATCATAACGGTAGCAAGCCCCTTCAAATGGGCTTTTACCAAGGCGGGCGAAGGAATTTCGGGCTTTTCGCTTTATTTCAGAACGCTTGATGAGCTTCGCGAGGAAAACGCCGCGCTTCGTGCCGAGCTTGAGGGCTACAAAAGCTTGGTTTACGATGCCGAGCTGATCGGTGAGGAGAACGAATTCCTCTCCGATTATCTTGGAATCAAGGAGGAGCACGTGGATTTCCTCTTTGAAAACGCCACAGTTGTCGGCCGTGAGGCGACGAATTACCGCACAGTCATCACTCTGTCGAAGGGCAGCTTGCACGGCATTGAGGTCAATATGCCCGTTATAACCGAAAAGGGACTCATCGGTCATATCACCGAGGTAGGCTCCACCTGGTCTAAGGCGGAGATAATAACCGAATCCTCATCTGCCGTCGGCGCATATATCGAGCGCTCGGGCACTCTCGGAGTAGTCGAGGGAACCTATGAGCTCCGCACCGAGGGGCTTTGCAAAATGGTTTATATCGAGGCGGATTCGGATATCCGCGTTGGCGACAAGGTCATCTCCTCGGGCATAGGCGAGGTCTACCCCCGCGGTCTGCTGATCGGCAAGGTGACCGAGGTCAGCGTTGACGAACGCACAAGGACCCTTGTGGCAACCGTTGAGCCCGCGGCAGATCTTGAATCGATCTCGAAGGTCATGATCATAACCGAATACGAGATCACGTCTGAGCGGGGAGAATGATATGGAATTCAAGGAACAAAAGCGGCACGATTTTTTCTCCTCGTATAATATCGGAAAGATACTGCTTTTCTCGCTTCTCATCTTTTTTTCGGGAGTGCTGCAAAGCTCGCTCTTTCCCGCGCTTTCGATGTTTCCCGCATCCCCCGACCTTGTGCTGATCTCTGTCATTGGACTTGCCGTTTATGACGGCGAGCGAAGCGGCGCGGCGGCGGGAATTGGCGGAGGCATACTCGTCGAGGCTCTCGGCGGTGGCGCGCACATTCTTTTTCTGCCCCTGTTTTACATGCTTTGCGGCTATATTTTCGGAATAGTCAGCCGCGTTTTTCTCAACAGAAACTTTATTTCCTGGCTCTTGTATATACTTATCGGAACGGCTCTGCGCTCGGCTCTCAGCCTGTTGCATTCGATGTTCACCGAGATCGATATTAACGTCTATCTGATATTTACCGAGATAATCATTCCCGAGTATTTTATCACGCTTGCCTGCTCCGTGCCGATGTTTTTCCTGGTCAGAGCCGCATCACGCCCCTTCCATAAGAAGATCGAAATGGAATAATATTCAAATGAACGATAATAAGCAAAAAGAATTGCAGACGGCGCCCGAGGAATACGGCCGAGGCGATTATCATTACCGATACCTCATCATCGGCGTTTTCTTTGCTCTGATCTGCATTGTCTATATCTTTTCCGCATTCAGGACCCAGCGCCTTTACGGCGGCAAGGAGGCGAATGCGGACGACGGATATACCGAGCGTTACGTAACGGTCCAGGCTGTCCGCGGTGAGATATATGACACGAACGGGAACGTTCTTGTAAGCAACGAATATAGCTATTCGCTTATATATGACTATTCGGCTATGCGCAAGACCTATTCCGAGCAAAACAGCGATATCATCACCGTGATCGGGCTGCTTGACGGCACAACATACCGCGCCGAAAGCCAATGCCCCTTCAAGGGTGTTTATCCCAATATAACCTTCGACGTTGATATTCTCAAGAATTCCACCGTCAAGGCGAGACTTGCGCGCATCATTGGCGAGCATTCGCTCGAGGAGGATGCCCCCGCCGCGGAAATTGCCAAGGCGATCGCGGCGAAATACGCTATGCTCGATTCCTCGGGCGAGCCGATCTACACTCCGGAGGAGACGACGGAGCTCATCCGTGTCCGATATGAAATGGAGGCGATCCGCTTTTCCGCAGTTGAGCCCTACGTTTTCGGCGAGGGGATCGATATGCCAATCATAACCGCCGTGCGTGAGCTTGGCTTGCGCGGCGTCGATATAAAGATCGATTATTCGCGAGCTTACCACTATCCAGGCTATGCCTCGCATATTCTCGGCAGAATCAGCCGCATTCTTGCGGAAAATGCCGAATATTATTCTTCTCTCGGCTATCCGATGACGGCAAAGGTCGGCATCAGCGGCTGTGAGCTCGCCTTTGAGGAATATCTTCACGGCATGGACGGCGAGATGAAGATAGTTGAGGACGAAAACGGTAATATCGTCAGCCGCGAGATAACCAAGGAGCCGATTGCGGGAAAGGATATATATTTGACGATTGATATCTTCCTGCAGATGGCGGCGGAGGATGCTCTTGCAGATAATATTCAATACGTTGTTGACCGCGCCGAAGCAACATTTGGCGATCTCGACGGCGAGGATTGCGATGCAGGTGCGATAGTTGTTCAGTCGGCCTCCGGCGGAGCGATACTTGCAATGGGATCCTATCCCACCTTTGACCTGTCGAGCTTCAACCGCGACTTTGCCGAGCTTGTGAACGACCCGCGAAGCGTTTATACAAACCGCGCGCTGATGGGACAGTATCGCCCCGGATCAACCGCAAAGATCGGCACGTCCGTCGCGGCGCTTGCCGAGCCCCTTTACATCGATAACGCTCTTTTTACGAGTGCGAGCAAGATTGAAACAAAGGGTATCTACACTTTCTATGAAGACTATCAGCCCGAATGCTGGCTTTACACCGATTATCACACCTCGCACGGTGCGATAAATATGTCAAGAGCCATCAGCGTTTCCTGCAACTATTTCTATTATGAGCTCGGCAGGATAATGGGTATTGACAGAATAAATAAGTATTTCACCATTTTCGGAATGGGGCAACCCACGGGCATCGAGCTTGCCGAAAAGGTTGGCGTTTTAGGAACCGCGGCGTATAAGCAAACGCTCAATATTCCGCTCTCCGACCGCGCATGGATGCCGGGTGACACCCTGCGAACCGCTATCGGCGTTGGATACAGCGAGCATACACCGCTTCAGATTTCGAATTACATCTCGATGATAGTGAACGGCGGAACGCGCTATGCAGCGCATCTGCTCAAGGAAGTTCGAAGCTTCTCGGGCGATGTGCTTTATACCTCCGAGCCTGAGGTGAAGGCGGAGGTTGAAATATCGAAGGCGACCTATAACTCGATCATCGAGGGCATGCAGGGCGCGCTTACCTCATCCGCGGATCTTCGAAGCTCCTTCGGCGATTTCCCCACCGAGATCGGTGCGGGAGGCAAAACGGGTACGGCGCAGACCTTCTCTACTGCGAGCAACAATGCCGTGTTCGTTACCTTTGCCCCTCTCAAGGAGCCCGAGATAGTCGTTGCCTGCGTTCTCGAACGCGGCGCGCACGGATATAATGCCTCCTGGGCTGCAAGAGAAGTGCTTGACAGATATTTCGGGCTTGTCGCAGAGGAGTCGGCTCCCAAAGAATAAAACCAAAGAGAATCACAATGAAAACAGAAACCAAACGCAAATTACCGCGCGTTGCCGCTTTGCACGATCTTTCATGCTTCGGTAGATGCGCGCTTACAGTCATCATCCCCGCACTTTCGGCATCGGGAATTCAAACGGTTCCCGTACCGACTGCACTTCTTTCGACCCATACGGGCGGATTTAGCGGTATGCATTTCCGCGATCTTGACGACTCGATAGGCGATATCGCGCGTCATTTCGGCGAGCTTTCGCTTGATTTCGATGCTATCTACACCGGTTTCCTCGGAAGTGAAAGACAGGTGAAGACGGTCGAGGACTTCATCGACAAGACCGCAGATGAGAACACCCTCATCTTTGTCGATCCCGTTATGGGCGACGACGGAAAGCTTTATTCAGCTTGCTTCCCCGAGCTTGTTGCCGAAATGCGCCGTCTTTGCGCACGTGCGGATATCATAACACCGAATCTCACCGAGGCTTGCCTTATGACGGATACGGCGTATCCCGATCTGTCTGAGCTTTCGGCAGAAGAAGCGGAGATGGCAATCGGCTCGATTGCCGAAAAGATCAAGTCCTTTACCGATGCCGAGTGTGTCATCACGGGAATTCATTTCGAAGGCGGCGTTGGCACATATTGCCTTAGAAAGATGCATTCCGAACGCGCAAGACGCAACGATTACCCCGGCACCGGCGACCTTTTTGCTTCGGTTATGCTTGCATATATCCTCAAATCGGGCAACCCGCACGATGAAGAAGTATTCCGCGCGAGCGCGGAATACGCTTCGCGCTTCACGGCAGAGGTCATCGACTATTCGCTTGAATACGGCGAGGCAGAACCCCGCCGCGACGGTGTCTTGCTTGAGGGATGCCTCGGCAAGCTTGTTGCGGATATGAATGATATAAATTGAGGTTTAAAACGATGGAATTGTTTGGAATTTCTTTCATTCTGTTTTTCATCATGTTTTTGCTGACCTCCTTGTTTGCCGGCGCAGTTTTTGTATTTGTTATTATTTACATTATAAAGCAAAAATCAAAGAACGATAACGCTCCACGCCTGACGGTTGAGGCAAAGGTCGTTGACAAAAGTACAGTATCACACCGGCATCACGGTCATAACGGTCATCTTTCTCACCGACATTATTACCATTACGTAGCTTTCGAGCTGCAGGATGGGCAAAGAACCGAGCTTTGCGTGGCAAAGACCGACTTTGATTCGCTATGCGTTGCTGATGCGGGTATGCTGACTCTTCAGGGGACCCGATTCATTTCATTTGTGAAAAACAGCGAGGTGGCACACTGATATGGAAGAAAAAATGACACCCCACGAGGCACGTGCGGCAGAGCTTTTCCTTTCGGGTGCGGTCTGCGCCCAGGCTGTATTTTGCGCATTTTGCGATCTTCACGGGCTCGATTTTGAAACTGCTTCAAGGCTTTCATCCTCAATGGGTGGCGGAGTAGGAAGACTGCGCGAGGTTTGCGGTGCCTTTTCGGGCGCGGCAATGGCGGCGGGCTTGCTTTACGGATTTTCTATCCCACCTGCGCAGGGCGAAAAGAGCGAGCATTACAAAAGAATACAATTTCTTGCCTCCCGCTTTTCCGAGCGATGGGGGAGTGTGGTTTGCCGCGACATCCTCGCTGCGAGAATGGGCGAAAATTCGGTTTCGACCGATCACGTTCCCGAAGAACGAACCAAAGAATATTATGCCAAACGTCCCTGCCTCGAAGCAGTCCGCCTCGCGGCAAGGATACTTGATGAGTATATTGAAAACAACCCGATAAAGTGAGGTCTATTATGAAAAAATCGCGTTTTTTAATTCTTATGATCTTCATTTCGCTTTTCGCCCTCCTTCTTTCCTCTTGTGACGGCGAAAAAACTCCTGCCGAAACCACGGAAAACGAAACTACGGTTCAGGTTGAAGAAACAGAGCCTATCCCCGAAACACTTAAGTTTTCCGAGGGCGGAAAATGCAAGTTTTATATCGTTTACCCTTGTGATTTTGACAACAGTATCAAGGACCTTGCTATAAGTCTTCGTAATCAGATGAAAAAATATATCGGAGTCGAGCTTAAGCTTACGAGCGACGAGATACTCTCTAAGCCCTATGGCGACAACGGTGTTGAACATCAGTATGAGATTCTGCTCGGTCCGACAGCACGTGAGGCATCAAAGAAGGTTACCGAGGGTATGCGTACGCGTGATTATGCCATGACTTTCGACGGCGACAAGATCGTGCTTGCGGGCACCACGATGGATACCATACAACGCGCGATCGACCGTTTTATCAATGACGTTGTCATCAAGCAAAGCAAAAACAACATGGGCTCCGCAACCATTGAGCTGACCGAGGCGAATAAATTTTTCTATACCTACGGCAAGTATACGATCGGTGAATGCAGCCTCCTCGGTGCCGATATAAAAGAATACACGATAGTTTACAGCAAGACCGATATTTATTCTGCCGAAAGATACGCGCGTCTTTTTGCAAATATACTTTCAACCTCTGCGGGTTACGGCTTGCCGATAAAAGCGGATACCGCTCTCAAGAGCGATGACGGAACGGCGAGAGAGATCGTTTTCGGCGTTACAAAGCGCGGTGGCGAAGTTGTGGAAACTCGACACGGTTATTCTATCCGTGCGGCGGGAACAAAGCTTTACGTTTCCGCAGAATGTATGGAAGGTTATGACGCGGCTTATAAATATCTCACCGATACCCTTTTCAAAGGAGAAAAGGTAGAGATTGCCGAAGGCTTCACATGTTCGGGCGTTGCCGAGCCCGAGGATAAGAAGGATATCGAAAACCGTGCGGGCGAATACCGCGTTGTTTTCAACAATGTTCACGGCGCACACGTTGACGAATATCCCATGGAGTCCAGAAACCAGATGCAGGCGGAGCTTCACTATGAGTATCTGCCCGATGTCATCGGTCTTCAGGAAAACGCCGCGTGCGTTGCTAACTATCACACCAGAATGAAGAAGTTCGGATATTCTCCCGTTCCGATCAAGCCCACCAACAGCAACAAGCAGGATTATACCGCGCTGCTTTATCGCGCAGATAAGTTTGATATTGTTGAGTGCGGATACTATCTCTATGATGACGGCGCGGGCGACAAATCGAAGTCGGTATCCTGGGCGGTCTTCAAGGACAAGGCGAGCGGCGACGTATTTGCCGTCGGTTCGACTCATTTCTATTGGACAAGCGACGATCTCGGCAAATCCGCACGCATCAAGGATGCCGCTCAGCTTGCAGAGCTTGTAAAAGGGATCACTGCGAAGCATAATTGCCCGATGATCGTGGGCGGCGACTTTAACTGCAACATCAGTTCCACACCTATGAAGAACCTCTTCGCGGAGGGATTTGAGGATCTGCAGAAGATCTCCCCCGACACTATGGATATTACAACGCACCATTCCTATTCTCCATGGAATGAGGAGCTCCAGCTTTATATCGACGTTGTTATGCCTACAAAGGCATACAGCTCGGCTATCGACCATGCAATCGTATATAACAAGAGCACGATGACACCCAAAATGTTCCGTGTTCAGCTTCACGATTACACACTCCTCTCAACCGACCATTGCCCCGTAATGGTGGATTTTGATATTAACTGAACAAATAAACGGACTTTTGCATTGGCAAAAGTCCGTTGTTTTTTTATTTATCTTCCCTTTTAAATATAATAGCAGTTGGGAAGAGAAGTGCGATGATAGAAAGTATCGAGGCAGAAGCTGTGCATCCGCTTTCTGTGGGTGCTTCGGTAGCGGCTTCTGTCGCTTGTGCGGCGATGTATTGCTCTTTTTCTTCGGCAGTAAGTTCGCGGGAGGTGTAGGTCGCGGTGTAGGTCATATCGCGCTTGATATACCACGTCAGCTTTTCATCCCAACCGGCGAATTCGTATGCAAATTCACCGTCGTTTTCGCGTGTCGGTTTGATGTTCTTGGGTTCTTCGACTTTCGAGCCGTAGGGATATTCGACTGTTTCAAGAACGCTTCCGTCGTAATCGGCAAATGTGACAGTGAGTATCACGGGATCCCAGACTGCGTAAAGGGTTAAATCTTCGTCGACGGTGTAGCTCTGAGCAGCAGAGTAAATTACATCCCCTCCTTTTTTAGTTGTCCATCCCATAAAAGTGTTGCCTTCAAGTGTGGGTATTTCATCGGTGAGGGTTGTTTCTTTACCGGGGAACTTGCGCTGCTGAGTCAGCTTCATTTTACCCTCGCCTACATTATAATATATAGTATATACATTCGTTTCGGTTGAGCGCAGGTAAGAGGCCGAAATCCAACCTTCTTTGCCTTTGAAGTCTATCTTGCCCCAGTTCTCATTGAATTTCAAAACTTCGACTTCGTCGCCGTTCTTGAGTGCGCCGAGAATAGAGAAAGAAGTTCCCGCTCCGGCGCGGACATTGAGCGAATCTGCGGTCACGATATATTTTCCGGGATTTGCCGAGTCTTCTTCGAGAGAGAAGACCGAATAATCGGTTCCTTCCTTTGTTTCATATTTAAGTGCGCCGTAGCCGACTATGTAGCTGTCGTCGAGTGCATATTTGTGCCGCGCAACCTTCTCGCCTCCGTTGCCTTCCACGGTGTAAACGTATCCATCACGCACTCCGATAACAAGTCCCACGTGTGTTGAAACAGCTGTCGAGGTTTTGTTTTTGAAGTAGATAAGGTCGCCGATGATGGGTGTGTATCCCGATTCGCGGGTCTTATAAAGCCCTTGCGGTTTGAGAATTTCATTTATCATTCGCGGGCAACTGACCTCGGAGCAGTCGATCTCTGCGGGCACACCTGCTTGATACTGGCACCATGAAACGAAAGCCGCACACCATGCGTAGCCCCAGATGCCCTCGAGCTTGCAGAAAAGGCGGTTGTATTCAACGAAATTTTCCGAACCGCCGAGATTCCAGCCGTCCATGTCGGCATCCGAGTTGCCTTCGTGGTAGCCGACCTGCGAAAGCGCGATCATTATGACGTCGTATCTCTGGTCTCCGGTGAGCTTAGACTTGGCTTCGAGCAGATTATCGTAGTAGACGCTTGTTTTGTATGCGTCGCCGTATTTGTAATCCGCATAATTCGGCTTGATAGATGCCGAAGAAGGCAGAACGAAAAGCGACATCAGCAAGGCAAACGATGCCAGTGCACAGATCATACGCTTATTTAATGAAGAAGACATATCATACCTCCGCTATTTTCCTATTATGATATATTATATCAAATTCAAGCGGATTTGTAAAGATATTTTTTGAATGTGCATTTAGTGGAAATATTGGAGCAAAATGGCAAATATTGCCGTTATTCGGTATTTTATGATAAATTTTGGATTTATCAACAAAAATTATATTGAACATAATGAAAATATTTGTTAAAGAACATTACCGATGTGACTAAAGAATTTTCAAAAATCATTGACTTATGCTTCATTTTGTGCTATAATATACCTGACAAACTTTCATTATTATTAAAGAAAAGGAGATTAATCTAATGAGAAAGTTTATGACAATTTTCGTAGCAGTCGTTCTTTGCTTTGCTGCTCTCACTGTTTTTGCATCTGCTAAGAACACTAACTGCACCGCAACCAGCACCGGCGTTCATGACTGGTCCGCATGGAAGACAGTTAAGATCCTTGAAGACGGTACTACTGTTAAAGAGCGCACCTGCGCATGCGGCAGAGTAGAAACCGAGGAAGTTGATCCTCCCCACAAGCATTCCATCGCATACGTTCCCGCTATCGAGGCTTGCCACGTTCCCGGTTCTGCTGAGTACTGGTACTGCACCGATCCTACATGTGAGATCGTATTCGCTGATGAGGCTCTTACTCAGGTAACAAACCGCAAGAACCTTGCAACTGAGCCCGTTTGCGAGCTCTCTTACGTTCCTGCAGCAGAGGCTTGCCATGTAGCAGGTACTGCTGAATACTGGTACTGCGCTAAGTGCGAAGCTGTTTACGCTGATGCAGCAGGCACCCAGCTTACCAACCGCAAGAATCTTGCAACTGAAGCAGTTGTTGAGCTTGTTCACCACGAGGCAGTAGCTGCTTGCCACGCAAACGGCTACCTTGAGTACTGGTACTGCCCCAAGTGCGATAACTACTTCGCAGATGCTGCTGCTACCCAGCAGACCAACATCAAGAACCTCACTGTTGAGGGTGACCTCTCCAAGCTCGAGTACCACGCAGCAGTAGCTCCCACTGCTACCGAGAACGGCATGCAGGAGTACTGGTACTGCGCAGGCTGCGATTGCTTCTTCACCGATGCAGAGGGCAAGTACAACATCGCTTACCTCAGCCTCACCATTCCCGCTACCGGCGAGACCCCTGTTAACCCCGAGACCGGCGACAACGCTATCTTCTTCGTAGTAGCTCTCGTTGCTGTTTCTGCTCTTGGCGTTGCAGCTGTTAGCTTCAAGAAGAGAGAGAACTAATCTGAATTAACAGATTAATATCTTACATAAAAGACACCTCCCAATTTGGGAGGTGTCTTTTTGGGTAAAAATCAAAATAGCTCTTGCATTTAATAAAAAAATATAGTATAATAAATATATTGATCGGCTAATGCCGAAATAATTTTTGTGAGGCAAAAAAATGACAAAACTAGTTCGTATTATTGCGCTTATAATGGCAATTCTGATGGGTCTTTCCGCTATCGGAATGATCGCAATGTACGTAGCGGCAGAAACTTATGACGGTACAAGCTCTTCTATCTCTCTTCCGGGCGAGGAATTCGCGACTTTTGCTGCAAATCCCATTGACGGTGTTCCTTATATACTTGCTAACGACATATTTTGATCTTTATAATAGAGCCCTCCGAAAATCGGAGGGCTCTTTATTTATATGATAAGAAACTTTGTGTTCCCAAGCGAATCGGGCGAATCGGGTGAGGAAGTGGGCTCAAGAGAATTCTTTTCTGCTATGACATCGGTATCCATACGGTATCTTTTTGCGACGTCCCAAAGGGTTTCGTTTGCCGACGGATAGCAAACCCTGATGTGAGATGCATCGGGCTGTGAAAATGCCGATGGAGTGAGGTTGATCTCGCTGATCGAATCAATTTCCTGATCCTTGTCAATGAGGCAGGAAATATATAGCTCGCAGTCGCATATAATGCGGTCGGAGTCAATGCGCCCCTTAGCTTCGGATATTACCGCCGCGACCGAGGTCTTGAGCGATTGTCCCTGCAGGTCTTCGTGTAAATCGCAGGTGTATTTTATATCGGCTTCAAATTCTGCGGGGATGAGCTCCGCTCCGTTATCTGCAATCGCGGAGAACTTGATCTTTCCGCTTGCGGTAAATCTGCCGTTATCGCTGATTTCAGTTTTGATTTCGGGAAGAAGCGTGGCTTTGACGTCACAAAGGCGCATTCCGCTGTCAAGGGAGAGAACGGTAAGAGGCTTGGATGAGCTGAAGGTCGCGTTTCCGTTCCAGCATGCGAGCGGGGAAGGAAGCATCAATTTTCGCCTTGAGGATTCGCAATCATGGTTTTTCGAATAAACATCCTTGATATAAGTGATCTCGGTGGTTGCGGCAACCTCGGCGGAGAGCATAACAGTGGCTTCTAGCTCAATACCGTCTTCGGTAGCTGCAGTGGTGAGAGAAGGACAAACACCGATGGCGCGGACACCGGCGATCTGCGCTTTTTCGGGGAGAGTGCTTCCGATGGGCAGAGTTTCGGCAAAGGGAATCTTGCGTATCATCTTTCTCGGGCGTTCGCCCTCTCCCTCACGCGTCAGCAGAATATGCGCGCAGACTTCTCCGCGGCAGAGAGCACCGCCGTCTGAGATCTGTACGTGAGAAACCGTAACATCTCCGCGCGATGAGATGATGCGGAATTCGTCGCCCGCCGATAGGCCTGCCTCTGCACGCGTGAGTCTGTCTTTGCAAGTGATGGGAGTGTTTGATACCGATGAATAATACCCGCAATCGGCGCGTGCAGTCAGCAGTTTTAAATTGTTATTCCCGCTCTCTCCGTGGATGAGAGTTTCGGATTCCGCGTATGCTCGTAGCTCGGGTGAGATCCTGACACGGCTCTTGAGTGTCAGCTTTCTCGGCGCGGTTACGCGGGCGGACACATTTTCCGCGGAAGCATCGGGCAGATAGGAAAGGGCGGAAGGATCCTTGGGGAGCGCGTTGTCCGAGAGTACCAAATCATACTCGCTCGGCAGCTCGGCACACCAAAGAGATGAGTCCTCGGCTGATTCGTATAAAACCGAATATCTTATCCCGCCCGCATATTCGGCGCTTCCTCCGCCGAGATAGAGAGTAGGCGCGGCGGTTGATGCATGGCAGGAGAGTACGCGCCCGATGGCGGGCATATAGTCGGGAAGGGTGAAGTCATCCGAAAGCTCGCAGGTCTGCGCGCGGTCGAAAAGACGCGAGGTGTATGAAAATCTTTTGTTATGATTGTCGCTCATATTTTTCCTCCGTGAGAATATATTTCGCTAAAATATATGCCGCGTGGGACAAATATATGCAAAATAAACCAACGGTTGATGGAAAATGAGCAAAAGCAGTTGACAAAGTTTCTCATTTGTGTTATACTATTAAAGTAATCAAATTACAAATTTTTAAGAAGAGGTGATTGACATGAAAAAAGCGTATATGACGATTCAGTATATAAACATATCCGATGCCATGTTGATTGCCGAATTCTGCTCTTTGTAATTCGGTTTTTGACATATGCTTTTGCGCACCGGGTAAGGTGTGCTTTTTGTTTTATATATGAATCGTCCCTCGTTCTTTGATTACAATTCACGAAAAGAAAGAAGGGCGATAATTTTATGCTTAATTATCAACAATTCAAAGCTATGATGATGCCCATGCAAGGGCACAGCAAACAAATGCTTTACACGCTTTACACAACCGACAGTATCTTTGAATATTGTAATCTCAAATTCTATTTCGGAGGAACAAGCTATCGAACCTCTGAAAAGCTTCTTCTCTATATCTGCTTTCCCGCAGAGCTTCTCGGAGGAGGGAAATATTCACCCATTCGCGAGACATATGCCCTGCGTTTGCTTTCTCCAATGATAGCGGAGCTTGGCGAGTCTTACAAAAATATTGACAAGAATGTGCGTGAAAAAGCGCAGTTTTCCGCTCAATCGGCTGGCGAATACATCATCCGTCGTAATGGAATGCGTTATGACCCGAATAAAAACGAGTACGTTTTGAGGCTCAATTTCAATGTTCCGCTCGTTAATGCACTTTCGGTGAACGCAAAAGCGGCGGTGCGCGCGGTGCATGATATTTTGGTGCACATTCATGATACGATTCAGAGCATTGATCTTGATGAGCTGGAGCTTTATATTGAAACTTATAAGCGTCAGCAAGAGATAAGATACTTTATCCGAGAAAATGATCTTTGCGCTTTTATTGCAAACGGAAGTATCCTTCCGCGAGAAAACGGCACTCGCGAGCCAATGAAAAATGCGATTCCCTTCAAGTCGCCGAAGGAGCTTGAGGTGACTGTTCCGCTTTCTGATGGAAGCGAGATGATCGGTATGGGAATCAAAAGAGGTGTCACCGTTATTACCGGCGGTGGTTATTCGGGCAAATCAACTTTGCTTGACGCGATCGAAATGGGAATATACGATCATATTCCGGGCGACGGTCGCGAATACGTGCTTACAGACCCGAGCGCGCTCAAAATCTATGCCGAGGACGGCAGACCGGTTTCCGAACTTGATCTTTCTCCATTTTTTAAATTTCTTCCGGGCAACAGGGAGCTGACCGGCTTTTCGACTCCGCACGCCAGCGGAAGTGTTTCTCAGGCGGCAAATATTATTGAAGCTGTTTGCGGAGAAAGTAAGCTTCTGCTTATCGACGAGGATAAGAGTGCGACAAACTTTATGATACGCGATAAGAATATGCGCCGAATCGTGAAAAACGAGCCGATCATTCCCTTTACAGACAGAATACGTGAGCTCTATGAGAAAATCGGTGTTTCGACAATTCTTGTCATCGGAGGTTCAAGCGAATATTTATCATATGCCGATACGGTTCTTTTGATGGATGATTATCTTCCGCGTGTTATAACCGATGAAATTCGCAATTTTGAGATCTGCGAACGAGAAAATGAGTCGTATAATGCCAATTGGACACATACGCGCCGTCTTATCCCCAAAAAGACATCACAACCGTTTTTATATGTCAAAAATGTTGTCACAGAGAATGAAAAGAAGATTATTCTTGATGAACACTTCGCCGATATAACATTGCTGACATCACTAATTTCGGGCGATCAGCTGAACACTTTGGCCTGCGTTATGGAGCATCTGCTTACCGATAAAGAAGCGGACAAAGTGGAGCTGATCGAAAAGGCGGGGAAATGTGTTGCTAAGTTGTTTTCAAGTAGCGAAACGGTGTCGCTTGTTCCCGAGGCTGCACAGAGATTTTATGAGGACATACGCCCGATAGATGCTTTTTGTTGCGTTAATCGGATGCGTGGATTGCACTTCGAAAAAGTCGGAGGTGATGCATAAAGATGGTTTCATATAAAATATCAATTTCCGAAAAAATCAAAATATACCGCGCAGAAAACAATATCTCGCAAAGCGAGTTCGGCAAAATAATGGGGGTATCACCGCAGGCGGTGTATAAGTGGGAGAAGGAGATTTGCTATCCCGATATTACAATCTTGCCCTCGCTTGCCGAGCTTATCGGCTGTATGATTGATGATTTTTTCAACTGATAACAAAACCCACCTCGTTTGAGGTGGGTTTATTGTTAGGTTAGATTTAGATTCTTGCAACGCCTGTTGCTTTTGCAGCTTCTGCAACTGCAGCTGCGACGACCTTGCCGACGTTCTTGTCGAGCGCGGAGGGGATGATGTTCTCCTCGTTAAGGTCCTCTTCGCTGATGAGAGAAGCGAGAGCGCGGGAAGTTGCAACCTTCATTTCCTCGTTGATTACCGACGCGCGGACGTCAAGCGCACCGCGGAAGATGCCGGGGAATGCAAGGAGGTTGTTGATCTGGTTGGGGAAGTCGGAACGGCCGGTACCAACGATACGTGCGCCGCCTGCGCGTGCCTCGTCGGGCATGATCTCGGGGGTGGGGTTAGCCATCGGGAATACGATAGCGTCCTTTGCCATAGTCGAAACCATTTCTGCGGTTACGGTGCCGGGAGCGGATACGCCGATGAACACGTCAGCGCCGCGGAGAGCGTCTGCGATAGTGCCGTCAACCTTATCCTTGTTGGTGATCTTAGCCATCTCCTGAATCTCGGAGTTAAGACCGGGCTTGCCCTCATAAATGGTGCCGCGGCTGTTGCACATAATGATGTTGCCTGCGGTTGCGCCCATATTGATGAGGTGCTTTGCGATCGAAACGCCTGCTGCGCCAGCGCCGCTCATAGCGATCTTGATCTCTGCCATATCCTTCTTAACGATCTTGAGAGCGTTGAGAAGAGCTGCGGCAACTACGATCGCGGTACCGTGCTGGTCATCGTGGAAGATCGGGATGTCGCACATCTCGATAAGACGGCGCTCGATCTCGAAGCAGCGGGGAGCTCCGATGTCCTCGAGGTTGATTCCTCCGAAGGAGCCGGAAAGGAGATAAATGGTGCGGACGATCTCGTCAACATCCTTGGAGCGGATGCAGAGAGGGAATGCGTCAACGTCGCCGAATTCCTTAAAGAGAAGGCATTTACCCTCCATAACGGGCATACCTGCCTCGGGTCCGATGTCGCCAAGACCGAGAACTGCGGTACCGTCGGTGATAACGGCAACGAGGTTCGAGCGGCGGGTAAGCTCAAAGGACTTGTTGTAGTCTGCCTGAATTGCGAGACAGGGTTCTGCAACACCGGGGGTGTATGCGAGAGAAAGATCCTCACGGGTGTTTACGGGAATACGAGCGGTAACTTCGATCTTACCGTTCCATTCAGCGTGCTTTTTAAGAGATTCTTCTCTGTAATTCATCTGCAAAATTACCTTTGTTTAAATTACTTTTCCCAGGGGAATACGTACTGGGTAAGGCCGAGCTTGTCGCGAACTGCGGACATTTCGCCCTGAACAGACTCGTTGATCGGAACACCGGACTCACGGGAGAGACGGATCTCATATTCCTTCTCGCCTGCGGAGTAGATGCGCTCTGCTCCGGGAGCCTTTCTTGCGGAACGAACCTCACGGATGATCTCGCCAGCCTTCTTACGGCAAGCCTCTTCGCCGAGGAAGTGATCGGTGTCGATAGCGATGAAGAAGTGACCGAGGTGGAAGGGAACCTTCTTGCCGTCCTTAAGACCGGTAAGAGCCTTACCGTAGGAACCGTCCTGAAGAACTGCGGAAAGGAGCTCTACGAACATAGCGTAGCCGTAACCCTTGTAGCCTGCGCCCTCTTCGCCGGGGCCGCCGAGAGTGCAGAGTGCGCACTCGCCCTTTGCCATATCCTTAAGAGCGTCAGCGGACTTGCCAACGTATGCAGTGCCCTCTTTGGTTACGAGTGCGCCTGCGGGAGCGTCCTTGTCAAGACGAGCGTAGTACTCGAGCTTACCGTTCTGGTAAGTGGAGGTAGCGCCGTCGAAGTTGAAGTCGAAAGCCTCATCGGTGGGAACGCCGAGAGTGAGGGGGTTGGTACCGAACATACCCTCAACACCAAAGGTGGGGGCAACGGTGGGACGAGCGTTGGTACCGGTGATACCGATACAGCCCTGGGATGCAGCCATGGAGGTGTAGTAACCTGCGATACCGTAGTGGCAGGAGTTACGAACTGCTACCATACCCATACCGTACTTCTTAGCCTTATCGATAGCCATCTGCATAGCCTTGTAGCCGATAACCTGACCCATACCGTCATGTCCGTCAACGACAGCGGTGGTCTCGGTCTCCTTGATGATCTCGAAATTGGTTACGGGGTTCTGAATGCCTGCCTCGATTCTGTCAAGGTAGATCGGCTTGAAACGGTTGCAGCCGTGGGACTCGATACCGCGCTTGTCGCTCTCAAGAAGAACGTCTGCACAGATCTCTGCATCCTCGCGGGGAATGCCGTAGCCTACGAAAGAATCAACTACGAAGTTGGTGATTGTGGTCCAATCGACGATGTGTTTTGCCATGATTGATAGCACCTTTCTTTTTATAAAATTTTTTGTTTTTTTAATTCATAGTGTGTTTCCACACAGAAATATTATACCATTATTTGATAGATTTTGCAAGCATTTCTTTAAGAATTTTAAGGAAAATTTTAAATTCGTCTATATACATTTTTATTGTTCAGCAGTTATTTTTTTATTTAGGAAAAATGCACAAAAAACAAGCCCGATTTTTGTGCGAAAGGCTGAAAGTGAATTCAAGTTTTTTATTAAATCTCCAAATACTTATTTACATTAATAAAATATTATGATATAATTAATTCAAATAAAATATAATATCAAGAAAGGAACCAAGAAAAATGCTTGATAAGAAAACAATGTCCGAGCTTATTGCCATCGTGCTTCACGGCGGCGCAGATTTTGTTGAAGTCTACTCGGAATACTCCAAGTCAAACAGCGTAAGCTACTCGAACAAAAAGATCGAGACCGTCGCCGACAGTGTACACGGTGGTGTCGGTATCCGCGCGTTTGTCGGAACAAAGACCTATTTCGGATGCACATCCGATCTCACTCCCTCGGGACTTCGCGAATGCGCTGAGAGAGTTGCACAGGCTGTCGGCAGTCCCGTGCAGAGAATTCCCGATTTTTATCTGACAGAAAGAATTCCCACAAATATTCATCCCATCAAGACCCTTCCCTCCGACGTTCCCGCTTCGGTTCGCGCAGAGCTTCTCCGTGCGGCTTGCACAAAGGCTTATGAGTATGCGCCCGAGATCATTCAAGTTAACGGCGGTATCTCCTCCGATGAGAAGAACTTTATCGTTGCCAACAGCGAAGGTCTTTACACCGGCGACAGACAGGTTCGTACCAGAATCAGCGTCGGCGCGGTTGCATCCGACGGTTCAGAGAACCAGACCGGCGGCTCGAACCCCGGCAGAAGTATGGGTTGGGAGCTCTTTGACAGCGTTGTAAATCCCGAGGAAGTCGGAAAAGAGGCAGCGCGTCAGGCTATGGTGAACCTCAAGGCAGTTCCTTGCCCCTCCGGTAAGATGACTGTTGCTATCGGCAATGGCTTCGGCGGCGTTATCTTCCACGAGGCTTGCGGTCACTCGCTCGAGGCAACCAGCGTTGGTATCGGAATGTCGCAGATGGCGGGCAAGATGGGTCAGCAGATCGCTAACCCCAAGGTCACCGCTATCGACGACGGCACCATTCCGAACGGTTGGGGCTCCTGCAATATCGACGACGAGGGTATGCCTATGATCAAGCGCACCCTCATCAAGGACGGTATTCTCACTTCTTACATGATCGACCGCCTCGGCTCGCGCAGAATGGGCATGCCCTCCACAGCAAGCGGACGCCGTCAGGATTATTCCTACGAGCCCACCTCGCGTATGACAAATACTTATATTGCAAACGGTCCCGACAAGAACGAGGATATCATTAAGTCTATCGACAACGGTATCTATGCCGCAGCTATGGGCGGTGGATCTGTCAACCCCTTCACCGGCGCGTTCAACTTCGCCGTAAGAGAGGGATACATCGTTCGTAACGGCGAGATCTGCGAGCCTATCAAGGGCGCGTCGCTGATCGGTACTGGTAGTGAGATCCTGATGCAGATCGACATGGTCGGTCAGAATATGGAGACCGCGCAGGGTATGTGCGGCTCCTCGAGCGGTTCTGTTCCCACAGACGTAGGACAGCCCCTCATCCGCGTTTCGGATATCACCGTCGGCGGAAGCAAGTAAGCGAAAGGAGTCAAGATAATGAAAGACGCTATTAAAAAGGCTGTAGCCGAAGCCGCAAAAGCATACGGCGCGGAAGGCTACGAGGTAAAAATGGGTTCCTCCACCAGCGCGGCTGTTGAGGCGCTCAAGGACGATATTTCTTCGGTTACTTATGATAAGAGCAAGAGCATCAGCGTCAGATGCGTTAAGGGCGGAAAGAGCGGATATGCTTCGGGCAATATAGTAACTCCCGAGGAGGCTGCAGAGCTTGTTCGCCGTGCATGCGAAAGCGCGCTTGTTGTTGACGATGCCGATGAGGTCCCCCTCTTCGAAGGCTCGCCCGAATATAAAAAGGTCGAAAAGAAAGAGGTCATCATCCCCTCCGCAGAGGATATGATCAAGGAAACAATGGACGTTCAGACCAAGCTGATGGCGCAGGAAAAGGTCGTTGAAGGTTCGCAGAGCTTTATGCAGGTCTCCGCATCCGAGTCGAGCTTCTTCAACTCGGCGGGACTCGATCTCGACTACGAGTCGGGATATGTTGCAAAGGGCGCGGTTGCCGCTGTCAAGGACGGCGACGACGCAGAAGAAAACTATGAGATGAAGTTCGCGGATGAGATCACAAACGACGATCTCGTTAAGCTCGCTTACGACGGCGCAGTTGCAAAGCTCGGCGGCAAACCCGTTGACTCGGGCAAGTACAACATCATCATGGAGCGCGGCGCAATGCGCTCGATCCTCAGCGTTTTCTCGGGCGTTTTCTCGGCTCGTTCGGCATTCCTCAAGACCACTCTCTTTGCGGGCAAGGAGGGCGAGAAGGTTGCGGCTGATATCGTAACCCTCATCGACGACCCCTTCCACGAGAAGAAGTTTGGTCATTGCCCCTTCGATGCAGAGGGTGTTGCGGTTTATACTAAGAGCGTAATCGAGGACGGTACTCTCAAGACCCTCCTTTATAACCGTATGTACGCGAAGAAGTTTGATAAGGAGACCACGGGTAACGCGACAAGCGCAAAGGGCATCGGCGTTCAGGGACTCTATCTCAAGCCCGGTGATCTTACCGAGGAAGAGCTTCTCGCAAAGCTCGGCGACGGACTTTATATCACAGAACTCAATGGTCTGCATGCCGGCGTAAATGCTGTCAGCGGCGACTTCTCGCTCCAGGCGGCAGGATTCCTTGTTGAGGGCGGCAAGAAGACCCGCGCCGTTAAGAATATCACGGTTGCGGACAATTACTACAAGCTCCTCTTCAAGGTTACAGCAATCGCAAACAATCTCAGCTTTGGTACCGGTTCGAGCATCGGCGCACCCGATGTAATGTTCTCGGATATCGCAATCGCAGGAAATTAAAATATAAAAGGACGGTAATTAATATGGAAAAGGTAAGAATCGGTATAATCGGATGCGGCGGCATTGCAAACGGCAAGCATATGCCCTCTCTTGCAAAGCTTAAGAATGTCGAGATGGTTGCATTCTGCGACATCATCGTTGAAAAGGCACAGAAAGCTGCCGCAAAGTTCGGCACTCCCGACGCAAAGGTTTACGAAAACTACAAGGAACTCCTTGCTGATGAGACCATCGACGTGGTCCACGTTTGCACCCCCAACCGTTCGCACTCCTTCATCACCGTTGACGCTCTCGAGGCAGGAAAGCACGTTATGTGCGAAAAGCCGATGGCGATCAACTCGGTTGAGGCAAAGAAGATGCTCGACGCCGCTGAAAGAACCGGCAAGAAGCTTTCTATCGGTTATCAGACCCGTAACCGTGCAGACGCGGTATATCTCAAGAAGCTTGTTGACGACGGTATGTTCGGCGATATCTACTATGCGAAGGCAACCGCTCTCCGCCGTCGCGCCGTTCCCACCTGGGGCGTATTCCTCGATGAGTATGCACAGGGCGGCGGTCCTCTGATCGACATCGGTACCCACGCGCTCGACCTGACGCTGTGGATCATGAACAACTACAAGCCCAAGTACTGCGTCGGCACCACCTATAAGATGCTGAACACCAAGGACAACCAGGGTAATGACTGGGGTCCTTGGGATTGCGAGAAGTACACCGTTGAAGAC
>JAZORB010000160.1:0-14761 GCA_045656385.1 Eubacteriales bacterium | reverse complement strand
CCGTTTCCGCCAACCGCGGAAGAAGTGATTGAATGGTCTGTTCCCGCAGCAAGTATCCATCCCATAACGCCGCAAAGAGCGCCGGAAATGAGAACTGTACGGATAATGACCTTCTTTACGTTGATACCGATATATCTTGCTGTATTTTCACTTTCTCCGACAACCGCGATCTCATAGCCCTGCTTACTTTTTTTGAGGTAAACGTAGACAGATACGGTAAGAATGGCAACGATGATGATATTCATCAGATATTTCTGTCCAAGTATAGAGGGGAACCAACCGTTTTGACCGTCCGCGTTGACGAGTCCGAGAACCATTGATCCGCTGGGTACCCAATACATGATGAGAAGCGAAACAAGCTGTGCCGCAACGTAGTTCATCATAAGGGTGAAAAGTGTTTCGTTCGTATTCCAAATAGCCTTGAAGAATCCGGGAATGCCTGCCCATACCGCACCGGCTACAAGGCTTGCAAAAAACGAAATAAGGATAAGAAGCCACGAAGGAAGCGCATCACCGATATAGATCATACAGGTAATGCTTGCAAGCATACCGATAAGAACCTGGCCCTCTGCACCCGTATTCCAGAAGCGCATCTTAAATGCGGGAGTTACGGCAAGAGAGATACCGAGAAGAATTGCGGTGGCCTGCAGCAGGTTCCATATCTTTCTGGGTGTACCGAAGCTGCCGACGATCATTGCTCTGAAGACCTTGAGGGGGTTTTCTCCCGTGATAAGAATTGTTACGAGCGCGCAGAAAAGAATGCCGACGAGAATAACAATCGCCTTGATAAGCATCTGCTTGAGCTTCGGAAGCTCGCCGCGCTTGGTGATATACACAAGCGGCTCTTTATGTGTCTTATGATTATTCTGCATCACTGCTCTCCTCCTCTCTGTCTGTCTTGGTCATAAGGTAGCCGACCTCGTTCTTGGTGGCGCTTCTGCCATCAAGAATGCCCGTGATCTTTCCGCTTCCGATGACCATAATACGGTCGCAGAGATCGAGCAAAACGTCAAGGTCCTCGCCGACAAAAATGACGGCAACGCCCTTGCGCTTCTGGTCGTTGAGAAGGTCGTAGATAAGATACGAGGAATTTATATCAAGACCTCGAACGGGGTACGCCGCCATAAGAAGTGTGGGCGACGAAGAGATCTCACGTCCGAGAAGAATCTTCTGGACGTTACCGCCGGAAAGTCGGCGTACGGGTGTTTCGGCATTGGGTGTTGCAACATCGAGATCCTTGATGATCTTCTGTGCAAGCTCCTCCGGACCCTGTCTTTGAACAAATACCGATTTGCCTCGGCGATAGCTTCGGAGCATCATATTGTCAACAACGCTCATGTTTCCGACAAGTCCCATGCCGAGTCTGTCCTCGGGGACGAAGGAGAGGCGAACGCCGAGCTCACGGATCTCAAGCGGAGTTTTATCGCGCAGATTCTCGGATGTTCCGTTTTTGGGATTATGATAAATGATAGAACCGCTATCAAGCTTTTGCAGTCCTGCAATAGCCTCAAGAAGCTCACGCTGGCCGCTTCCCGCGATACCTGCGATACCGAGGATCTCGCCCGAACGAACTGTAAAGCTGACGTCGTCAAGAAGCTTTACGCCGTCACGGTTTTTGCAGTCGATATGCTCAACAACAAGTCTGTCCGTGGGGTTGACGGGATCGGGGCGTTCGATATTAAGCTCGACCTTCTTGCCGACCATCATTTCCGTGAGGATATTTTCGTCAGCATCTGCGGTATTGATAGTGCCGACGTATTCTCCGTGGCGGAGGACGGCAACCTTATCGGAAAGATCAAGAACCTCATGGAGCTTATGAGTAATAATTATTATTGCCTTACCGTCGGCTCGCATACGGCGAAGGATGTCGAAGAGTTTGCGGGTCTCCTGGGGAGTCAGAACCGCTGTCGGCTCGTCGAGAATAAGGATGTCGGCGCCGCGGTAAAGAACCTTGATAATCTCAACCGTCTGCTTCTCTGATACCGACATTTCATATATCTTCTTAGAGGGATCGATATCGAAGCCATACTTTGCGCTGATCTCGGCTACCTTTTGGGATACCGATTTGATATCGAATTTACCTTTTTCTTCGAGTCCCAGAACGATGTTTTCAGCCGCGGTGAAAAGATCAACCAGCTTGAAATGCTGGTGGATCATACCGATCTTATAATTGAAGGCGTCGTGAGGCGAGTTGATGGATACCGCCTCGCCGCCGATGATGATCTGACCTTCATCCGGGTGATAGATACCCGAAATCATATTCATAAGGGTTGTTTTTCCGCTTCCGTTTTCGCCGAGAAGCGAAAGTATCTCGCCGTTGCAAACGGTGAGATTTACGTTGCTGTTTGCAACAACACTTCCGAATCTCTTTGTAATTCCGCGGAGTTCTATTGCTACGTTATTCATTAGGTCTCTTCCCTTTCATAAACAAGCTTCCGAAACTTTGATCCCAGAACAGAAAAAAGCTTCTGTTCTCGGATAAAAACTTCGAATACAGAAAAACGCCCACGGGGATGCCGATTTATCGGCATCCCCTATAGGCTTTAAAACTGTAAATTACTGTGCTGCGGTAATACCGTCGATGATGAGATCGAAGTAAGGAGCGGAACGGAGACCGTCAGCGGACTCGTTGAAGTAGCCGTCCTTGATAACTTCGGTATCGGGAGTGAAAGCAGCGTCGGAGTCAACGTCTGCCATGTAGGACTCGAGCTTCTGACCGCCAACGGTGAAGGTAGCGGTGTCGAATACCTTGAGAGTACCTGCGTTGAATGCTGCGATAGCTGCATCAATAGCTGCCTGAGTGCCTTCTGCTGCAAGAGCGGTGTTGAGCTCGGTGAGCTTAACGGAGCCTTCCTTGATACCGCCACACCAGTCGAAGGGAATTTCGTTACCCTTGCCGGCGCGGGTCTTTTCAATGATGAGCTCCATGTAGGGCTGCCAATCGATCTTGGAAGAAATGAGCCAAGTGTTGGGAGCGATATCCTTGGTGCTGATGTTGTAAGCAACGTTGGGAACGCCTGCTGCGTCGCAAGCCTTGGGAGCACCCTCGGAGTCAGCGTGCTGAGAAATAAGAACACAACCGTCGCCGATGAGCTTCTCTGCTGCGGTCTTTTCAAGAGCGATGTCGAACCAAGAGTTGGTGTATTCTACCTTCATGGTAGCGGAGGGGCATACGGAACGTGCGCCGAGGAAGAAGGAAGTGTAACCGGACTTAACCTCTGCATAAGGCCATGCTGCAACGTAACCGATGACAGCCTGCTCTGCGGTGATCTTGCCCTGTGCGATCATTTCGTTGAGCTTCATACCGGCAACGATACCAGCGATGTATCTACCCTCGTAGATAGAAGCGAATGCGTTGTGGTAGTTAGCAAGCTTTTCGGTGTGAGCCTTGGTACCGGTAGCGTGGCAGAACTGAACGTCGGGATTTTCCTTAGCTGCCTGGATCATAAAGTCCTCGTGACCGAAGGAGTCAGCAAAGATGAGATCGCAACCGTCGTCAACGAGTTCGCAAGCTGCGTCGTAGCACTCGGAGCCTTCGGGGATATTGACCTTCATGATGATCTGATCTGCGGTAAGACCGAGAGCAGCGCATGCTGCGTTTGCAGCGTCGATGAAGTTCTCGTCATAGGTGGAGTTCTCATCGTGCAGGAAGATAAAGCCAACTTTAAAATCGGCATTGGTCTCGCCGCAAGAAGCGAACGCAACGGTGACGGAAAGGAGCATAAGAACTGCGAGAATAAGTGACAGTGCTTTTTTCATGGTTTCCTCCATAAAATTAATGAAATATTTATTTGCAGCACTTTGTGCCGAAAATACAAAACGAGAGAAGAGCCAACCGACTCTTCTCCCGTAAAAAAACTTATGGGAGCTTATAGTCGGACGATTTACGGCTATCCGGTAGAAACTTTCTGACCTTATTTCAGATATTATATAAGCAAAATCCTGCGTAAACAAATACGCCTATATTATATCAATTTTTTGCAGAAAAGTCAACAGTTTTTTCCCAAATTATTACGAATTCGTACAAAACCGACTCATTATCTTAACACAGCGCGCACATTATTCGTTCAAAACAACGTTTTTGCGAGATACCTCGACCTCGACTATCGACTCGTTTATCGCCTCATAAATACTCGAATCGGGATGAAGCAGATATTCTTCGCAAAAGTCACCTAGCAAAGAAACCCTTTTCACATTTGCGAGCGGAATGTTAAAGATTGTCTTTGCGATCGGTCCTTGTTCACCGATCAGGACGTAATCGCTCTCGGAAACGGCGGAATCAAGGCTTCCACGAAAATCGCCGGTTGATTCCCAAGACGACTCCGAAAGATATGTAATCCTCTCTTCCCCGCTATCGAACGACAGATAAAGAATGGGTGAATTAGATCTTTTTATGCGATTTATACCCGAATGAGAAACAAATACACCATCGATCAATTCAATGCCGCCGTCCGGTATCATCTCTGCACGTACGCCCGATGAATTCGCTGTTTCGGCAAGCTGCGCCATTATCCATGCATCATTTTCGTTTTGCGGATGCGGGAGCAATATGCGCCGCACCTTAACATCCGCGATAAATCGCGACACAGATGAAAGATGCTTTGAATGATAATGAGTCAGCATAAGTGTGTCGATCTCGGTGACGCCCTCTTGCTGGGCTTCCACGTATGCCGTGCGCAAAGAAGAAAGATAGCCTTCGGAAATATCAACTATTGCGACATCGGCGCCATACCTTGCGCATATCGTTTCGTTACCGCCCACGGAAAGAATCTCGAATTCTGCATTTGCGGGGCGGTTGATTACCGAAATCAGTACAAGTGCCGAGAGAACAAGAGGATAGAGCGAAGGCAAAACAAGCAAGGGCTTTTTGTGCTTCAGCTTAATAGTCAAAAAGAAAAATAGCATTAAACTGAAGGACACAACAAGGATTGAAGCTTCCTTTGAAATAAGCGACACAAGCGCGCCGCGGGTATCAGCGAGGTGAGATGCAAGAGAGATCATATATCCCGTCGAAGCTTCTATTACCCATTCAAGTAATGCGCCTATGTAAGGAATTCCGCCGAGAATGAGATAAAACAGCGATGCCGCCAGAAGTGGCATGGCTACGACGGATGCCGCAAGATTCGATCTGAAGGAAAGAATGGACACCTCTCCGAAGAAGTACATAACGGGCAAAAGCGTCAGCGAAAGCGCGGCGGAAATGCTCAAAAAAGTGCCGAAAATAAAAGAACCCGCTTTTCGGAAAAATAGCTTTCCGTAAGATTTCCTATCGGAACGTTTATCTTCATTTTTATTTTCAAACAGCTTTGAAATCAAGGAGTTGAACACGGGCATAAAAACGACGATGCCGAGCGTAGCGCAAAAAGACAAAATGAAGCTTTTATCGAAGATAACACACGGATTTATTATCGTCAGCATTGCCGCGGCAAGTCCGAGCGCGTTCAGCGCATCCGAGCTGTCACCGAGCGAATACGCAATAAACACTGTCAAAAGCATGGCAACCGATCTGACCGCGCTTATCGGAAATCCGAGGAGGCAAAGATAGCCAAGAGAAAACAGAGCAAGCAAAATATTGCGGTATGATCGCTTGATATGCAGTTTTAAAAGGATAAAGGACACGACACCCGTGATTATCGAAACGTGAAGTCCGCTGACGGCAAGATAATGCGAAAGCCCCGAGCGGCTGAAATCTCGATAGATATATGACGGAAGCGCGCTCTTATCACCAAGAAGCATTGCCGCGGCAAGCTTTCCGCCATCGCCTTTTATCGAATTTTTCAGCTTGGCAGAACATAAAGAGTTCAAGGACTTGCATTTGTCGTTAAAGGAAAGATTGTTCTTTGAAAGAATCGCAGAATCGTTTTCATTTTCCGATACGATTGAAAGAACGATCTCCTCGGACAGAAGATCAAACGCTTCCTCTTCGGGCAGAGATACCAAAGAAAGCACTTCTGCTCCGCGCAACACTATTTCGTATCCTACCTGAAATCCGGAGTTATATTCGCAATTAAGAATAGCCTTTTCTTCATATTCCTCACCGTCAATCGAGTGAAGGCGGAGGACGAAGACCGTATAATAATCTGCGGCACCGCGCCTTTCCGTAACAGTTCCGTGAATATATCGATTCTCTCCCGAAAAGCTTTCGGCAAGCGGTAGCTTACGCTCGAAAAAGGAAGAACCGCGCAAAAGAGATGTGCAAAATATGATTATTGCAAAAGAAGAAGCAAAAAGTCTGTACGGTTTGATGTAGCCGCAGGCGCAAAGTATGACAAGCATAACAAGCAGTACAACAGCACCCGCGAGCAAGGCAAACGCGACAGCTTTTATAAAATAAAAGGCGGCGAGAGTGGCTATGACCGCCAGAACCCCCGCCGAAACTCCCGGTCTTCCACCGAAAATATTCATATATTTTATACCTCTTCCGAGTCGTATTCCTTAAAGCCCTCTCCGAAAACCGATGTAGCATTTGTAACGATCATAAACGCACCGTCATCGACCTGCTTTACAACATCACGCGCTTGAGGAAGAAGCTTGGCTCGCATAACGACCATGAGGATCTCGTAATCCTTGCCCGAATATGCTCCGTTACCTTTGAAAAAGGTTGCTCCGACATCGACGTCTTTCATAAGGCGCTTTGCGATTTCTTTGTTTTCCGAGCTGATAATATATATCATTCTTGCGCCGTCGCCGCCGTAGAGGACCTTGTTCATTATCATGCTCTGCAACATAAGCGCGATGCCTGCATAGATCATCACCTCAATATTTTTAAAAACGATTCCCGAGGCAAGGCAAACGCAACCGTCAACTACGCCGAATACAATACCCGTCGGCAGATGACGCCATTTTGTGCGAAGCAGCTTGACAATAACGTCGGTTCCGCCGGTCGTCGCTCCCGTTCTGAAAACCATTCCCACTCCGGTTCCGACAAGAACAGCTCCGCCGACTGCGGCAAGGAGAAGGTTATCGGTAAGGGGGCCAACAAGCGCGCCCATTGTATCGACCGCTATCGAGGATAGCAAAACCGCATACATAGTTGATGCCAGAAATTTAAATCCAAACTTCAACGTTCCGACAAGGAGTATCGGCACGTTGATGAGTGCTATCAAGGTACCCGTCGGGATAACGTCAATAAATTTAGTTATAATAATGGCAACGCCCGAAATACCGCCGGGAGCGATGCTGTTCGGATCGAGAAAGCATGCAACACCTGTTGCAAATATAATCGAACCCGCTGTCAGCGTTAAAAAATCAAAAAGCATTTGCTTGATTTTTTTATTCTTCATATTCAACATTACAGATCTCCAAAAATAATTTCTATTTATTTTACCACGAAGTTATGAAATAATCAACTCAAAATTCAAAAAAACTTGTCGGAATTCAAAAAAAGTATTGAAGAGCGGCGAAAAAAAGTGTATAATGATATAAAAGAACGCTTTGGAGGATATCATGGCGAAAAAGAAGAATAGCCCCAAAAAGAAGAAACTTGATATAAAAGTAATTATCGTTTTATTGCTGATAATTATTGCACTTTACATCATTTCGCAATACATAGATGCTCAATACGGAATTTTCGACAGTTTGACAGAAAGCACAAGCGGTGTCACTCACAGCTCGGGGGAACTCGGTGAGGTTGAATACCACTTCATAGACGTCGGTCAAGGTGACGCAACGTTGATACGCACGCCCGAGGGCGATATTCTCATCGATGCGGGTGAGAACAGCGCCGAGGAGGATCTCAAGACTTATCTTGATCTATGCGGAGTTGACGTTCTTTATTACGCGATCTTTACGCACCCCGATTCCGACCATATTGGCGGTGCGGATATGGTGCTTGAAGAATATGAGGTACTGAACGTTATAAAGCCCGATTTTGAAAAGACCACAAAAGTATACAAGGCGATGATGGACGCCATCGCAGCGGAGGGCTGCAAGGTATACAATGCCCTGCCCGGAGAGACCTACTCTCTCGGAGAATTTGATATGTTCGTTTTCGGCCCCGATCCCGCAAACAAGGAGCTTGACTCGAACAACTCCTCGATAGTGATCAAGGCAACTTGGGGCAACACAACCGCAATGCTGACGGGTGATGCAGAAAAGCCCGCAGAGGAATCGATCCTTCGTACATACTCGGGAGCTGAGCTCGGCGCGACGCTTCTCAAGATGGGACATCACGGCTCGAGAACTTCATCGACAGACACTTGGCTTGCGGCGGTAAGACCGACTATTGCGATCATTTCTTGTGGAAGGGACAATTCATACGGTCATCCTCACGCGGAGGCACTCGCAAGGATCAAGCCCTACGTTGGGGAAAACATCTATCGCACAGACTTGCTCGGAAGCTTTATTTTCATTACAAACGGCGAAGTATTCACTTATAAAGAAAATTAATATAAATTGATGGGGTTGGCTCAAAACAAAAGTTTTGAGCCAACCCCTTTTCGATATATCACTTTTTCTTCCAAAGATCCCAAACTATCGTGCCATTTTCTTCGCGAACGGGGATAAAGACAGGAGTTTCAAGGCGATCCATACCGCTCTTGTTCGGAGAGTGTATCGAAAGATACATCTGCCCATCGGTATCATAAAAGATCATTCCGTGTCCGCCGTCATACTTCATACCGGTTATATTTTTTGAATAGAGCAGATCGTGGTCCTGCGTCCACGTGCCGTCTACGCGACCGTCGGCGGAACGAGCAATGCCTACGCAATAGCCCGCGCTGTCGCTGTTCGACCAAAGCATCAGAAGTTGACCGTCCTCGGTGCGGTACATCCAACAACCGTCAGTTACCTGCGCCTTTGACCACGAGGGATCGTCCGCGCGGAAGAGCTCGACGGGCTCGGAAATAAAGTGAGTGAGATCGTTCGAAAGCTTTGCCGCCGCCATTCTGCCGATACCGTCATCGGTGCTCGTCCATTCGTGTACAAAAACCATCCAAGGCTGACCTTCGGGATCAACATAGAAGGTACCGTCGATCGAATCCCAATCACTCGGAGTAATGTGACCGTTCGTAATTTCAACGAATGGTCCCTCGGGGCTGTCCGACTTCATAATAGTGCATCCGCGGTGCCCTGTGACCGACGAGCGATAGGTGGTGAACATATAGTACGCGCCGTTGTACTTATGCACCTCAGGTGCCCAATAGTTTGTTTCTGCGTTTTGAGGAATCTGCGCAACTACTCCAAGCTCCTGCCACTCGCCGCGAAGGTCGCCCGAAGTATTCTTGAAGCCGATCCAGCGAGTACCGTAAGCGTAATAAACTCCATCCTCAACCAAAATGCAAGGATCTCGAAGCTGAGGCAGGGTCGAAACTATGATCGCATCCGCCTCCGAAAAGCTTCCTCGCACATCGAGATCGGCGGGTACTTCAACAACACCGCTATCGTTCACGTATTCCTGAGTAAATCTGTCCATAGCACACATAAGAGCAAACACTCCTTTATAAGCAATTATGATTTTTGTTTTTTCGCCGTCGGACGCGACCTTGATGGCATATTCGTCGTCCTTCAGCGTGTCGCTGAGTTCAGCGCATTCGGGGCGGTTAAAGGCTCCGATCAGTATTTCGCAATTTTTCTCCTTAGCCGCCATAGCATCGGCAACTCTGTCAAGTTCATTATCGGTATAGCTTTTGATCAGCTTTGCCAAATTGAAAGCCGCTTTGGGTGATTCATCATCCTTAAGTCCATAGACAAGCTGAAACTCGGTGCTCTTTCCCATCTCGGCGATGATAAGCATTTTTTTCTCATCGGGTATATCCACACTTTCCGGCTCCAATGTTGGCTCTTCCGGAATTTTTGAAGTTTGACAAGAAATCAAAACGCAAAAAAGCAATAGACACAAAGTTGTTATAAATAATATTGATTTTTTCATTATATTCTGCATATTCCT
This sequence comes from Eubacteriales bacterium, assembly GCA_045656385.1. Lineage (GTDB taxonomy): Bacteria > Bacillota > Clostridia > Oscillospirales > CAG-272 > CAG-390. The sequence goes on along the minus strand of JAZORB010000160.1, from coordinate 4,875 downwards.
TCTGTCCGTTTTCTGTATTTTAGCACAGACCGTCGCCGATGTCAAGCCTTCCCTGAAAATTCATACGAAAAAGCCGCGCTTTCGCGCGGCTTTTCCATTATTTTAATTAATTACCCTTCTTTGCATAAAAATCGGCAATTGCCTTTTCGAAAACTGGGAATACAAGCTTCATGCCGTCAGCGTTGAGATGGCTGATGTCGTTTGCCTTCATGCAATACTTGCTTCTGAAGTTTGCATCGGTCATCTTGACGCCGGTCAGCTCCTGATCCATTGCATTAATGCAGGGAACGTTCATATCGGCGCAAACCTCAAGAAGAGCCTTACCGTAATCGCTGCAATAGTTGCCCGCGGAGTTCGTGCCTCCGCCGACCTCCCATACAGTCAGGCAGATAATGAGGGCGTTCGGGTACTTTTCCTGCACCTTGGTAATGAGGAATCTTGCGGCACCCTTCATTGTCTTGGTGTCAAGACTTCCGTTCTCACCGATCGGAACATTCTTGTTGTAGTCGTTTCGTCCGCCCTCGATGATAACGATATCGGGGTTATTGTTCGTCATATTTGCGTATCTGACAACCATGGGGTTATTGGTGGTAACGTAATTCGACATAGTCGAGCCGTTCATACCGTAGTTGTTGAATACCATATCATACTTCTTTGCAAGAAGTGCGGGCCAAACGAGGTCCTTGTCAAGTCCGTTTCCTGCAAGATAGCTGTCACCGATAACGGTAAAGGTCTTGCCCTTGAGAATGTCATAGAACGCGCGGTTCTTATCGTCCTCAAACCACTTTTCATTAGCGGCTGCAGCATCTATAACCGCCTGGAGAGTTCCGGGTTCGTTGGTCTCGGATGAATAGATCTTAGGTCTGTTGCTAAGACCGTTTGAGCGGAAGCAGAATCTGATGCACTCATTATCTTCGCTGGAAATATAGGTGTATTCTACGCCGTAGCTTCCGGAGGAAATTACGTACTGACCGCCGCCGGGGATATTATGCTTGGAAAGGTCGATTACCCAATTCGAGCCGTCCTTCTTCCAGAAGGAAACGACATAGGCATTGCCCGAGGTCGAGCCTGCAGCCTTATCGGTGAAGGTAACCTTTGTTCCCTTCTTTGCTATCTCGATAACGTCGGAGTAAGCGTAATTATTTTCACTCGGGTTGATGTCATTTGCGAATCCGTAGCCGTTGGTCGAAGAACCGACATATCCGGCATTCCACTTGACGGAAAGCTCGGTTCCCGTGGGAGCGGCGGGAGCGGTTGTTACCTCTGCTGCGGGATCATCTTTTTCAACCACGGGAGCCTTGGTCGAATTTACAACAACTTCGGGGTATGCCGCGGGAGTAAAGGATGTCGACTGACCCGAGCGGAAGCAGAGGCGGATGCACTCATTGTCCTTTTCGGAGGTATAAGTATAGGTTCTCGCACCGTTTGCATCGGTGTACTCTGCCATGGTACCGTTCGCCTTGTAGCCGTTCAGATCAATTACCCAAATGCCGTTTTCCTTCTTCCATGAAGAGAAAACGTATGCAGCGGCGGATGCGAAATTCGTATCGCCGTTGGAATTGGTGTTATCATCGGTAAAGGTTACTGTGCTTCCTGCGGGACCAAGGTTGATAACTTCGCTGTAGGAATACATACCGCCCGTTTTATTGAGCTTTTCCTTCCAGCTTGAGTTTGTATCAGAGCCTACGTAACCGAGATGCCACTCGAGAGTTACAACATAGTCCTTCTTCTCTGCTGCAGCAGGAGCGGTTGTCACCTCTGCCTCGGTTGTTGCTTCGGGAACGGTGGTTTCTGCGGGAGCAGTAGTTTCTTCCGCATCAGTTACGTTTTCGGTTTCAACGATCTCTTCGGAGGAATGAGCTTCTTCGCCGACGGTCGTTTCTGCACCCGTACCTGCGGGAGAGCACGCGGAGATGATCGCAGAAAGCATTGTCAATAAAAGAATCCAAGAAAGAATTCTGATAGATGCGTGTTTTTTCATAACAGTCTCCATTTAAAACGAGTTGAGATAAATTATCGGATTACGCGATAGTTCTCTTCTTGATCACAGTTACTGCAAGTGCGAAGCTACCGATAACAGCAGCTACGATAGCAAGAGAAGCATCACCGGTGGGGGGATTCTCGGGCTCTGCAGGAGTCTCTGCTACGGGAGTCTTGAGAGTAACAACAGGACGGAGTGCAGGATCGATGGGAGCATTTGCCTTCTCTTCGGAACGGTAGCAAAGTCTTACGAGCTCGTTGTCCTTGGTGGAGGTGTAAGAGTAAACAACAGCAGGGCTGGAGAAGGTTCCTTCTTCTCCCTTAACACCGCTAGCAAATACCCAGTTTTCGCCATCCTTGGTCCAGGTGGAGAATACGTATGCGCTGTTGGAGCAGAATTTCGAACCGTTTTTGTTGGTATCAGTGAAGGTTACCTTGCTTCCTGCCTTGGGAACAACGATAACGTCGGTGTAAGAGTAAGCAGAGCCGTTTGCAACGATGGAGCCGTCAGCCTTAACGTAACCGAAATTCCAGTTGGTATCAACCTTTACGCCGTCAACGAAGATCTCTTCATATACGGGAGTCATATCTGCCGACTGCTCGGAGCGGTAGGTAACGCGGATAGCCTGGTTATCCTCAGTGGTTACGAACTCATAGTCTCTGGAAGCTGTAATGCTGTAACCGGGAATATTGTTTGCTTCGAGATCAAGCTCATACTCTGCGCCGTTCTTCTTCCAGAAGGAGAAAACGTATGCTGCAGCGGATGCATATCCGGATGCTTCGTCAGCAAAAGAAACGGTGGAGCCTGCGGGGCCCATGTCGATAACGTCGGAGTAAGAATAGCTTCCGCCGTTGGGGTTCAGGACGTTAACGAATCCTGCGGTATTCGAGGAAGAACCTACGTAACCAAGCTGCCAATTTACTTCAAGTGTTTTTTCCTCATAGGACGCAGCCGATGCGGAAAATGCGAACACGGAAAGGAGCATAACGATTGCAAGTGCGATAGAAATAAGTTTTTTCATTTTTCTGATTTCCTTTCAGATATTTTGGTAAGACTAATATACCACATAATTAATGATTTGTCAATACATTTTTATATTTTATTCAATCAAAAAACGACACAGCGAAAAGCTGTGTCGTTTTTTTACAAAGTGGTTTAGAATTAATAAATTCTTACCTCGTAAACCTTGATTGCGGGAGCGCCGTTGGTTGCGAGGACGTGGATCTTGACCTCGTCAGCCTCGGTGGGCTCAACATCACAAACAGCAAGGCGGAGATAGTTGCCGCGAACTTCCTTCTTGCCAACTTCCTTGCCGTCCTTATAAAGAACAACGTCGAAGTCCTTGAGAAGCTCGGGAGCAACACCGATTCTCTGCTGGGACTGTCTGTTTGCAGACATGGTAACACGGATGGGGTATGCGAAGTTGGAATCGGAGGTTACTCTTACCTGGCTTACGGTCTTTGCGCCGTCAAGCTTGAGGGTAAGGGTCTCGCCACCCTCGGAGATGGAATCGGTCATCCAAGCGTTGTGCTCTTCGCCGATCTTTCTGGATACACCGTTGATAACCTTTTCGGGCTCTCCGCCTGCGATAAAGGAGGAAGCGGAAACGGTTGCGCCGAGCGCCATATCCTTTGCGTCCTCGTTCTTATAGGGCAGGGGGAGATAGCCGTCTTCGCGGAGCATGATCTGCTGGAGCTCAGAGATATGGTCGATTACGCCGCGGGGATCGCAGCCGTACTTCTCACAGAGAGAAGCTGCAACACCGACAGCCTGACCGCCGTTTGCACAGCAAGCGATGATTCTGGTCGAAGCAAGACCGAGCTTGGTGGTAGAAATGTTTCTGCCCGCCATAAAGAGGTTCTTGATGTTCTTGGAGTAGTAGCAGCGGTAAGGAATTGTATAGATGCCCTCAAAGTGGTTGCAATCGGAGGGAAGGACATCGAAGTCAAGCAGACCGTGGGGAGCGTGGAGGTCAACGCACCAACCTGCGTGGATAACTGCGTCGTCGAAGATCTTATGGTCGAGAATATCGTTCTCGTCGAGGATGTAGTCACCCATAAGTCTGCGGCTCTCTCTCATTCCGGGAAGTGCGCCTACCCAGATAAGCTCGAAGTTCTCTGCGCCGTGCTCGCCGCCGTTCTTGATGTGATCCCAAAGACCGTATGCGTATGCATAGAGATCGTCACGGATCTTCTCGTAATCCTCGATGATGTCCTCGCCGTCGCCCATGAGCTCGAGCCACCAGTAACCGTAGTCAACTGCCGCGCAGGAGTTAGCGGAAAGGCGGAGCCATTCCTCGGGGTCGGGAGCCATGGAAGCGTCAACCTTCATGGTCTTGGAGTGAACTCTGTAACGGAGCTGATGCTCGGTGAGGTGCTTTGCGAAAGGAGGAGGAGTAAACTTAACGGGCTTTCCGGTATCGACAGCCTTCATAAGGATGGTGTTGCCCATTCTCTCGTTGTTTGCCTTTTCGGGAGCGTGGGGCTCGCCGGTCTCAGCCTTGGATTCGCTTCCCTGTCTGAATTCAGCGCCTGCGAAGTAGCCGAGAGTACCGTTACCGGTGCAGTCAGCGAAGATGGGAGCGGTGATGCGGAGACGGAGCTCGGTGGTCTCCTGGAAGCACTTGATAGCTACGATGCGGTCGTCCTCTACTTCGCAATCATACATAGAGGTATTGAAGTATGTGGTCAGATTGGGCTCTTCCTTTGCCTTGCGGAAAAGGAAGTCGGATCTAGCCATGTCGTTCTGTGAGCCAAGGAGTTGGGTGGAACCATTGTCTTCCTAAGACCGCTTGGCCTCCGACTTCGATGCGGTCGTCCTCTACTTCGCAATCATACATAGAGGTATTGAAGTATGTGGTCAGATTGGGCTCTTCCTTTGCCTTGCGGAAAAGG
>JAZORB010000159.1:0-19876 GCA_045656385.1 Eubacteriales bacterium | reverse complement strand
ACCAAAGGTCAGCGGTTTGGCAGGAAAGCTGCTTGAGATTATCAATGCTCCACTACCTTGCGGACCAAGGAGTCCTTTGTGACCAGGAATTGCAAGTGCTGAGATGCCGGAGCGTTTCATGTCGATCGGGAAATGTCCTGCCCCCTGTGCGCCGTCAACAATGAAATGCAGACCCGCGCGGAGGCACAGTTCGCCAATCTCGTCAAGAGGCATTCTTGCCGAGCAGATATTCGGGCAAGCGGTTGAGATCACCGCAACCGTTTCGGGACGGATAAGGGAGGAGATCGACCGGACTATCTTTTGCGCACTGCGGTTTGGATCGAGAACGTAGGAATCGAAGACCGAGTATGAGCATCCGCGCTCGCGGGCAAGGTATTCAAGCGGACGGCGGACGGAGTTGTGCTCCATATCCGAGCAGATGAAATGCGCGCCATCACGCGCGAGCGAGAGAATCGCGATATTAAGCGCGTGAGTGGCGTTCTGGCAGAATACCACGTTTTCGGGTGCCTCAGCCGAAAACAGATCGCACAGGCTCACTCTGCAATCGTAGATCTTTTCTGCCGCCGCAAAGGCAAGCTTGTGCGATCCGCGCCCGGGATTGCCGCAGTATTCTCTCATGCAGCGCGACATCTCCTCGATAACCTCGGGCGGCTTCGGGAAGGATGTGGCGGCGTTGTCAAGATATATCATCATTTACTCCTTGATGATCTCGCGCTCGGCGATCGAATTGTTTGAAAATGCCATCCGTACGCCGAAAAGCTTGCTTTCGTCAAAAGCAACGCCCCAAGAGCATCCGCGCCGCGTGCGTGTTGAATCAACTTTGATTACATCCGCAGCTATCTTTTCGTTTTTTAGCACCCGTGCCGCCTTCTGCGCCAGCGTGAGTGTCGGAAAAACTGCAATATACCTCATTTTACCTCGCCTCGCTTTTTCGTTTGAAGACTATTGTCTTCTACTGTCATTATATGGCGAAGAATGTCGAAGTGATACAAAAAAACTCCAACAGATTCGGAAATCTGTTGGAGCCTTTTATTATTTAGTTTTAAGTATCCTCGAACTATTGATAAGCACCACGAATGCGCCGACGTTGTGGAAAACTGCACCGAAGAGGGCGGAGATCACGCCGAAGAGCGAAAGTCCGATCATCGTAAGGCTGATGAGTACAGAGAGAATGAGATTCTGATAAATGATCTTTCTCGTCTGCTTCGATAGCTTGATGATGAAGGGAATGTTCTCGAGGTTGTTGTTCATCAGAGCGATGTCCGACGATTGAATTGCAAGGTCGGAGCCCATTGCACCCATCGAGATACCGACGTCTGCCTGGCGGAGTGCGGGCGCGTCGTTGATGCCGTCGCCGACTGCCAGAACGCAACTGTTCTCGCGCAGAGAGTTGATCGCTTCGAGCTTATCCTGGGGAAGAAGCTGGAACTTGACGTCATCCGCGCCAACCTCGCTTGCAATCTTGCGAGCCGCCGCTTCACGGTCACCCGTGAGGATAACGGTGTTCTTGATGCCCATCTCCTTGAGTGTGGATATGCTCTCGACGGCTTCGGGGCGTGCTGTGTCGTTGAAGCCGAGGCAACCGATAAGTACGCCGCCGCGCGAAACGAAGCTCACAGAGCCCAGAAGAGCCTCACCGAAGCCCTTGGGGATGGCAATGCCGAGTGAATCAAACCAATACTTGTTGCCGAGAAGAAGCTCGTGTCCTTCCGAGTTCTTGCCCTGCATACCCTTACCGGGGATCTCCTTGACATCATCGAGCACCTCGTATTCCTTGCCGTCAATGGCCTCGGTTACCGCGCGCGAAACGGGGTGATTCGAGCCGCAAGCAAGGGAAGCGGCAAGAGAGAGGAGAGTGTCTTCGTCATAACCATCGGCGGGGATGATGTCGGTAAGCGAAAGCTCGCCGACGGTGAGAGTACCCGTCTTATCAAATACGACGGTCTCAACCTCGGTCATTTCCTCGATGAATTTGGAGTTCTTGATAAGTATTCCGCGCTTTGTCGCTGTCGAGAGCGATGCTATCATCGGCGCGGAGCTGACGAGCATCTGACCGCAGGGGCAGGAAACAACGAGTATCGCGATCGCCTTCGAAAGGTCTGAGGTGATCAGCGCAACTCCCGCCGCCAGCGCAAGAACGAAGGGGATGTAATAGCGCATAAAGCGGTCGATAAGTCTCGATTCGGGGATCGAGATGTTTTCTGCTTCCTCAAGCATTGTAAGAATGTTTGAGAAGGACGTGTCAACGTATGCCTTTTCGACCTTGACGAGAATTCTTCCGTCGATGTTGACGGTGCCCGCATAAACGCTGTCGCCAACCTTGATGTGAGCGGGGAGGGGTTCACCGGTCAGTGATTTCTGGTCGACGTTCGTTTCGCCGGCAATGACCTTGCCGTCGATCGGGATTCCCGAGCCGGGTCTTACAACGATCGTCTGACCGACCTCAAGCGAGGATGCCTCGACGGTTCTTTCAACGTCGCCGTCAAGAAGGATCGCGCTGTCTTGGCGCATTCTCTTGAGGCCGTCGATCGCCTCGCGTCCGCCCATGATGCTTCGCTCTTCAAGAAGATGAGCGATGTTGAGTATCAGCGGAATGAGTACCGAGAGGATCAAGTCGCCCGAAAGGTAACAGGCGAGGGTCGCAATGGCAACGAGGATCTCCATTGCATTGGTGAAATTGCGCGAGAAGATGCCCTTGAGCGCCGCGACGAAGACGGGGATTCCTTCAATGAGGAAACCGACGGTGTAGAGAAGCGCGGGCATGGTGGTCTTGTCGGGGAACACCCAGGAATAGATGATACCCACGGCGATGCATACGAGTGCCGCGGCGGCGCTGACGAGATTTGCCGTCAGAGCACGGCGGTTTTTGTCGTTAAGATTATCCTTGGCGAGGGCTTCAAGGCTGTTTTTTGCAATGTTATCTATATTTTCCACCTATAAAACCTCCCGTCAGTTGATGATTATCTTCGAATCCGAATCGTCAACGATCTTGACCGTGCCGATCTTGCGGATTATATTTGTGATAGCGGTGTTGTAAAGTCTTACCCTTACAACCTCGGGGTTTGCGTTGTATTCCTCAAGCACGCCGTAAAATTCATAAAGATCGGAATTTGCCGCGGCTGTGTAGTTCGAGTAGTTTGCGCGAGCCTCGGCAATGAGCGAGTTTGCCTCTGCCTCTGCGCCGGGGATTCGGGTCTCATAATACTGACGTGCCTGCTCGATTCGTGTACTTGCCTGAATGTTGGTCGAGTTTACAAGCTCGTAGATATCGCGGACCTCCTCGGGCATACCGACGCGGGTCAGCTCAAGGTGACTGAGCGTGACGCCAATGCCGCTTTCGTCGAGCTTTTTCTGTGACATCTCGCGGACAGCCTTGGTGTAGGCATCCTTGCCCGTGGTGAGAATGTCGTCAACGGCGTAATTTGCCGCAACGTTGATCATTGCGTTGCTGACTGCGGCGTTGATGATATAACCGGGATCCTTCACCGCGAGCGCGAAAGCAACGGGATCGGTAATCGTGTATTTGATAGATGCCGAGAGAATGGCGATGTTGTTGTCGCCCGTGATGACGTATCCGTTTCTGTCATAGGTGGTCATTTCGCCGTCCGTGTAGTGAGTGTTAACGGTCAGCTCGTGCACGCTTCCCGTGGGAATCGTGATGACCTCGTCGATGATGTAGGGGAATGCGAAAAGCACGCCCGCATCGTGAACCTGCTCCTCCGGAGTATCGCCGACTATTTTGCCGAATCGCAGTATGATCGCCGATTCGCCGCTCTTGATGAATCTGATTCCCGAGCATGCGATGATGATGACCACGGCGATGATTATCACGACAAAGTAGCGCGACACCGTTCGCAGGATGTCTTCAAACAAAAGATTCTTTTTCATTGTGCGTTACCCTTAGCGGCTTCATCGAGAAGCTTGCCGACGGCGTCGATGAGCGCCTGTCTGTCGGCATCGTTGAGCTGTGTGAGAAGGTAGGAAAGATCTTTAACTATGGTTGTGTCGCCCTCGGATTCAAGCATATTTGAATAATCCTTGAGAGCGTTGAAGGGATACTCGTCGGTGCTGACTATGAGGACAGTACCCGAGTTTACGGATGCTGCAAGAGTATCGAGACTCTTGAGGAAGGTGAAGAGATCAAGATTTGCCGCCTGAGCGTCTGCATAGATCTGCGCGACTGCCTTTTCGGTATCCGCCTTGATCTGTGCGGCTTCGTTTGTGCCCTTGGCAATTATTTCCTCGGCTTTGACTTCAGCTTCGTTTGTGATGCGGCTTGCTTCCTTTTCAGCCTTTGCAAGGATGGTATCGATGTCGGTCTGTCTGTCCTGGCGCATCTGATCGAATACACTCTGAAGGTTGATGTCGGGCAGGCTCAGGCGAAGGATGCTGACGTCGATGATGGAGATACCGTAGTTCTTTTCGCAGTTTTCCTTGACCTTCTCGAAGATCTTCTGCTGGATTTCCTCGGTCTTGATCTTTTCGGTGTCGAGAGAGACGAGCTCGGTCAGATCATAAGCGCCCATTGTGCTCTGGGTTGCACTTCTGATCTGCTGGTCGATGTAGATCTCGGTGCTTCCGTAAGCACCGACGCTGTTGTGGAAGAGAAGGGGATCTTCGACCTGCCAGATGACGTAGGAGGAGAGGATGATATTTCTCTTGTCCTTCGTTACGGTCTCCTGCGCGTTGGATTCGAGATACTGCATTCTGTTTTCATACTGAACCACGTTCTCGAAGGGCCAGGGCAGGCGGAAGTAAAGTCCCGATTCGGTGATCTCCGCGCGGGGAGCACCAAAGCGGAGAACTACTGCGCAGTTGCCCTCGCGTACCTCAAAGGTGAAGCCGAAGTAGGCTATTGCGGTTACGAGAAGGAATGCGATAAATATCTTTAGAAAGCGCATTCCGAAGCTTGATTTTTCGCGAGGCTCATGCGAGATCGCCATTTTTTCGTTATTTTCTGTTACTTTATTCTTTTTCATATTGATCACCCGAAATTAGTTTTTGACAGAGCCGAACCAGAGGCGTGAATCATCAACGTCCGATCCGACTATAATGAGATTTGCGTTGCCGTATGCATTCTTGATAGCACTGAGATATTTATAATATCTGTAAGCATCCGAATAAGAGGAGTCGGCGGCGACGCTTGCCATGAACTCGGAAACCTCAGCCTGCGCGGCAGCTATCTTGTTCAGCCTTTCTGCAGTTGCCACGGAAATCGTGCTGTTGTAATTGGTTTCTGCTTCAAGCACGCGAACTGCGGCAAATGCCTCGGCGTACATAATGCGTGTCTGCGCTTCGATCTCTGCGCTTACAAGCCGCTGATATATATCCGCAATGCCGAGAGGGGGATGAATGCTTTCAAGGACAACGCTGACGATCTCAAGTCCCGTGTGGTGTTCCTTGATCTTTTCCTTCAAGTCGACCATAAATGTCGAGGCGAACTCGTCACGGTCGGTCGAAAGAAGTGTGTTGAGATCGGTGATGAGTGTCTTGTCAGCGACAAGCTCATAAGCACTTGCTTCAAGCACTGACTCGGGGCTTGCACAGTTGACAAGATAGGTGTTAAGGTCGCTTATTTTGTATTCGATGCAAAGGTTGATCGAAACAAGCTCTTCGCCGCCACCCAGCAGAAGCTCATATTCCTCGCTTCCATGGGTTTGGGTCCATACGTTGTCGCCCGATGTGTCGGAGCGGTAACCGATCGTGATGGTAGATACCGAATCGGTGTTGTATATCACGGTCTTGCCGAAGGGCCAGGGGAGGGTCAGATGCAGACCCGGCTTTAGAGGTTCGCTTTGAAGCTTTCCGAAGTTGTAAAGCGCGCCTTGCTGTCCCGCGCCGATCTCAACGAATCCCGTCGAGATCCAGAAAAGAAGGAATGCGGCAGCAAGCGAGGGGATGATGAGCTTTCCCATGAGCTTAACGCTCCAGAGGCCGCGCATCGTGATTCCTGTGTTTTCCTCAAGATAGGAGAGGATGCCCATGTCCTTTCCGCTTCCGCCCGAGAAGGGTGTGGGAATGCGGATGTCGGGTGCGGTTGCAAGCTCGCGGCGGATTCCTCTTGCCAGATACGAGAGCAGTGTGAAAAGCGACGACCAGTAGAATATGATCGCAATTGCAATGACCACGTATTTCTGAAGCTCATAAAAGCCGAGAAGCTTGATGAATATAGCGGGGATCATAAGTATCAGCGCAAGCCTTGCAAGAGCAAGGATCGAGCGCACGTTGCTTCCGAGAGCAGATGCATATTCGCCCGCATCCTCGTTGTGAAGCATCCACTTGTCAAGAACTATGAAGACAAGGAAGAGCGCGATCAGAAGAACGGCGTAGGCGTAATTGATCGTGTAAAGTGAGGTTGCCGCCTTGAGCGAAATGGCGAAGAAATACTGAATTGCGATGAATGCCGCGGCGGCAAGGATGATTGAAAGATAGCGGAGAGTCTTTTCGCCGTCGATCTTGTCACATGCCTTGCGGAAAAAGCCCTTGATCGCCTTGCCGACAGCTCGGAGAATTCTTTTGAATTTCTTTTCCTCGTCGGCGGGGTCCTTCTCGGGTGCCTCCGGCTTTCTTTCCTTCTTTTTTGCCGGTATCTTCAGAATGAAAAGGGAGATGTTAACGGCAGAGGGAAGAAGGAGGGTAAGTCCGAGAAGATAGATGGGCAGGTATTTTGTCAGCTTATAGAGATAAAGCATTCCAAATCCGCAAGCCAACGCTGCGATAAGCGATATCAGCGGCGGGAGAAGCTTTTGTATTTTCTTATTGTTCATTGGTACCTCCGGAATAGTTGAAGACTTTGCTCAGATCTCTGAAGTTGAATGCATTGTCGTTTGAGGAGATCGCGGCGAATTCCTCCTCGCTTCCTTCATAAAGCAGAAGCCCCAGCGACATACAATCGGTAAAGTGAGAGGTTTTAAGGGCGGTCAAGGTTTTCGGAACGTAAATAATTCGCATGCTCTGGCAATATTCAAAGGTGTTGGAGCCGAGAAGCGTCATGCTCTTGCCGAGATCGACCGATTTTAATTCATAGCAGTTAAGAAAAGCCTGGCTTCCTATATATCTTGCCGTATCGGGCAGATTCAGCAAGCGGAGTCGCTCGCAGCCCGAAAATGCTTGATCTCCGATATAAACGAGCGAAAGCCCGAGCTCGATATCGGTAAGATTCGCGCAGAAGGAAAGCGCCATATCCGAAATGCTTAGCAGTTCTTTGTTTGCCGTGATAGTATAGACGGTTTCGGAGCCCGCGAAAGCTCCGCCCAGGTGTCGGACCTTTTGGGGGAGAACGGGAGTGCGCGAGGTTCCGTTATATGCGATAAGAACTCCGCCGCCGACGGTGACGAACTCATCTGTCTGTGCGTCAAACCAAGGGGTGTTGTCGAAGGCAAACGGAGCGATGCGCCATACGCTTTCCGCAATTTCGACCGACGCCAGCGCGGTGCAGTCGGAAAAGGCGTATATTCCGATAGATTCGACCCCGCTCGGTATGCTTACGGATGTTATCGACGTGTTTTTGAAAAAGGCTCCTTCGCCGATGGCGGTGACCTTTCTGCCCGCAAGCTCGGCAGGGATCTTTACGTCACCCGTCACGTCGGCTTCATTGATAACAACGCTTCCGTCGTCCAAAACAGTAAACGAATATCCGCTGTCGAATCCCATTTCGTCGGTCGGAGTGCGGAGAGTGAAATCAAATGCCTCGTGGGTAAAGGCTGCTTCCTCCTGCTTGCAGGAGAAAAGCAAGGGGAGAAGCATAACGAGGAGAAGAATGTATGCAGTCGTTTTAATTTTCATCATTCTGCCTCCTTTGTTTGTCCATTAAGCGATTCATTGCCCTCGCCTATCGAAACGCCCGATTTGTCGGCAAATGCGATCTCGGTGAGCTGATCGCAGGCGTGGAAGGCATAGTCGCCGATCGCTTTGCAGCCTTTGCCGATCTCAACGCTGTAAAGCGCGCGGCAGTTTCTGAAGGCTTCATCCTTGACTGCCGTCACGTTGTCTCCGATCTTGACGGAGGTCAGCGAGGCGCAGCCGAGGAAGCAGTATTCGGGAATATCTGCCGAGCAGAGCATCTCTGCCACGGCAAGAGCATCGCAGCCCCAGAAGGCGGATTCGCCAACCGACGTTACAGAAGCGGGAATCCTGATGCGCGCGAGGGATGTGCATCCGCGGAAGGCTTCGGCGCCGACAGCCGTGAGAGTTTCTGGAATATCAAGAAAGGGGAGAGCGGAACAACCCGCAAATGCCTGCGACTCGATAACGGTGACCTGATCCATGCCGTCGACTCGTGTAAGGTTCGAGCAATTTTCGAAAGCGTTTTCAGGGATAACGCTAACCGAGCCCGAAAGGTTGATCCCCGTGAGAGCAAGACTTCCCGAGCAGAACGCGCTTCCAAGCTTAATATTTCCCTTCGGAAGCTCAAGGTAGAGGAGTGTATCGTTGTCCGCAAACGCTTCTTCGGCGATCTCAACCACGGTCATGCCGTTTATTTTTTCAGGGATTATCAGGTGTCTCGGCATATTGTCAACGCCCGTGATCCTGACGGTTGAGTTTTCGTATTGATCGTATGTGTAAATATCAAACGTCAAGCCTTCTCCGACAACGGCGTATTCGGTCTCCGAAAAGCTGTTGCACGAGGCTAATAGGAAGATCAGCACTATCGGCACAAGGCAAGCGAGCGCCAAGCAAAGTAGCTTTTTTAATTTCATTTTCGTGTCCTTTCGCAAAGGAATATATAATTATTCAATTTATAATATCATATTTAAAGCAAAATGTCAAGAAAAAAACAATAAAAAATAGCTCCCGCTCGAAAAAACGGGAGTTATTTTGACTTAAATATCTATATGCTCAAGCTGATCCTCGGTGTCGATCCTGGGGCGGAATGCCTTTCGCTTGAGGGGGTCGTAAAGGAATTTGCGGCATTTGTGAGTGGCGCTGACAACGCCGAATCTGTCGCAAACCATTTTTGTGCGGTCGCTCTTGAGTGCGGTTGCGTGCTCACAGCATTCGCAGCATTGAGTGCACTCGTTTTCTTCCGCGCAGGAGTGAGCGATCTTGTCAATGCTGTCACGTCTTCCTGCGGATACGGCAAGTGCCGCGCGGCGCTTGCGTTCAAGATCTTCCTTGAGGATCTCCTCCGCGCTCTTCTGCGGAATGAAGGAGAGAAAATATACAATGAGGAAAAGCGCAAAAACCGCGAGTGCAAGGATTTCAACTCCCGAATCGAGTATCGCGTAAGGGATAAAGCCGAGAGATCTAAGGTAGGGAAAAGCGTCTCTTACAGAAATTACGTGCATGTCGAGGCGGAAAAGCTCGTTTGAATGAATATAGTCACCAAACGCCCACGCGCTGTAAGTAATAAATGCGTTAAGGAAGAAAGCAATTATGGAAGCTACTGTATTGACGATGGCTCCGCGTCTTTTAAGTATCCCTGCGCCGCAAATCAGACCGATGAAATTCAGGCAGATAATGCCAAAAGCTATTGCAGCCAGAGTGCCGATGCTGTGGTAGGTCTGAAGGCAGGGGATCAGCTTTGATACGAGCCCTCCCGTGTCACCGCATACCACCACTGCTAGAGCAACGTAGATCGGAACGATAACGAAAAATCCGACCAGCCTTCTGGCTGTATTTGCCCGTCGCAGACAGACAAAAGTTGCTATCGCGGCAAGCGCGGGAAAGAAAATTGCGAAAACGAGCGTCCATAGCGGGTAGCTCATCAGCGAAGCTAAACTGAAACTCATAATATATCTCCGTGGCGTTTTTTGTCGTTATTGTATTTATTATATCAAATCTTGTGCTTTCTGTCAAGGAGTTTGGATAAAGCAAGCATAAAAATAATATTCACCGCCACGGTGAAGGTCTGCGGATAAGAAATAACAGAGGAAAAGGCGTCTTCTGCGACGTTGATCTTTTGTGTGAATGATGGAAATAAATATGTCATCAATGATGTTGCAGAGGCGCAAAGAAGTGCGTTTAATGCCTTTGCTTTGATATACGGAACAAGCGAAAGCTTTTCGCCTTCGGTGCGCGTGAGCGAGTAGATCTGCAAAAAGACCGAAAGCCCGGACCAGCCCCCCGCCGCTGCGGCAAGTATAAGTGCGGTGCGAGGCGAATCAAGCGACGTGCAAGCCGCACAACCCGAGGTAAGCTCAAAGAATGAAAACAGCAAAGCACACAAAGGAGAGTTGGATCCTGCACCGAAAAGCGAGGAGATACAACCGACAATGCAAGTGAAAAAGGTCACAAAAGCGCAAACCGAAATTACGGAAGAGGAGGCGGAAACGATCGATGAAGAAAAGATAGATAACACGTTTTCGTTGCTCGAAACTGCTTTGGAGGCTTTAATATCATCGTATTTTCTTCCTTTTGGGCGAAGGAGAATTCCGCAAAGTAATCCGAAAAAAAGGAGCGTGAGGTAAAGAAATATGCCCACATTCCTGCTTCCGAACATTCCTTCCCCGACGGCAAAAATCATAAACGGGGCAGAAGGAAAGTTGCAAAACGAAAGCAGATGTTCGCATTCGCTTTTCGTTATGTCTCCGCGCGAGTAAAGCGCCGCCGCTGCCTTTGCTCCGACTGGAAAGCCGCAGATTATTCCGATCAAAAGTGCAGATGCGCATTCTCCCGAAACTCCGAAAAGAGCCGCCATCGGTATTTTCAAAAGCCGAGAAATCGGCTTGCAGGCTCCGGAGCGGACAAGAAGCTCGGATATTACCATAAAAGGAAAGAGCGAAGGAATGAGTGTGTCAAAGCAGATTCTCATCCCGCGCTTCATCTGCTCCTCCGCAATCTCCGAGTCGAGAAAAAGCAGAATGAAGAGAAAGAAACACAGGACAGATATTGCTATTCCCGCTCTCGAGTATTTGCGTGCGGATAACATGTAATCGACCACCCCCGACCCGCATATTATTTTATAAAAAAGTGTATTCAAATGAAGCGGAGGAAATGATGAAAAAGAAAAAAATACGCCACGAAAGACCGACTCTGCCCGAGCTTTTGTCAAAGCTTGCGGATATCCCTGCGGATCTTACCACGGGAATGAGCCTTGAGATGCGCGGCAGAAGCGAATTGCTTATTTGCGGTTGCCGCGAGATACTTTGCTACTGCCCCGAAAGGATCTCGATACTGCAAAGCGGTTATTGCGTTCTGATCGAGGGCAGAAGACTTGCGATGTCATCCTATTCCGACGGCAGGATAAGCATTAGCGGTGAGATCGATCGGATAGACTATTGCGGAGGTGAGGGAGTTGAAAAAGAGAAATAGGAGCACGGCGGATAGCTTCCTCTTCGGCAGAGCGAGGCTTGAGTGCGCTGAGGCGGATCTTATCGGGATGCTTAACGTTTTGCTTTCAATGGGCGAGAGCTATTCGAATATCAGGTCTGCGGAAGGAGTTGCCTCGGTCGACGTAGCGTATATTTCCGCCCGCCGCGCCGTTGATCTTTGCAGCGTATCGGGAATAGAAGCAAAAGCCGTTTTACTTTCGGGTATTCCGTATTATTTCGGGCGGCTACTGTCGCGCCCGGGGATGATAGCAGGCTTTACGTTTGCTTTGCTGATACTTATACTTGGCAACAGTGTGCTTTGGGACATCAGAGTTGCACAGAATGAAGCTCTTGAAACGGCAGAAGTAAAAGCTCTCCTTGCCGAATACGGTGTCAAACCGGGTGTATGGATATCGCGGCTCGACGTTGGCGATATTCAAACAAGGATAGAGCACGATTCGGAGGACATTGCATGGGTGTCGATAAACGTGATAGGCACAGTGGCTTACGTTGAGGTAATGCCGGAGATTAAGGAGCTTGAAAAAGACACAGATGAGGGCGACGGAGTAAATCTTGTCGCCGAGCGCGATGGCGTGATCGTCGGATATGAGCTGATCGCGGGTGAGCCGATGGTTGAAATCGGGCGGACGGTCAGAAAAGGCGAGCTTATCGCAAGCGGTCTTTATGACAGCGAGCGTCTCGGCTGGCGCGCGATACGTGCCAAGGGGAGTGTTTTTGCACGGACTGAGTATCTATTTGAGGCGGAAATTCCCTACGAATACACGGTCAGAGAGGCCGAAAAGAGTGAAATTAGCGAAATTTCTATAATTTTTTTCTCTTTTAGACAAAAATTTTTCAAAAAGGGTGGATTTTCGGGTGCTAAATATGATAAAATATACTCGGATATTTATATATACTCTTCGGGGGACGTAACGATACCCATTGGGCTCTCGGTTATAAGAGTCCCGATATTCGCCGAGAGGGAGGCAAAACGCACGCCCGCTGAGGCGGTGGATATCGCTTATTTTGAGATCAACCGCATGATACTCTCCTCGCTTCCCGAGGCGGAGATACTTTCAAAATCATTCAGCGGTGGCGAAAATGAAGACGGTACGGCATACAGGCTTGAATGCCGCGTGGAGTGCATCGACGATATTGCCTCGCCCGTCCCCTTTTATATTAACAAGTCCGAGTGAGGAAAAACAGTATGGAACAAAAAATAGTTAAAATAGGCTCTGCTGAGCTTGCCGCAAAGCTTTATGGCGCCTTTGATGCCAATATGAAGCTTGTGGAGGCGGCTTTTGCCGTAACGGTTCACAACCGCCCCGACGTTTCGGGCGCGGGTGAGGTGCTAACGGTCAGCGGAAGCACTCCAGAGGGAGTCGATGCCGCGGCGCGCGCGATCGAAACACTTTCGCGCATGGGTGAGAGAAGTGAGACACTTGCCGAGCAGACAGTGCTCTACGTCATCAACATGGTCCGCGACGGCCGAGAGGGCGAGCTTGAAGCATTTGACGAAAACTGCATCTGCGTGACGGCGAAGGGCAAGCCGATCAAGCCGAAGACTGTCGGTCAGCAGAAATATATCGAGTCGATACGCAACAACACCATCGTCCTCGGCACGGGACCTGCGGGTACGGGTAAGACTTTCCTTGCGGTTGCGATGGCTGTCAAGGCGCTTCGCGACAAAAAGGTCAGCCGCATAATTCTGACGCGCCCCGCCATAGAAGCCGGAGAAAAGCTTGGCTATCTCCCCGGCGACCTGCAAAGCAAGATCGATCCCTATCTCCGCCCGCTTTACGATGCGCTTTTCGAGATGATGGGACCCGAAAACTATCAGCGCAACGTTGAAAAGCAGATAATTGAGGTCGCTCCCCTCGCATACATGCGCGGACGTACCCTTGACGATGCCTTCATCATTCTAGACGAGGCGCAGAACGCAACCTTCGAGCAGATGAAGATGTTCTTGACCCGTCTGGGCAACAACTCAAAGGCGGTCGTCACGGGTGACCTTACGCAGACCGACCTGCCCGGCGGTCAGGTCAGCGGTCTTTGGTCGGCGGTGAAGATACTTGACGGCATCGAGGGTATCTCGATCCATCAGTTCACCGAGCGCGACGTCGTTCGTCATAAGCTCGTGCAGAAGATAATCCTTGCCTACGACAAGTATGAAAAGGAAAATCAAAATAAAGACAAGGGCGGTCACACCTACCGCCGCAAGAATTATTGAGGGAGGTAGAAAATGCTTGTTATAGATTATTCGGTCAGATGCCGAAAGGAAAAGGTCACGGATGAGCTGAAGGAGCTTGTTCAGCGCGCCATCGAAACTACCCTTGAATTTGAAGAGATCGAGGACGACTGCGAGGTTTCCGTTACCTTTGTGGGAAATGCGGGAATCCGCCGATTCAATGCCGAATACCGCGGGATCGACCGCGTGACCGACGTGCTCTCCTTCCCGATCGCAGAGGACGGAGATCTCGAGGAAGCCTTTGACGGCGAAAAGCTTTGCCTCGGCGACATTGTTCTCTCGCTTGAAAGAGCGCGCGAGCAGGCACAGGAATTCGGTCATCCCTTCGAGCGCGAGGTTGCATTCCTTTGCGTTCATTCAACTCTTCATCTTCTTGGTTACGATCACGAAACCGGCGAAGAGGATGAGGCTGATATGCGAAGCCGCCAGCGCGAGATCATGAAGATCATGAGACTTGAGGTGAAATGATGAAAAAGTTATTATCTGTTTTGTTGGCACTTGCCTTTATTCTTTGCGCCTTTGCCGGATGCGGAAAAAAGGAAGAGGATAAACCTCTTATGAGCCTTGCCGCTGTTCTTGACTTCGCCGATATGGCAAGAGAGCTTCAGCTCAGTCAGTTTTCAAAATTTGAATATGTTGCTCTCGGCTCGGACGAAATGCCGCTTTATTATTTCCAGCTCCGCGAGATAGATTTTGCCTTTACGATAGGCGTTGATGAAAACGGAGCCATCGAGAGCATGATGCTTTCGCACATATCGGGCGAGGAGATCTACTTATTCCATAAGAACCCCGGCAAGCTTGACCCCAACGCAACGCAGTACAGCAAAGATGCAAGCTCATACGACCTGCAGAAATTTATAGATGAAATGACGGAGAAATAAAAATGAAAAGAACAGTATTTATCTCGATAGTAGGCAGACCCAACGTAGGTAAGTCCACCATTATGAACCGCATACTCGGCGAAAAGATCGCCATAGTTTCAAATAAACCGCAAACGACCCGCAACTGCATCCGAGGAATTCTCACCGAGGGCGAGGATCAGTTCGTATTCTTCGATACCCCCGGTATCCACCGTCCGCAGAACCGCCTTGGCGATTATATGGTCACCGCGGCAAAATCGGGCATGCAGCAGGGTGATGTCGTTATGCTCGTTGTTGACGTAAACAAGCCCGTTTCGAAGACCGAAGAGGAGATCATCGATTACCTCAAGAGAGAGGGCGTTCCCTCGGTTCTCGTTCTCAACAAGATCGACACCGTCCGCCGCGAGATGATAGCGGAAAAGATCGCGGCTTATGCATCGAAGCACGAGTTTGACGCCGTCGTTCCCGTTTCCGCAAAGTCGGGCAAGCACGTTGATGAGGTTATGGACGAGCTTTCGAAATTCCTCCACGAGAGTGAATGGTTCTTCCCCGAGGATGCCGCAACCGATCAGCCCATGCGCCAGTACGTTTCCGAGATCATCCGCGAAAAGCTTTTGCGCGCGCTTGACAGAGAAGTGCCGCACGGTATCGCAGTCGTAATCGAAGAATACCGCGACACGGGCAATCTCACCAAGATCCGTGCCGAAATCATTTGCGAAAAGCAGTCGCACAAGCAGATCATCATCGGCAAGGGCGGAGAAGTGCTCAAGAAGGTCGGCATGTATTCGCGCGAAGAACTTGAAAAGGTTACGGGCTCGAAGATCTTCCTTGACCTTTGGGTAAGAGTAAAGGAAAACTGGCGCGAGCGCGAAGGGCTTGTTTCGAACTTCGGTTACAACAAAAAAGACATTGACTGATAAGCCAAAATGGCAACCTATGATATTTCAACCGATGCACTCGTCATCCGCGCCGTGCCGCAGGGAGATCACGATCGCCTCTTGACACTCCTTTGCCCCGATGAGGGCAGGATAACCGTCATCGCAAAGGGCGCAAGATCTCTCCGCAACAAGCTGATGTCACCTTGCCGCGCATTCGTCTGGGGCAATTTCGAGCTCCATTTCAAGGGCGATATGGCGTGGGTGCGCGATGCTTCGGTTATCAAATCATTTACAGCACTTGAGCAGGATATCGAGCTTATGTATCTTGCGCAGTATATTTCCGACGTTTGCTGTGAGCTCAGCGGTCAGGGCGAACCCGCCGGCGAGCTTTTGCCGCTTGCGCTGAATACTTATCACGCGCTCTGCTCGGATAAATACGACCGCGAGATCGTAAAAGCGGCTTTCGAGCTCCGTGCGGCGGCAATTTCGGGTTATCTGCCCGAGCTTACCGAATGCATCAGGTGCGAAAAAAGAGAGGCTCCCGCCTTTTACCTTGACGTCATGGGCGGTGGCATCGTCTGCTCGGATTGCATAGCGTCCGCACCCGAAATACCTGAGGCGGAGATACCCGTCGACGCTTACGGCACCCGCTCGATAATCATTCCGATAACTGCGGGAGTGCTTGCCGCAATGCGATACGTTGTCGGCGCACCGCTGAAAAGACTACTTGCCTTCGGTATTACCTCCGAAGTTGATAAAAAAACGTTTTGCCGCGCGGCAGAGACCTATATTCTTAACCATCTTGAGCGCGGCTTTGCATCGCTCAGGCTTTATCACGAATTGAGCGAATAGTTTTGAGGAATTAACAGATATGATGTACCTACCCGAAAAAAGTATAAAATTACTTGAATTTGATAAGATCAGGCATATGCTTGCCGACTGTGCACGCACCGAGGGTGCGCGCGCCGCGGCACTCGAGATTATGCCCGAATCCGATCTCGTCCGCGTTCTCAATATGCAGAGGCGCACGACCGACGCAAAAAGGCTTGCGGCAGAGAAGGGCCAGCCCGCCTTCGGCGGAGTCAAGGATATCACTCCCCATTGCGAGCGTGCCGACAAGGGCGCGATGCTGACACAGCGCGAGCTCCTTGACGTTGCCGACATCCTCCGCACAAGCCGAGTGCTTCTCGATTACAGCCGTACAAACCGCCGCTTCGAGACAGTGCTTGACGAGGTCTTCGAGCGTCTTCTTCCCGATAAGAAGCTTGAAGATAAGATCAGAACCGCTATCATAAGCGAGGAAACGATGGCTGACGAAGCCTCGCCCGAGCTTTACAATATTCGACGCAAGATCCGCCAGACTACTGCAAAGGTGCGCGATATTCTTGCAAAATACACCACGGGTGCCTATTCAAAGAGCCTGCAGGAGAACATCGTCACGATCCGTAACGGACGCTTTGTTGTTCCCGTAAAGGCAGAATGCAAGAACGAGATCAAGGGTCTTGTTCACGATGCCTCGGCAACCGGTGCGACTCTCTTTATCGAGCCTCTTGCGGTCGTTGACGCAAACAACGAGATTCGCGAGCTCGAGGCAAAGGAAAAGCACGAGATCGAGCGCATCCTTTACAATTTCTCGGCAGAAGTTGCGGCAATTTCCGATAGAATCCGCTACAACGGAGCGAATATCGACGAGCTTGCCTTCGTCTTTGCCTGCGCTGAGCTTTCATTCCAGATGAACGGCTCACAGCCGAAGCTTTCTTCGGATAATAGAAGAACCGAGCTTCGCCGCGCGCGCCATCCTTTGATCCCGAAGGAAAAGGTAGTGCCCGTAAACATCCGCCTCGGCGGTGATTTTGATACTCTTGTTATCACGGGACCTAATACCGGCGGTAAGACGGTCACGCTGAAAACTCTCGGACTTTTCGCGCTGATGGCGCAGTCCGGACTTCACATTCCTTGCGATGATAATTCCACCGTGCCGATCTACGGCAGAGTTCTCGTTGACCTTGGCGACGAGCAGAGCATCGAGCAGTCGCTTTCGACCTTCTCCTCGCATATGGTCAATATCGTTTCGATCGTTGAAGATCTTCGCGATGACGCACTCGTTCTCTTTGATGAGCTTGGCGTTGGCACCGACCCCATCGAGGGTGCGGCGCTTGCAATCGCCGTTATCAGCGAGGTCCGCGCGGCGGGCGCTATTTGTGCGGCAACGACACACTATGCCGAGCTCAAGGCATACGCGCTTAACACCCCCGGTGTCAAGAACGCATCTTGTGAATTTGATATAGAAACTCTCCGCCCGACGTATAAGCTCACCATCGGCACACCCGGCCGTTCGAATGCGCTTGCGATCTCCGAAAGACTCGGACTTCCCAAGCACATCATCGACCGCGCACTTGCCGAGGTAAGCTCGGATGACAGACGATTTGAGGACGTCATCGATAAGCTCGAGGCAGCTCGCATCGATGCCGAAAGATACCGCGAGGAAGCAGAGAACATGCGCCGCGAATATGAGAAATTCAAGACCGAGGCAGAGGCGAAGATCAAGGAAAAGATCGCATCCGCCGAAAAAGAGGTCGAGCGCGCGCAGAAAAAGGCTGCCGAGATGGTCGAGGGAGCTCGAATTTCGAGCGAATACGTTTTCTCGCAGCTCGACAAGGTCCGCAAGGCACGCGACAGCGAACGCCTTGGCGAGGAGCTTGACGCTGCCCGTAAGAAGGTTCGCGAGCATATGCGCGCCAACGAGGAAAAATACAATCCCGTTGATGAAAATATCGACGAAGAATACGTTCTTCCCCGCCCGCTCAAGAAGGGCGATGCCGTTTACCTTATGAACATCAGCCAAGAGGGCGTTGTGCTTTCCGATCCCGACCGAAGCGGAAACGTAAACGTCCAGATCGGCCCCGTCAGAACCAAGACAAAGGTCAAGAATCTCAAGCTGATGGACGACGTCATCACCGTCACCGATTCGCAGGGCAACAAGAAGACGGCAAAGGAATTCGCAAAGACCACCGTCAGCCGTGCCTGCTCTGATGAGATCGACCTTCGCGGTATGACGGGCGACGAGGCTTGGTATGAGGTTGACAGATACCTTGACGACGTTCAGATGGCGGGTCTGCGCACCTGCCGCCTTATCCACGGTAAGGGAACCGGCGCTCTGCGCGCGGCTCTTTGGGAAAAGCTTCGCCATGAGAGCCGCATCGCAAACTTCCGTATCGGTCAGTACGGCGAGGGCGACGGCGGAGTTACCGTTGTTGAAATGAAATAAAAGCACTTGTAAAACTGCGTTTACAATCAGCTAAATGAAATGATTTTTCGGAGGAAATATAAAATGTCCGACAGCAAAATTAAAATGTTAGGTATAGACATCGGCGGCGGAAGCGGCAGAGGTCTTATTGGTACCTTCGACGGAGAAAAAATGGCGATCGAGGAGATCTGCCGATTTGAGAATAAACCAATCTACAAGGGCGATATGCTCGTTTGGGACGCCCCCATGCTTCGTCGCGAGATTGAAAACGCTACCCGCCTCGGTGCTTCTATGGGCGCATCGAGCGTGGGTATCGATACCTGGGGCGTTGACTACGGCCTGGTCGACAAAAAAGGCGAGCTTGTCTGCGATCCTTACAGCAACCGCGATCTCCGCACACGCGGCATCAGCGAGTATTTCTCGCAGTTTATGCCTCTTTCAAGACTTTATGAGATCACGGGTATTCAGTACCTCGAATTCAATACGGTTCTTCAGCTTGCGGCAGAGAAGAAGTTCACTCCCGAGCGACTTGAAAAGACTGACAAGATCCTCTTCCTGCCCGACCTTTTCGGATACTTCCTTTCGGGCGAGCAGGTCAGCGAATACACCGTCGCATCGACCGGCGCGATAGTTGACGCCTACACCCGCGATTTCTCACCCGAGATCCTTTCCGCTCTCGGAATTTCGAAGGATAAGTTTGCTCCTATCGTCGATCCCGGTGTAGTGATCGGCAAGGTAAAACCCGAATTTGCATCCGATATGAAGCTCATCACGGTCCCCTCGCATGACACGGCAAGCGCGGTATTTGCCACACCCGCCGAGAGTGATGACTTCATCTACATAAGCTCGGGCACGTGGTCGCTTATGGGCTGTGAGCTCAAGGCACCTCTGATCTGCCCCGAGGGCGAGCGCCGCAATTATACCAATGAGGGCGGTGCATGCGGAACTATCCGCTATCTCAAGAACCATGTCGGACTCTGGCTCGTTCAGGAATGCCGCCGCGCATGGAAGGCGGAAGGCAAGAATGTCACATACGACAGCATGACCGAGGAAGCGATAAACGCAAAGTCCTTCGTTTCCTTTATCGACGTCAACGATCCCGTATTCATGCCTCCCGGCGATATGCCCGCGCGCATTGCCGAATACTGCCGCAAGACCGGTCAGCCCGTGCCCGAAAGCATCGGCGAGATCATCCGCACGATCTTTGACAGCCTTGCGCTTTGCTACAGATATACCGTTGACGACATCGCTTGCCTCACCGGCAAAAAGCCGAATTCGATCAACATCGTCGGCGGCGGCTCGAAAGACCCCCTGCTTTCGCAGATCACAGCGGACGTTTGCGGTCTGCCCGTTGTTGCGGGACCCGCAGAGGCAACCACGCTCGGCAACCT
>JAZORB010000158.1:0-19238 GCA_045656385.1 Eubacteriales bacterium | reverse complement strand
TAGTCGGACGGAAATTCCTCTTTCAGTTTTTCAAGATCAGAGTCGGAAAGAAGAACGTTTTTGTATTCGCCGTATTTATGGCGAATATCTTTTTTCTTATTTCTATTATCTTCTTCTTTATCTTCTTCTATATCTGTTGCGTTAGGTTGCGTTATACTAACGTTAGACCTAACGTTAGGTGCTTGTAATTCCTTTTGTCTGTCGTACCATTGTTTTTGTCTTACTCGGTTTTGCTCCCGAATTTTCTCCATTCCCTCGATGTTCTGATACTCTTCCCACCCGGCAATAGTAAAATATCCGTTGTTGGTGACAATCATATTGAACTGCTCTAAAGCACCCAAAGCAAGCTGTACCGTGTTTTCTTCAAAGTCAAGCTCGTCGGCAAGCATTTTCGGTGTGTACGGGATGTTCTCCGTGAGGAATATCATCCCGCCGGCGTTGCACCGCCCCGCCATAGTCAGAAGCATAACCCAAATAAGGACAATGCTGTTTCCCTCGGGGAGCTTCCGAAGGTGCTTGATCTTTCGGTTATCAAACATATCCGTTGTGAGCTTTATCCATTTTATTTCAGCCATCTTCTCACCTTCTCCTTTCCTTCTTTTTCTTGCGCCACAAAGCATTAAGGGCTTGCCTGCTGTGGCACTCGGCATATTCGCGATCTGCCTTTCTGCGCTTGTTCATCTCCGCCCGCTCCTCGCTCCATTCTTGGTACTCTTTGCACTCTGAATGACAGCCGAGGTAACGCTTTGGGCAATCTATTCCACCTTTTTTACACGGACACGGATTCATCGCAAGTCTCCTCAAGACGGTATTTCTTGAATCGGCAAGTCCTGCCGGATCTTTTCTTTACCACCACCCACTCGGAAGTGATATTATATCCTCGGCGGCGGAGATCGGAAATGCGGGAAGCGAGTCGCATACACCCAAATCCGATTGCTTCGAGGGGAGTTATTGACCCATTTTCTCGCATATGTTTAAGTATTTCATCATTCTGCGTCATCTTCTCGTTTTCCATAGCCCTATCTCCTTCCTGTGCTTCCAATTCCGCCCCTGTCGGGATTCCCAAGCGACTCAACCTCGATAAGCTCAACACCGGGCTGATGCTCTATGATGCGGAACTGACATATTCTTTCGTTCTTCGGAATAACTGTGTCCCTTACTGCATACGCAAGGAAATTCCACTCGTCATTGTCGCCCTTGTAGGACTCGTCTATAATGCCGATGCTGTTAGCGAGCAGAACGCCGTATTTGCGGAATGCGCTCGACCTCGGAGCAACAAGAGCCTCAAAGCCCTTCGGCAGCTCCATAGCCACGCCGAGCGGAATCATCTTGTATTCGCCCGCCTTCATTTCCACGTCCTCGGCCGCGCGAAGGTCTATCCAATCGCCCACGGCAATTTCTTTGATTTTCTCTATATCTCGTAAATATTTAATCTTGATAATCATTGTGTTTACCTTTCTTTCAGATCGTGCCCCGCCTCCCATTCACGATAGAGACACATAAAAGAATCAAGCTCCATCGTGACAAGAATCGGCGAATTGTTTTTCTTGTGGAATACTGCGGGAAGGCGACCCTCGCCCCCCGCATTTGCATCCCTTACCGCTTGCGCCATCCATTCATAGAGTCGCATTTGCTCTTGGTGCTTCGCTTCAACGTGAAGCCCCGGAAGCCCGACCACGTCGGAAGCGTCCCCGGTGTTCCCGCAATATTGAGCCGTGCGCCGCGCATCGTAGCCGTGCTCGCGAAACTTTGAGGCAAGCAATCTCTCAAACCTCGCGCCCTTTTGCTTACTGTTCACCGCCATCTGCCCCACCGCCTTTCTCAATAGAGGAAATCAGTTTCTCTATTGCAATTAAGCAAACATACGCGTGGTCTTTACTAAGACTGATAGTTGTTGCATCTGTAGCAGTCAAAACCACCAATTGGAAATCGAGTGCATCTTTGACTTCGTTAAGCATTTCGAGAGGTGTCTTTTCTGCCATCATTCCCCACCGCCTTTCGGAGCTTCGGGAAGCGGCATCCAATGGGTGACACGCAAGCCTCTGCTCCACTCAAATGTATCAAGTTCCACCCATTCCAATTTGGTTTTATCCCACTTGACAATTCTCATCCTCGAAGCTGAGCTGATCCTTCCGCTTTTCGTGTGGACAAGCACGGTTATTTGCTTTCGATCCTTGCCGTACACATCTTCAGGCAACCTCTCCTCAACGCTTATCCACTCGCTCTGCTTGCGGTAGCCTTTGTTATAGAGCGTTTCGGCAACTCCGAGCATATTTCTGTTACGCATAACAACGGTCATTATTTCGTCCGCCATCTCCTCAATCTGCTTCTCTCTGCTCATCGTCTGCCCTCCTGTTCCAAGCGTTTGTTGCTTCAACTCCAAAGTCTGCTTCGGCATCTTCCAAGCATTCATACTTTCCCATATACAACGCTCTTTGAACACCTGCCATACATTCACTGCAATATATCTCGCAGAAGTTCAATGTTGTGATTTTCCGTATGTCTTTACATCCACAAAACGGGCACGGCTTCAATTCAGTTTCTTTCATTTTTCCTCTCCTTCCTCTGCCACAACGACCTCTCCGAGCATATTGTCAAAGAAGCCCTGCGGGAATCCGTTTTTCTTGAATATCTCCGCCATTCGTCCGTTGAGATATTCCACCTGTGTCCCGTCCATTACCATCTTGTGTTGACGGTGGAAAAGTCGCTTGTGATTTCCGAGGAACATACCAAGTCGCTTTTCTCCAAATCCAAAAGCATCGTGAAGGACAACGCAAGCCATCTTGATATATAAATCAAGCATAATCCGCATATCCTTCTCTTCCTGCTCGATAAGCATTTGCTTCATACTGTCGGCTATAACTTCCTTTTCCTTCGGCGGAAGCCTATCCCACGATTTAGGTAATCTTGCTTTCACCCCTCTTTTTCTCCTTCCTCGCATCCCCACGCTTTGCAAAGTCTCTCGAGAAGCCTGTTCATATGCGATAACTCGAACAGCACTCTGACCGCAAATTCCTTGAGAATGTCGTCGCTCGATGTCGGAGCTTCTTCTTTTTTTGCTTTCGGCTCTTCTTTGATTCCCCAAAAACTTTTAATATAGGCTTTCATTCTTTTGTGATTGTTGCCGCCATAGGAATCAATATCCTTGCCATCCTTTGCCATTTCCATCATCGTTACAAAACGATTTACACTTGTGCGAGAGCATCCGAGCGTGTTAGCTATAAGAGCTTCGCCGACTGAATTTGTATGAAGATTCCAAATTTTCTCCATAACTTCGGGTGTGATATCTTTCGATCCTGTCTGTCTCATTTTTTTACCTCTCTTATTATTGTTTTTTTATTTTAGAAGGGGAGATCATCGTCTTGCTTGATTTCCTCATATTTCGGCTCTGCGTCCACCTTGTACGCATCGGGTATGTAAGGCATAGGGCTTGCCGTTTCCGCGCCCTGTGCGTCGTTTTTGGAGTCCACAAACTGCACCTCGTCTGCGATTATGTCGGTCGCATATCGCTTCTGTCCGTTGTTATCCGTCCACGAGCGATTCTGTATAGAGCCGATAATACATATTGACGACCCCTTACTGAAATAGCGGGAGATAAACTCCGCCGTCGCGCGATAAGCGGTCACGTTGAAAAAGTCGGTCTGCTGCTGTCCGTCTTTTGAATACCTGCGATTTACCGCAAGAGAAAACTGCGCAACGGAAACGCCGTTCGGTGTCTGCTTGAGCTCCACGTCGGCGGTGATTCTTCCGCCGAGAATTACTTTGTTAAGGTTAAAATTTGCCATAATTATTTCTCCTTTACAAATTCGATACCGTAGATGTTTTCGCCGTTTTTCACTTCATCAAACGACCTCTTTTTGATAATCTTCCATCCGTCCGAGAGTGTTCCTTTTTTGTCGTCACAACAAGTCCCAATACCAAACACAAAAGTCTTTTCTTTGTTGTAGAGGTGAGAGCATTTCGTTTTTACAATAACTGTATCTCCGAACGAAACCGCGCCTTCGTTAAAATGTTCAACAACATCGCCAACAAACAAGGGTCTGCCAACCGCATCTTTGAAATTTGTCTTTTCACCAATGTTGCCGTAATGCCTTGTGCTACAGAGAAGATGAGGCTTTACGGATTCTTCTTTCGTCAATCGTTCCAAAGCGAGCCTTGCGCCGGTGTTGAAGTCGAATGCATCATCGCGAGAACACTTTGCTGTTGCGCTCTTTACAACCTTGTTGCCTTCATAAAGTCTCGCGAGTGTCTCTTCGCCGTTTGAAGTGATGACGATTTTTTTATCCCCGACAAGTTCCAACTCTCTCTTGCGACCCCATCGGCAGAAGCCGTCTTTTCCCCTTCCGCCGCACGAGTGCCCGTCCATTCTCAAATCCTCGTCAAACTCAACGCCGACTTCCCACGGCGCGCAACTTTTCTCATCTACATCAATAACCGTGCCAACCTGGTTCTTCATATTTCTACTTGCAAACGTATCAATAACTCTCACTCTGTCACCGATCTTAAATTCTCTCATAATTTTTCCCTTTCTTTGTTCGTATGTATTTTTCTTTAAGATACTTGTATTTTTCCGAGCTTTAAGTGCTCGCACATTTTTTCCGTGAGCTTTATAGGCTCAATATGGTGTTTTTCGTAAAATTCCCGCTCTCCGCCCGAGTAATGAATCATCGTGTGAAGGTCGGCGGCCAAGGGAACGACTCGCATCCCGACTTGACAAATGGTGTCACGATTCCGTCCCATCCCCACGCGGTCAACGTGATGTATCTGCGCGTTTTTCTTTCCCGTGATACAGCACGTCCGAGTCATAACGCAAGCGTACATATACCGCTCAATATCCTCGCACCTGTCCCAAAGCGGGTCGGAGCAGGGAACGCCGTTCTGAATGCAGAAGTCGATAAGATACGTCAGAAACTCGCTCGCCGTCTCTCTGTCTACGTCCGAGAGCGAAAAGTCCTCGTGCTCTCTGTCGCCGCAAAAAGACCACTTGAAAAAGGCTTTTATCGAGTCGGGCATATCTCCGTTCCATTCGGCAATATCGCGCATTGTGGCGTAAATTTTCCGCCTCTGCTCGTTCGTTATGCTCCGCCCGTCGTCAATCCTTACCTCGACAGTCCGCGAGCCGTGATCTCTGCACCAACCTTCCGCGTCAGCGCATACTCTGATAGTGATAACGTCATTTACCGCGGAGAGGATTTGCCCCCGAACCCTCATTGCTTGTCCTTCTGCCAAACGAATGCTCGGCAATTCTTTGTAGTATTCCATATAGCAAGAGCCGTGATCTGCTTGTTCTCAATGATGATTTTCTCGACGATAAACTTGTCATAGCACTTGCCGCTTTTGATATTGCACTTATCGGCGGGAATCCGAGTAAAAGGCGCGGTGTAAAGCTCTCTGCCTATACCCCAATTAAAGCAGGCTCTCTTGAAGGAGTCGGACGCTTCGCCCTTCTGTGCTTCGGTGTTGCTCTCCGTACCGCAATCGGACTTGAATACCCAACCGCCCTCTCTATCTACTCTGATACCGACGCGGCAAAAGAGATTACCCTTGCACTCGTAATGCTCTCTTTGCCAATTCGAGGCACCAACTGCCTCGTCAAGGATGTTCATATCGACTCTCGCGTCCTTATAAAGCAGAAGCACAAGTCCGTTTTCCTTGCAACTCTGAACGCGGCACTCTATCTCGTCCGCTCTTAAATCTCTGAATTTACACATTTTCTTTTACCTCTTCTTCTATAATTTCAAGGGGACACTCTGATCCCACATACTTCTCGGGATAATTCACAACCGCTTGATTGAGAGCGCATCTCTGCGTCGCCCTCACGTAAAACGGACAATGCTTGCAAGCGATCTCCACGCTCCCGCGCCAATCCACGGGAAAGCCTACCTCAACGACCGCTCGCGTCTTTACGTACCGGGACACACCCGAGTCAAAGTTTGCCATCTGCGCCCACCTTCTCCCCGAGCTTCGCTTCGAGCTTCGCTATCTTCTCGTCTCTGCACCAAATATCGACCTCAAGGCTCTTGATTTTCTCGACAAGCGCGTCGATAATAACAGGTATGTGTTTTTCTTCCATTTTCTTTTTTCTCCTTATATTTTTTAGTAACCTATAGTCCAATCGGGATGGCGCAAGTCGAAAGCGTCGCCGCATTGAATTATGTCGGGGTAATTACTCATAGCCACTTGCTTTGCGTATTTATCAATCTCGTAAGCATAGTATCTGACGTTCGCAAATCCCATCTTGTCAAGGCAATATCGCCCTGTGCCTATGCCGTCATACATAGACAGCACGACGATTTCCTCGTCCCTCGGAACGTCCTTCAACGCTCCGTTGAGGATATGTATAATGACCTCTGCCGTCCATCCGTTACCAAGACCCTTATAGGCTTGCGCGTTAGATACCGCTCGGCAATAATCATCGGGGAGAGTCTGTAATCTGCAACACTCTTTAACTGTCAGCTTGCGGATAATGTAAAAGCCGTCCGCAAGTTTAATAGGATATTGCTTGCCTTTAATGGTGATAAGTCCGTCCTTGACCTCGTAAATAGGTTTTGCTGTTTCTCCTTCAGCAACGGGAGTGGTATAAAGCCCTGTCTTTCCACCCTGACCGCCACCGCCCGCGTTTATCGTTACCGATTTTCCGTCGCAAGAGTAAACTCGATGCGCTTGCGATGTGCTTCCGATATCGCCGATGCGAATAGGCTCTGCAATCATATCCACTTGCTGTTTGTTGGGATTATCGCTGAACATACGATGCTCAAAGCCACCACAATTGTTTGGATAAAGAGCATTTATCGGTCTCGCTTTATCTTCGGCCCCGTATTCGGGAATTCTTATCGGCTCGGCCGCCATACTTCTTACGCCTTTTCTCAAAGTGTGTTCAGGATAAGCCCCTGTATAGTTCGCCGTAAGACAATACGCCTTTCCGTTTGTATCGCCAACAGGTTCAGCCACCATCAATCTTTTACCGCTTTGTCTTTCAAAACTCGTAAAATTTCCGCCCTTGTGATAACAAGCGTCAATGTAATAGGATTTTTCTCTCATCGCCTCGCCGCTCTCAAGAATATCTCGGAGCAATATCCCTCTGTCCTCGGGCTGTTCGACTTCCCAATTAAACGCGTAAAACCTTTGTCTGTTCTGTGCCGACACCAACGCCGAATTGATATACATAAGGTCAACGTCAAGCTCTCGGCTTATTTGGTCTTTGATTGCTTGGGATGCCGATTTGTTATTTTCATAAAGAAACAAATCAGGCTTAAATTTCTCTTTGGCTATAAGGTAGTTTTTGAACAGCTCCCAACCCAATCCCTCGGGCTCGGTTTCTCTGTTGTTCTTCTGTGCAATGCTCCAATGAGTGCACGGAGAACCACCTATTAAAATTTTTATCACTTTTTGTTCTCTCCTTTTATGTGTTTTTACATTTCGCAAATTTCAACGATGTGCTGACACAACGCTTCGGGTATTACGCTTCTTTCCCTGCTGCCTTTCAAGCCCTGCGTGCCCGTTCTCGCCCCTCTTGGTGCGGATATATGGCACGGGTCGCCGTTCTTGCACATCGGCTTGAATTTCGGATTAGGATGGTTCGTCCATATGTCAGTCGGCTTCATCCGCGTATCGCCGTATTGACAATATGTGACCGTATAACAAGGAAGCCCCTGCATCCACGTCATTTTTCGCATACCGCCGCGGGGATTTTCGATAAACCAATATTTCGGGGAAAGTGCCATGATCAGACGCAAAACGTGCTGATCGACCGCATCACAGAATTTTGCATAATCGCTGACAGGATCAAGATTCCCCGTGTCGGGATTTTTGCGCCTGTGGTGACTGATTGCAGCGATGCTGAACGTGGTGCAATCAGGGGAAGCCCAAATCACGTCAGGCTTGCCGAATTTTTGAAGAATATCTTCTGCCGTTACCGTCATAATGTCCGCATACAGACTGATGTTTTCAAAGGACTTGTCCCATTCAACAGAAAAGACCTCGTGACCTCTCGCTTCGAACGCTTTGCCGACACTCCTCGTCCCGGCAAAAAGCTCTAAAACTTTCATTTTTCCTTTCTCCTATTAAAAATAATTCAGAATATTGCGATAATTAATTTCGGACTTATTCAATGTAATCATCAACCCGCTTCCTGAAATTCTCTTCCAGACACTCCTCGCAGATGATCTCGTCGTTTATCACGTAGCAGAAATCGTCTTGTATCGGCTCGCCGCAATATGAGCACACGGGGAGCTTATCTAAAGCCGACTGCTGTTCCGCGTCCCGCGCTTCTGCGTCTCTTATCGGATCGTCCGTGTAGCTCCACATTATTCCTCACCGTCCTCGTCCATTTCCTTTTTCCACTTGTCGAAAAGTATCGCCGACGGAAGCCCTACGGCAAATATCACCATCGTTGCCAATGCCCAACCTAAAACCTCGCTCATTTCTTTTTCTCCTTCGTTTCAATATGGTATGTAATTTTCACGCCTTCCTGTTCGGCGTACAGCTCAACGAGCCTTGCCAAAAGGTCTCTGCCGTTCGGTTTCATATTTCCTCTGTCTCGGCAATCGCCATCATAGCGTCGATGTTCTCAATGGTGATACCCGCCTCTTTAAGCTCGATACCGCGCTTTTCAAGTGCTCGGAGCGTGTAAAGAGTCTGTCTGCGTTTATAGCGAAGTCTCTGCTCGCGTCTTGCCAATTTCACCGCGTCGGTTGCTGTAAGTCTCGCGATCTCTCTTTCAACGTCTGCGTCGGTCAAAAAATCTCTTGCCATAGTTTTTACTCCTTTTCTTCTTCAATGTTCAAAATTTCACATATTGCCGCTACGATCTGCGGCGCATTGCGCTGACCTGTGAGTATCTTATAAAGATATCCGTTATCTACATAAAGTCCCGTTTTCTCGGAAACGACTTCCTCAAGCCATTTCTGACTCTTGCCAATTTGTAGAAGTTTCATCTTTACAGATAGTCCAAAGTCCGAAAATTTGGATAAATTCACGATTTTCCTTCCTTCCCTTCGTTTTATATTGACAAGTACTCGAATATGTACTATAATGAAAGTGCCAACAAACATCATTAATTACTCATACGAGTACCGCCGTGATTACATTATAGTACCTGTATGAGTAAATGTCAATACCCAAATTACTCATTTGAGTAATTTCGGCACATTTAACAAAAAGGAGCGTACACATATGGGTAATTTGTATGAAACAATCAGCTCTCTTTGCGACGAAAAGGGCATAAAAGGGGCGAAGATGTGCAACGACACGGGAATAAGCAAAGGTCTCTTGACCGATTTGAAGATGGGAAGAAGAACGGGAGTCTCTGCTGTAACAGCTCAAAAGATCGCTTCCTATTTCGGCGTTTCCGTGGGCTATTTATTAGGAGAGGAAGAAAAAGAAGAAAAGCCCACCGCCAATGGCGATGAGCTTTCCGAAAATATGAAAAAACTTATGGATTTTGCGAAGTCTGTCCCGGAGGATAAGGTGGAGCTTGTTCTGAAAGTAATGAAGTCAATCGTGGAAGCTGATTGACAAGCTTTTCTATTTGTTCAGGAGTGAGCATAGCAATGTAGGATAGCAGTTTGTTTTCTTTCATAATGAGTCAAGCTCCTTTCAAGCAGGGCGAACGCAAGTTCGCAAAAATAATAAATCTGAAAACATTATACAGTCTCAAAATTGAGATTAACAACTGAAAATATTTCCATTAGCATTATAGCAAAGAAAAATTGAAAAATTTGCCGAAAGACGGCGGCAACCTGAAATGTCGAATTTTTCTGTCAATATTTTAACGCAGTAAAGTAAAAAATTCAATATCCATCTTTGTCATTTTGCCACCCAACTTTATCAGAATAAAAAGACAAAGATATCATAAGAAAGGACAATAATATGTGGCTCGATAACCTAAAGGAATTAAAAGCAAAGTCGGGGATGTCATCAAAGCAGATTGCAGAAAAGACAAATTTGCCCGAAAGGACTGTTATCCGTATCTTCTCGGGTGACACCGATAACCCCTACGTGGACACGCTTCGCCGAATCGTCGCCGTTATTGGCGGCACTCTCGACGATTTGTTTGCGGAAAGTAAGATAGTAGTGGGAAATCAGAACCTTGCCGCCCTGCAAAGCGAGGTCGAAAGACTCACCGCCGAGAACGGGATGCTCTCCGCCGAGAATGTCATTCTCAAAGACAAGAATGTCACCCTCACCGCCGAGAATGACCTTCTCCGAATGAAGCTCGAACACAAAGAGGAAATAATATCTCTGCATAATTATTATAAAACGCTATTGAGTAAATGAATTTAAGGGGGTGATGCTGAAGAAGGACACCGCACCAAAGAATAAACAAAAAGGAGTTAATGCGAATGACAAAAGAAGATTGGGAAGCGAGGAACGTGCTGTCGGTTGAACTCGTTGCCGCTTATGTCCGCGTTTCCACGCAAGAGCAAAAGCTGCACGGTCTTTCATTGGACGCTCAAAAGATGAAGCTGACCGAGTATGCTAAAAAAAACAATATGAAGATCGTTGAGTGGTATGTCGATGAAGGTGTGTCCGGCAGAAAGTTAATTAAAAACCGCCCCGAGCTCCAACGAATGATACAGGACGCGGAGAAGGGGAAATTTGATAGAATCATTTTTATTAAATTGGATAGATTTTTCCGTTCCGTCGCCGAGTACCACGAATGTATGAAGCGTATAGCTCCCGTGGTATGGTCTACCACCGAGGAAGAATACGACCTCACAACCGCAAACGGACGTATGCTCGTCAATATGAAGCTGACTATTGCGGAAATGGAAGCCGACCAAACGGGCGAACGTATCAGAATCGTCAATGAGTATAAGGTGTCAACAGGGCAGCCCCTTGTCGGTACTAACAATTTGCCTTTCGGTCTTATGGTCGCAACGGATAAGGAAACAGGACGAAAAAAAGTAGTCCGAGATCCCGACGAAGAGCCGATTTTGCGTGATATTATCAACCAATATATGACACACCAAAGCAAGAAAAAAGCGTTGACATATCTTCACGCAAAGTATCACATTTCAATGAGTCAAGAAGCATTTTCGCGCCTTTTGGCGAATCCAATGCTGTACGGCACGTATCGAGATAATCCGTCCTATTGCGAACCGTATATTGATAAAGAGACCTTTGACAAATTGCAAGAGATCATCAAGCGCAATATAAAAGCCAACACAACCGAAAACAGAGCATACTTGTTCAGCAGTATGATAAAATGCCCCGTCTGCGGAAAATTGATGAAAGGGCACGTCAGCCATCAAATATCAAGTAGCGGCAACAAATTACAGTACAAAAAATATCGTTGCGGAGTTCACTTTTTGAATAATAGCTGTCCGTATAATAAGGTCGTTAGCGAAAACGTGTTGGAAAGAAAATTGCTTGCAAACATCGAGGATTATCTCAAAGATGCCAAAGTTAGAGCAACGAAGATCGAGAGCACCGACGCGGTAAAAATACCTCAGTATAACATCGAGGAAATTCACGAACAGATTGACCGCTTGAATTACTCTTGGCAGACAGGGAAAGTCCGCAAGGTGGAGCAATACGAAAAAGACTACGCGGAGCTGATGGAGAAACTTGAAATAGCAGAAGCCGAGCGCGGGAAAGTAGAAGTAAAAGACTTTAGCAAGATTGACGAAATCTTACAGCTTGGATGGAGAAGCATATACAGAAACCTCGACGACGCACATAAACGTGCCTTTTGGCGTTCTTTCATTCAATCAATCGAAATTAATTGGACTACCGAGAAAAAAGAAATTGTTAGAGTTAATTTTTTTTAGCTCCAACATAGTACTATCACCGTGTCGCCATTTGGCAACACCTTGTTAGTACAATAACAACCGAAAGGATGATACCCTATGAAAACCGCCGAACAAATCATAGCCTACCTCGAGGCGGAGCTTGACGAAGCAATCGAGCTCCACGACGAGGCAAAAGAAAACAAGGATATGGCGCAAGCCCACGCAACATTATTAAAGGCATACACTATCAGCGAGCTACTTGACGTTATTAAAGAGCAATAAAAAAAGAGGCGGACGCAATTTGTCCGCCTTTACCTTTACCCCTTCCAACGCGCTTTCGTTGTTCGGGTGTCAATATGAACGAATGTACTGTATGTCCCGATGCCACCCTTATTCTTTAGCAATTTTTCCGCGTATGCGGCGACTTTCGCGGGGCTCGTGTTTTTCACCTTGATATCTGCCGCTTTCCCGTAAAGGTGTTGCGAGTAAGTCTCCCCACCGACAGCTTTGTTTTTTCCCGGTGTTCGGTATGCCGACGTGATTGTGACAGATTTACCAAAATGTGAGCGAATCTTTTGTAGAATATTCACAAGGTCGGAGTCAATGAAGATAGGATCAGAGCCGTCGGTACAAGCAAACTCCTTCACCTTGAAATTTGTTGATAGTTTTTTGTTACCGTCCTTCGCCTTTGAATAAGCCTTGATTGCCATTTCTATCATCCTCTCATAATTTTAAATAGGAAAGAAAAAAAGGGAGCGCAAAAGCACTCCCTTTAGTTTTATTTGTCGCAAAACAGCCACGGATAAATGTTCGCTTTCGTCAAAAAGCTGATACCGAAAAAGAACAACGCCGCAGTCTCCATTACCCACACACGGCAAGGAATAGCGGGTATAAAAAGAATGCCGAACGACAGCACCATACCGACCCCGCAAACTGTGTAGATAACGTTTCGAATCTTTTTCTTTTTCGTCATAACATCTGCCCCCTTTGTAAAGAGGAAAAGCGAATTGGCCGCCAAAAGCCCGAAGAAGATTACCGCGCATACACAATGAATCTTGTCGCTTATATGATTATCTATAAGGAATGTCCCGACCTTAACGTGAGCACCCGTGACCGAGCAGGGGAAAAGGCAAATGCCGAGCCCCGCAATTCCCGAGCACGTCAAAATAATATCGTCGAGCAAATCGTACCCTTTATACGAGATTAAGAGAATCGAAGCCGAGCCGAGTATAATCATAAACACAGTACAAGCGTTCGTGTACCACGTCGCCGATATTGACGCGGGGAAATATCCGATCAGAGCGACGACGATCCACGGCAAGAGCATTCCAAGCCATCCTATCATCGCGCGAAGTCTTATAGTGTTGATCCTCATAAAATCACCCCAATCCGATTTTTGCCAAAAAGTAACCGATAACTGCGGCGGCGACAGCCATAATGACCTTTTCCACGAGCGCATCCCAACGTTGTCCCGATTTACCCGTAAGCATCTTAACGTCGTTCTTGATCTCCTTTACGTCACTCTCGACTCGCTCTTCCTTGACCGCAAGAGCCTTGACTGTTCCCACAAGCTCGTCAAGATTGTCCTGTCTTTTCTTGATCTCATCAATTCGCCTTGTGTTTGACTTTGAACGATCCTCGACCTCTGTAAGTCTCTTTTCGTGTTCCAAGTCCATATCAAGTCACCTCTTCCGTTTTGGTAGCTTCATAGCTTTGCTTTACAAGCTCGATCTCGGCGGCCTTGCCGTTCGCTATCTGCGTGTAAAAGTCTCTTAAAATAGGCTCAAGAATAAAGCACGGCAATCCGCTCTCTGTCCTGTGACGATTGATAACCGCCGCTATCTCGTTTTTGGCATCTTCCATCCGCAAGCAAAGCGGCTTTTCTTTCAGATTTTCCATATCTTTGTCCCTTTCTGTTATATGAATTTTACTGTGTGTGTCTCCTCGTCAAAGTACAAGGTGCGCCAAGAGCTCGACGCATTTACGCCGAGGAAAGCACCCGATACCGAGGACTTCGGAGCATAGATCGAAACGTTTTCGCCGAATCTGATTACTCCGCCCGCGATAAGCGTGTAATCGCTTCCGTTTGACGTGTGTATTCCGCCGGAAGTAAGGTAAGTATCACCGCACGTTAGACCTTCGCTCGTGATTGCAACGCGTCCGAGAGAGCCGTCCGAGCTTGTGATCTTGCCGCGCACGTCAGCATTTTCGCACAGAATATTTTGTGCATAAGCGTTATACAACGCTATATTACCGCTCGAATCGAGCGAGAAATTGGGTGTCCGTATTTCGCCCTCGTCAAGGTCAATCGTCATTCCGTAGTCTCGAGACTTAATAATACCCGTTGTGATACAATTTCCGTTTATCGTCGTCACGCCGAGTTCGAGGTCGCTTGTTTTTGCATATCCTGCGTCGTTTGACAAATCGCTAACGTTGGTCGGAATTTCTCCTTTTTTTGCCAATTCAGAATCAAGTAGACTCGCGGGGATTGTACCCTTCTTGATACAGGAGCCGTCAATCGTCGTCTCTCCGTCTCGGAGTCCGCTGAATGTTACATATCCCTCAAGGTCAATACGGTCGGCACTCAAGAGAATAGACGACTCTGCGTCGTTGATAGCCTGTACGATAGTGGAAGCCGTAAGCTTTCCGTTTGTATCGACCACTCCCGCGATCTGCGTATTGCTTACGTAGCCCTTGGACACCTCTTGCCTGAAATTCGAAAAAGCCACGCTGTTGGCGGTCTCGAGTGCCGTGAGCATATCCTGTGTCGCATACGTTTTCGATACGTCCGCCTTGAATCCCGCGAGAGCGTTTGATTGAGCCGTGTTAAGCCCCGTTACAAATTCCTGCGTGGCGTATTGGCCTGTCACCTTTCGCTCAAGCCCCGCGAGAGCGTTTGACTGCGCCGTGTTGAACGCAACAACGTCCGACTGCTTCGCGTAAGTCCCCTCGACCTCTGACTTGAACCCCGCTATTGATGTTGCGGTCTCCGTTTCAAGTGACGCGAGAGATTCAATCGTGGCATATTTGCCCGAGGCTTCTTGACGGACACTCGCTATCGCTTCGGCTGCCTCGTCCTCAAAGGACGCAAGAGCCTCTATCGTAGCGTAAGTCTTGGACACTTCTTGCTCGAGCCCCGCAAGCGCGTTCGTGTGCTTTGTGTCGATTGCCGTTAGCGACGTAATGGTGGCAAAGGTCGCCGTCGCTTCTTGCCTAACTCCCGCTATCGAGTTGTTTGTGTCACTTTCGAGCTTTGCCAACGCGGTCGCTCTGGCAAATTCCTTCGCCGCCTCTGCCATAAACGTAGCGAGAGCCACGTCGTTGTCTTGCGCGTATTCAAGCAGAATGCCTATAGAGGTCGAATCCGCGTTCGCCCGCGCAACAAAACCCGCAATGCCCGAGTAACCGCCGTCGGAAAATTCCGCAAGCGGCACAAGGTCGGTGCGGATATCGTCAATATTTCCGCCAAGCTCATTCTTTGCATTTATAAGCTCTTGCTCGGTGACGCGCATATCATCCTTTATCCCCCCGACGGTCTCCTGCATTTCCGCGCTATCCTGCGCATATTCTCCCTTGAGATCTTCAAGCTCTCGGTGGAGCGCGTCCGTTTCAGCCGAAACTGCCTCTTGCGCCGATCTGTGAGAATTGAGAACACCCATTATCTCGGCAAATCGTGCGCCGAAATTGTATTTCCGTTCGAGGTCGGCAGGGGTACGAGCCGCCTGCCTGTCCTGTCTATTGCTCATATCTTCACCTCTCAATCCCAATAAATATTACCGTTCTTGTCAACAGTAAAGTCGAGCTCCTCAAGGATATCTACCATTTCCTCGTAGGAAATATCGTCTCTGCTGTTCAGATAGTCGATAATATCGTAATTGTAAGTATCGTCGGCTTTGTACTCGCTCTTGAAGAGAATCAGCCTTGCGCCGTAGTCGATATCGAGTCCGTTGATATAATCAAGCACTTTTTCCTTACGGCTTCCCGTGATTGATTTTCCGCTCGAGTCCTTGTCCGCCTTTATGTTGTAAAGTTCGGTCGAATACGTCCTGTACGCATCATAACCGCCGACAGCCTTTGATACTGCGTATTTGCCGGGATTTTCGTAGGCATATTCGTACTCGCCGTTCTTCAAAGGTATAAAGGACGTGTCGGTGTTTCTCCAATACTCATCGGGAGTAATGCCGAGAGCTTTTGTAACCTCGTTCTGTCGCGCAAGGTCTTTCTCGGAAATCTTCGTCCACTTGCCGTCCGCGCCGAGCCTGTAATGCACGTTGCCGTCCGTAACGTAGTGAGCGTCGCCCGCGTTTTTCGTGAGATTGTACTTGACGGTCTGCTCATCATCGAGCTTGCGCCAATAAGGATCTCCCTTTTCGGGTGTATAATATTGGAAATACTTGCCGCCGATAACAGCGTAGTCGCCGTCTCCCTCGTAGTGAATATTCTCATAGCTCGAAAGTCCCGTTTTAGCAAGCTCGTCGATTTGCTTTTGAATATCGCGCACCGCCTTGTCTTTTGCGCCGTCGGAGAGATCGCTGTTCTGTATCTCGCGTTTCTGCTTGTACAATTCGCCAAGCTCGGAGTTTACGGAACTCATATATTTGGATTTCAATATATCATCGTCCGTCGCGTTCATACTGTTAGCGTTTTTGGTAAGCTCATCCACGGTATCGTAGAAGTCGGACACGTTCTGATTCTTCATAACGCTGTCCGTTGTGAATTTATCAGCAAACGGAGCGAGAATACCGCCGCCGTCTGATTCGGGAGTCATCATAGGCAAGAACACGTCGCCGATACCGCCGCTATATTGATCGAGAAGATAATTGATTTTCATAGGGCTGATATTCAGCTTCTCTCCGAGCCATTTGCTCACCGCATCCGTGCTCTCGTCATACTGCTCCGCCGCGGGAACGTCTTGCAACCTCTGCGGAACAAGGTCTTCACCGTACCAAGTTTTATTCTCAAATGCGTGCTTTATCGGCGCGATAACGTTATTCTCAAGCGGGTCGCTCGGAGCGAGATTCGATACCACAAGCTGACCGAATCTTGCCATATCTACCTCGTCGTCGCCTGTGATAAGGTTTTTCATCTGCTCGAAAGCGTTTTGAATAACCGACACGGCACGTCCCTTCGGTATTCTGACAAATTTTCCGTCGCCGTATTTTCCGACAATGTAATAATTGTCCTTTACGTAATCGGAAAGCTCTTCGTATTCCTCGTCGTCGTCCCAAAGCAGAGCGTTGAGAAGCATAACGGGAAGTCCCGCAATCGCATATTTTGCGGCAAGCTGCATAATGCCCTTGAGTCCGTTTGCCTTTGCCTCGCGCACGTTTCTCACTTGCTGATTGAAGCCTTGCACGGAAGCGTTAAGGAAGGTGAATCCGTTTCTGTTTACGAATTTCGTAAGGTCGCCACCTGCGGCAAAGTTTGTCGTTACCCTCGCCGCATCGAGCATAGCCGCTTCAATGCTCGCACCCCGTTTACGGCTCGCGATATATTCCGCAAGTCTCGGGAGAGTTTCAACGAAATCGTTCATCGCCGCGATCTTATTAGGCGCGAAGCCCACAACCTTTTTGAACGTTCCGTCCTCTTCCACAAATTTTTTCTTTTTGCTGTCAAAAACTCTATCGTCCAATCCCGCATACTGCCTATACTCGGCTATCCACTTGCCCCCTTTTCCTCTTACCTCGTTAAACAGCTCTTTGGCCGCAAGGGGAACGTTTGCGTATGTCGCGCCGGGATGTTGAGAGTTTACGATAACGTCCTGTATATCCTTGATCGCGTTTGTCGCAATAAACGTCAGATTGTACTTCGTTAAAAGTCCTCTCTGCGCTTTGGTAAGCCAACTCAAAACGGGGACTTCCATTTTCAGCTTTTCATTCGTAGGCTTCAATGCGTCGTACAATTCCTCGGTTATATCAAAGGTGATTCTCTTGCCGTTCTCGAAGACCGTAAACGTCGGATTTGCGCCGTTCTCGCCCTTCTTGATAAGCTCGTCGGGATTGTTCTCGAAAGCGTCGTAAACCTCGTCAACACTTACCGATTCGGAATCAACGACAGTATTGAGCGTGTGCATAAGCTCGAGACCGAAGCTGTTTCTCGCTACTGCTCTATAAACCTGCTCCGTTCTCGAAGCCATTGTTTCAAGCAGAGGATCAATGTCGCTGTTACCGCCCGTCGCTCTCTTGATAGGTGTGTTTACGCCCGTCTTTCTTGAGTCAAGCGGAACGTTGACAGCCGCGCCGTTCTTTCCGGCTCTGTGAATAGGAACATAGTGCGGGTACGTCTTACTCATCCAGTCGGCAGACTCTTGAGAGATAACACCGCCGTCAACGAGTATTTGCAGAAGCTCTTTGTTGTAAGCAACAAGCTCGTCGTCTATTGCTTTGGCATCGGGATTTTTCGCCTCAAATTCCTTTACAAATTCGCGAGAAACGTCCGCCGTAACACTATCGCCGAATACAGCCTTGTTTTTTGCGTCCAAAGCGTTCAAAAATTCTCTTGCCTCGCGTATGGTCGTTGCCGTCTTCTCGGTTGTCTTCTCGGTGATTTCCTTTGCGGCAATAGCCTGTATCTGATTGTGCTTCAAAGTGCCGAATTTCTTTTGAAGCTCCGCGATTCTTGCCTTCGCGTTGTCTTCAATGCTCATCCTGTCGATATTGTGCAGGTGGTAAGCATAGGTCTCGATCTCTGTCTTGTCACCCACCGCCTTGACCTTTTCAAGAAGAGGAAGCAACTTTTCTTTGATATGTGCTTGTGCTCTCGCCTCGGAGCGATTCATAAGGTCTGCCTTTGCCATCAACTCTCTGTTGTGAGTCTTCAAAGACACGTCTTCAATAGAGGAATGCTTATCGAAAACGTAAGTCCTTACCTTCGACGCAAGCCCTGCCTTTTTCGGAGCTTCGGGAACCTCGGACAATACTTCCGCAACCTTCGGCGGCTCTTCACTCGCTTTGGTTTTCTCTTCAAACATCGTCCTCTGTCCGCCCACCTGACCGCTTGCTTTCGTCTCATAGGTCGGCGCGATATTTCCGCCGACAGGCGCGATCTCGTCCATCAGAGCGCGTCTGTCCTCTTCGGCGTTCTGCATAACCGCCGCCTCTTTGGACTTGCCCACCTCGGAAGTGATGATATCCACCGCTTGCTGAATATACTCGTCGGGGAGCATTTGACTTTCATAGGATGTTGTGTTGTACCGCGCGAGCTCCGCCATCAGCAAAAATTGGTCTGTCGGATTGATAATATCCGCGGGGAAATGCGCGGGATAAAGCTCCGAAAGCTCCATATATGCCACGTCGACAGGGATTCCGCCGTTCTCTCGCTTTTTGGTAAAGAGCTTGCCCCAAAGGCTTTTCCGTAGCCTGTTGTA
This sequence comes from Eubacteriales bacterium, assembly GCA_045656385.1. GTDB lineage: Bacteria > Bacillota > Clostridia > Oscillospirales > CAG-272 > CAG-390. Next base: position 137 of record JAZORB010000158.1, on the reverse strand, counting down.
GTTTGGAATCTCGCTCTTTATCGCGTCCGATACGTGAAGCCTGTAGCCTCGCAGAGCACGCTTGGCTTGCGCCGTTTGCTCGTCCTCGTGCGGGATAAGCTTCTCTCCGTATTTCGACTTGATCTCGTCAAATAGCT
>JAZORB010000157.1:0-5485 GCA_045656385.1 Eubacteriales bacterium | reverse complement strand
CCACGACCTCCAGCGTGACAGGCTGGCGCTCTAACCAACTGAGCTACCGGGCCATCATGGTGGGAACAATAGGGCTCGAACCTATGACCCTCTGCTTGTAAGGCAGATGCTCTCCCAGCTGAGCTATGCTCCCATGATGATCGTTGTATCGGCGTTTTTTATGCACCGTTTCAACAACGGATAATATTATATCATAAATGAAATGGTTTGTCAATAGGAAAATAAAAAATATTTCGAAAAATGTGATTTTTTTGATTGGTCAAAAAGCAAAGGGGAAGAGAACCCGATTTCGGTAGATACGCCGAGCGCGGTTCGATTTGTGCATAGCTCGTCCCAAAAAGAAAAGCACTGCCTTTGCAGTGCTTTTTTTGAGTAGTCTTGATAAAAAAGATACTACGGTTGTTTTTTGCATTCGGAGCAGATTTTTCACAAAACGCTTCCTCAGACGTAATGCTCGTATCGCTCTGCTGTTATCAAGCCGTCACGGACGTGAAGCTTGCACACTCTCGCCGTTCTCGCTTCCTCGAACTCGCTCCGGGTACCGCTGATGGGATCGCGACCGTGATAGATCGCGTAATATTGACCCTTGTACTTGATCACGCTGTGGTGTCCTGTTCCTTCTTCAAAGTCATTCTTTATCAAAACAGGATCGAATGAGCCGCCCATCGTATGCTTTATGAAATCAACGCGCGTCAGATCTTCCTCGTCCGAGCGGGCAGCGGCGTAACCGATATGATAGGATTCGTTGTCATAACAGCCTCCGCTGTACATAAGGTATTGCCAATCTCCCTCTTTAAACCAGAAAGCACCTTCAATGGTGTGCCAATCTCTGCCGTCACCGAAACGGTTGCGCTGGAATATCTCCTCATCCATCGTGGGTACAATGACCTCCCTCGGAGTATTTGCGGGGGTCATGGGATCAAGGAGTCTGTCAACGAATATCCGTGTTCCGACACGGTCGCAGGCGGTATTGTCCTCCGCGTACCACAAAAACAGCCCCTTGCCCGTTTCCACCACGTGAGAATCAATGGAAAAACGCTTGTAAAAGCATTTTTCGTTTTTAAAAGGACCGAGCGGAGAATCAGCGACCGCTGCGTGCATAAACTGGAACTCATCATCGGTCGAGCAGGAAACGTAAATGTAATAACGGTTTTCGTGCCTGATGACTGAGGGTGCCCAGTAATCATACTGTCCGTCAAACGAAGCGACGATACCCTCATAGTGCCAAACGCCGAACAGATCGTCGGCAGAATAGGCTTCCACGCCGTCCTTGGCTGTCACGTATAAGTATAACTTGCCCTCGTCCTCGAAGATAAATGGATCGGGCTGGTGCTTGCCGGTTACGTTAAATTTAAGCTTCATAATGTATTTCTCCTATACTCGTTCATCCTTGATCATTTTCGCGCCGTTTGCGGCTTCTATACCGAAAAGCACGAGGTTTTTCATTGCTCCCGCAAGTGAGACGACGTAATATCCTTCGCCGCGAACGTTTTTAACCGTAATATTGTATGTTTCGTCTTCCGTAGCGTGACGCGGCCCGTAAAGATGCGTGTCACCGATGCGGACTGCAAAGATGCCGCTGTCCATATGCGCAGATTCGCGTCCCATATCGTAAACGCCATCGATCACTATATCGTGAAGCTTGATGTCTCCTTGGTTCAGCAGACGCACGTTCGTGCAAAAAGCAGCGGTTCGGATATTTCGGATCTCTACGTTGAAAATATCGGACGGAAGTCCTTCTACCGCAAAGGCTCGTTCAAGGCTTCCGTTTAAGCCTGTCAGTGCAACCGAGTCGTCCTCGGTAAATCCGGTGATGTTTTCGATCAATATGTCGTGGCATCCTTGACGGAGATCAATTCCGTCGGCGTTCTTTACCAGAACCTCGTCGTACTTGCTGCGTATCAAGCCGTGATACTCGTTACCGTTCTCGTCAATGCCGGTATCGTTGGCACAAAAGTCGATATTTCCGATATATCCGTTTGAACAGTAGATGAAATTCAACGCCCACCAACGCTGATTGTGACATGAGATGCCCGAAATTTTAAATCCGTCGACGTTGGTGAAGAGAAGAAGGTTGTTCTTCCGGATATGCGGCAATCCGTTTCGCGAATGATTTTTCTCCGAGAGCCCGTTGTATTTTCCGCCGTCAAGAATAGCTTTACCTCGGCCGATGATATTGATGTTTCTGTCTGTACCGGCAGTTGTTTTGCCGATCTCTTTTTCGTGGTTTTCGTTTACGAACATATTGGAATAAACACCGTCAGCCATTCGCAAATGAGCGTCTTCGAGAATCAAAGTGAAGTTGGAGGGCAAGCGGATTGCCTCGCTGATCTCCCAATTACCGCTGACAGTAGCCGTGCGGCTTTTATTGGCGACAGCTTCTTCGATTTTTGATGAAATATATGTGCTTCCGCCTTTTGTGAAAATAATATCGGGCATTTTTTAGAAGACTTCCTTTTGTGAATTATAGGATCGTATCAGCTATCCAGGGGAAGAATGATATTTTCTCCGCGTGCAATGTGGAAAATGCGTTTTCCTGCGTTCATTTCTTCCACGTACACCTTCGTTGCGGGGAAGGTCCACATAGTTTCTCTATCCCAGTCGCGGGCGCGGAGCGGCCACAGCATATGCTCGGGGTCAATATCGTAATAGAAGCGCAGAACGTCGGTGTCCCAAGCGTGGTGCGCAAGCTGGTAATAATCGCTCTTAAGATACGAGCCGTAGACGTCGTGGATCCACTGACATTCCTCCGCGCCCGAAATGTCGGCGGGGAAGATAAGAGATTTACCCGAAAGGAATACGCGCGTTACGAGCGAGGTATCGTTGATAGGCATTTCAGCTCCGTGGAATTCCTCCTGCGTATAGAGCACCTCAACGCGCGCATCGCCGACCGAGAAGGTTTGCCCCGTGTGGGCCTTCCACACCTTTGCATCGGGAAACGCACGGAAGATACCGGCGATCCAGCAAGCATAGTTTGCCGCGATCTCATACCAAAGCCGCATATGGAATCGATGTCCCGGTGCCATATTCATAACAAAATTCTTGACGGTGACGTCATTTGCATAGCAGGTCGCAAACTTATAAACACCTGCGATGTGGTCAAAGTGCGGGTGGGTGAAAATCCACGCATCCACCACGGGCTTCTGTCCCTCGGGTGTAACCGAGCGCATTGATTCGTAGATCTTCTGCTCGTCCCCGCCGCGGTCGCCGAGACCGTCATAGATAAGAAAATGTCCCTCGCCGAGCGAGAAAACGTAGCACATTCCGAAATTCTTCGCCTCATCGTTCGGCGCGATTTGAGTAACCGTTTTTGGACCGTCGTAATGCTCCTTTTCGCCAAGCTGCGCGGGCATCAGCTCTCCTGAAACAGCGGAAAGCATCCGCGCCTGCTTTCGGGTCGGAAAATACGATGCATAGCGGTATCCCTCTGAAAGAGGAACTGAAACGAATCGGTTCCCCACTATTTCGGATATTTGCGCGTTCGGATTATTTGTGAGCTCCTCTGCTATATACGCCTCAAATTCTTCGGGCAAAACGTCGTCTTTCACCTGTAATACAACGCCGTCTCCGCAGTCCGAGGTCAAATTCTTTTCCGATTTATTTATATATCGCGACATAAATACCGCCTCCGCCGCCTCGTAAGCCTTTGCGGCGAGCTCAACGTCCATTTCGTTGCGAACTTCTTTATCGGATGCAAATAATGCTTTATTCTGTTCCATAGCATTGATGAGCGGTGCAAAACGTACCGCGATCCTTTCGGTTGAGATTGCGCTTTCATTATAGCACATCGTTTGCCACATGTCAAGAAAGACTTTCAATACTAATGGATCAAAAAAAGGAAACCGAGCCATTCAAGGCGGTTCCCTTTTGACGTGAGTAAAAAGTGCACAAAGATTATTGCTTGATTAATTATTCCTTTCTCGCTGTTCTTCGCCGCAAACTATGCATTTTTCATTTTGAAATTGATGAGAAGGCGTTCCCTTGCTGATACGTATGCGTGAGAGCTCCTCACCGCACTCTGTGCAATAAAGGACCACATCGTATGAGCCCTCCGCAGTGCAAGTGGGGGCAATCTCATTTTCTACAACACGGGTAAATTCCGGATGCGTGTGGACTTCGTTACTGATTTTTACTACATAAATTATTGCGCAGACTGACAGTAAGATGATAAAACAAATTGACAACCAATGCAGATGCTTCTTTTTTCGAGCCAAAGGCTTTGTTTCTTCCGCAGATATTTCAACTGCGGAAATATTCGCCTCTTCATTGTAATCGTCATTCAGCAGATAATCCGCAGTAACGTTGAAAAGCTTGCTGATCTGCAATATATTTTGCGCATCCGGAAGTGCAGTTCCGTTTTCCCAACGGCTGATAGCTTGCCGCGATACATCAAGCTTTTCTGCAAAATCTTCTTGCGACCAACCGTTTTCTTTTCTGAGTGTGATCAGTTTGTCTGACAATTTCATAATAAACCCTCCTTGGTTTGGTGCATTCATTATAGCAAAATCAGCCACAAAATACCACCGCACCAACTTTACAATTCCGCAACAAGACTTTACAATGCATTGAATTATTGATTTTTGAGTTAGTTTGCCTTGAGATAATAGATTTTGCTCCAAGACCATTTCTTCTTTTGAGAATAAGGACAGTTTTCTTCCTTTCCCATATATATAACAGAGTCAAAGAACCAATTCTTTCGGATAACGAGTACATTCCCTTCCAAACCTATATTGCAAACCTCATTGTATACATCATCTTCGTTGGGATGCCAATGTGTTATAGAATCAGTAATATTTCTAAATAATTTCTTTTCAATACTGAAATGAGTGGCGGGTGGTTCGATGGATATTTCAATTATGAAGCCCTCAAAGAGATTCCAGATTATCGTTTTATTAACTAACTTAAACGTTCCACATAAACCGGTAGTTTCAAGCATTTTTTCATAGAGTTCTTTTGTGTTATGAACCATATTATCACCGCCTTTCTGATTTTATTATAGCATAAAAGAGGAGGGGAGTCAAGTGGATAATGAAATCGTGGCGTTGCCACGATGAAATCCGAGCGGACTCGGATGAAATCTTTAGCCTACGGCTTCAGATGAAATTAAATCCGCCGCATCCTTCTCCCCGCGAAGCGGGATTTCATCGCGCAGCTATTTCATCCACGAAGTGGATTTCACCCGCCGAAGGCGGATTTAGCTAAAAAAAAGCACGTCTGCATAGCAGACGTGCTTTTTTGTGGAGGCGCCACCCGGAATCGGACCGGGGATAGAGGTGTTGCAGACCTTTGCCTTACCGCTTGGCCATGGCGCCTAATAATAACGGGTACGAAGAACGTACCCGTGTTTTTGGAGCGGATTACGGGGATCGAACCCGCCACCTCAACCTTGGCAAGGTTGCGCTCTACCAAATGAGCTAAATCCGCAAATGGTGCCTCCGGTCGGAATTGAACCAACGACACGGGGATTTTCAGTCCCCTGCTCTAC
>JAZORB010000156.1:0-20155 GCA_045656385.1 Eubacteriales bacterium | reverse complement strand
TTAAATTCTTCCCCGCAAACGTATACGGCGGCCTCAAGGCTCTCAAAGCCCTCTCTGCACCCTTCCCACAGGTTAAATTCATTCCCACCGGCGGCGTTGACAGAAGCAATATCGACGAATTCCTCGCTTTCGATAAGATCGCGGCTATCGGCGGTAGCTTCTTCGTAAAAGAATCTCTTGACAAAATGGAGGCTGAAAATAAATGAAAACTGTTATTACATTCGGCGAGCTTATGCTCAGACTCGCCCCCAACGGATATTACCGTTTCTTCCAGAACGACCAGATGCAGGCTACCTTCGGCGGCGGCGAGGCTAACGTAGCGGTTTCGCTTGCTAACTTCGGCATTAAGAGCGCATACGTAACCAAGCTCCCCAAGCACGCGATCGGTCAGGCGGCAGTTGACTCGCTCCGCTATTTCGGTGTTGACACCTCGAAGGTTGTCCGCGGCGGCGACCGTGTCGGCATCTACTACCTCGAAAAGGGCGCGTCCCAGAGAGGTTCCGTTTGCATTTACGACCGCGCACACTCCGCGATCGCAGAGGCACAGCCCTCCGATTTCGATTGGGATGCTATCTTTGAGGGTGCCGATTGGTTCCACTTCACAGGCATCACTCCCGCTCTCGGCGGCAAGCTCGTTGACATCTGTCTTGAAGCCTGCAAAGCCGCAAAGGCAAAGGGCGTCAAGATCTCCTGCGACCTCAACTACCGCGGCAAGCTCTGGACAAGAGCAGAAGCACGCGAGGCTATGACCAAGCTTTGCGAATACGTTGACGTTTGCATTTCCAATGAGGAAGATGCAAAGGACGTATTCGGCATCGAGGCTGAGGGCACCGACATTTACGGCGGTAAGCTCAACCACGAGGGCTACAAGTCTGTTGCAAAGCAGCTTGCTGACAAGTTCGGTTTTGAGAAGGTTGCAATCACTCTCCGCACATCCATCTCGGCATCCGACAACGACTGGGCAGGCATGCTCTACGACGGCGAGAACTACTGCTTCTCGAAGTCCTATCACCTCCACATCGTTGACCGTGTCGGCGGCGGCGACTCTTTCGGTGCAGGTCTGATCTATTCTCTCCTTTCGGGCAAGGATACTCAGGGCGCGATCGAGTTCGCAGTTGCGGCATCCGCACTCAAGCACTCCGTTGAGGGCGACTTCAACCGCGTCAGCGTCAGCGAAGTTGAAAAGCTCGCAGGCGGCGACGGATCGGGAAGAGTTCAGAGATAATTCCGAAAAAGAAAAACACGAGAAAATTCTCGTGTTTTTCTTTTTTCGCTTTTTTCTCAAGTCGCTTGACAAAGCAATCCGCCTATGCTATAATATAAAAAATTTTTTGAAAGCAAGGTGTTTTTATGACCACAGATCTTACACGCGGCTCACCGCTAAAGAGGATCTTTTTCTTTGCGATGCCGTTTTTGATCGGCAATCTTTTTCAACAATTCTATAATATTGCCGATATGGTGATCGTAGGCAGAACCATCGGAAATCTCGCTTATGCCGCAGTTGGCTCAACGGGAAGTCTGGTCTGGTTCGCAAGCGGCGCGATCCAATCCCTAACAGTCGGATTTTCAGTCGTCACGGCTCACCACTTCGGCTCGGGAGATGAAGAAAAGATCAAAGAGTCCTTTGCCTCCGCGATCAAGCTGTCTGCGGTCATTTCGGTAGCACTATCGATTCTGTGCGTGCTTTGCGCCCATCCGATGCTGACACTTCTGAGAACACCCGAAACACTCTATCAGGACGCATATAATTATATCGTCTTTATCTTCGCGGGACTGATCGTAACCGCTCTCTTCAATCTGCTCTCCAATATGATCCGTGCGCTCGGCGATTCGAAAACACCGCTGTATTTTCTAATCATCGCCTGCGTTGTCAACATTGCGCTTGACATTGTATTTATCCGCGCATTTGGGATGGGAACCGCGGGTGCAGGGCTTGCAACAGTGATCGCGCAGCTCATCTCGGGTCTGCTTTGCATCGTTTATCTGATCAAAAAGCACCCCGCTCTTCACGTGAAAAAGCAACATTTTAAGGCAGATCTTGAAATGGATCGCCATCTTCTGCGCATCGGTATTCCCATGGCATTCCTGAATATGGTGCTTTCGGTTGGCTCGGTCATCGTGCAGTTCGTAACCAACGGCTTCGGCGACACCTACGTTTCGGCACAGGTAACCGGCTCGAAGATCGAAAGCTTCCTGACCCAGCCTCTGATCTCATTCGGATCGGCAGTTTCAGTCTTCACCGCCCAGAATCACGGTGCGGGAAATTACAAACGAGTTCTGGAAGGCAGCAAAAAGACGCTTCTTATGTGTCTGATCTGGTGCGTGATCGCGGCGGCGATACTTCTTCCTTTCGGAAAGCCGCTCATCATGCTCATCGCAGGCTCCGAGGTATCCGAAACCATTGTCAAATATGCTTACCAATATATACTGATCAACACGGCATTCACCTTCATTCTTTCGGCGCTGGTAGTGTATAAGAGCGTGCTTCAGTCGGTAGACAGAACAACGTGGTCGATGATATCGGGATTTACAGAGATTCTCGGCCGAGGCGGAGTTGCCTTGCTCGTCGTAATTCTCGTTAACGGTGCTCTTGTCAGCGAGTCCTTGGGCTTCTCCATCGTATGTCTTGCCAACCCGATGGCATGGCTGTTCGGATTACTCACCGTACTTGCCGATTATATACTGATGCGCTCGAAATTCAAAAAGCTGGCAAAAGAACAACTTTCTGCTGAATAAAGCAAAGCTCTCCCTCGCTGCGAGGGAGAGCTTTTTATTTTAAAAATCACAATATTCGGTATTTTCCTTACCCGTGTCGTCGTTTTCAACAATGAGCACCTGCGAGCCATCCTCCATGCAGAGGTTATGCCACGTTCCGAGCTCGACGTTGTAGACCTTTCCGATCTCCATTGGAATCTTTTCTCTTTCCTCGCCGATATAAAGCGCGGCTTCGCCTTTAAGAAGAACGAAAATCTCATCGGTCTTCATGTGGCGTTCCATAAAGGTGACGTTGCCCTCGACCCACTTGTCGCAGGGGTTCGCAACGGCAACTCTCCAAGCGCCGAAGGCAACGAGGGGATGATAGCCGTTTTCGTTATTTTCAAGAGTTTGAAGTGCCATGTCTAAATCCTTTCGATAATGTCCGCGATCCGCGCCGACGCATTGCCGTCGCCGTAGGGATTGGGGGCGTTTTTCATTTGGTTATAAAGTGCTTTATCCTCAAGCAAGCGCTCGAATTCGCGCGCGACGTCATCTTCCTTAGTGCCGACAAGCATGAGCGAATCGGATTCCGTACGCTCTGTCGCATCTCGCAGAACAAGCACGGGCTTGCCAAGTGCCGCAGCCTCCTCCTGAACGCCGCCGCTGTCGGTCAGCACGCAGTAGCTTTGCGCGAGCAAGGTATGAAATTCCGCAAGATCAAGCGGCTCGGTCAGCGATACTCTATCGCAATCGCCAAGGATCTCCTCCGCAATACTGCGAACGGCGGGGTTCGGATGCATCGGGTAAACTACTCGAACATCATCATGCTTTTCCACGATATGCCTGACAGCCGAAAAGATATTCCGCATCGGCTCGCCGATGTTCTCGCGGCGATGCGCAGTCAGCAAAATAAGTCTGTCATCCGTGCTCTTTCCGGCAGCTTTTACGGTATACTTCAGCGCGTCAATGACAGTATTTCCCGTCACGAACACACGATCGGGGGCTTTGCCCTCTTTGATAAGGTTCTCCTTCGACGCCTCGGTGGGCGAGAAATCATAAGTCGAGATCAAGGAAACCGCGCGGCGATTGAATTCCTCGGGATAGGGCGAATCTATGCGGTATGTCCGAAGCCCCGCCTCAACGTGTCCGACGGGTATTTTGAGATAAAACGCCGCAAGCGCCGCGGCAAAAGCCGTTGTCGTATCGCCGTGAACGAGGACGATATCGGGCTTCTCCTCTTTGAAAATCGGAGTTATGCGGTCAATTATTTTTGTTGTTATATCCGAAAGAGATTGATCCTTTTGCATCACCGAAAGGTCGTAGTCTGCCTTAACTCCGAAAATCCCGGTGACCGAATCAAGCATCTCGCGGTGCTGACCCGTGAGGCATACCTTGACCTCAAGGCTCTTTCGCTTTTTAAGCTCCAGCACAAGCGGGCACATTTTGACCGCCTCGGGGCGCGTGCCGAAAACCGCAATGATTCTTTTCATATCATATCGCATCGGCAAGTGTTTTCTGCTTCTGCCATACGGGCGAGAAGAAATATATCATACTCGGAATTGCAAAACCGTAAGGCGCAAGACCGTAGCCGAGCACAAAACCGTAGAAGCCCCAGCCGAATTTTATACCAAACAGATAGGAAAGACCAATTCGCAGCACAACACCGTCAAGAAGTGCCAAAAGCATGCTGAGCTTGGCATTTCCGATTCCCTGAACAAATCCGCCGCTTCCGCGCACAATGGCAAACGCGGGGAACATCCAAAGGATCGCGCTGATAAAGACCGAGCATTGCTCGTGGACGAGCGGGTCATCCGAGAAGAGCATAAACATCTGCCTGCCAAAGCATATGTAGAGTATCATAAAGAACGCAGTCAGAGCGAAGGAGTATATCCATGCCCAATATACCGTCTGTTTCGCGCGCTTTTGCTCGCCCGCCGCTATGTTTTGGCTTATTATAGGCATAGCCGCGTACTGAATTCCTTGCGAGATCTTGTTGATGATGTCATCAATCTTGACACCCGCGCCGAAGGTTGCCGATTCAACAACGCCGATGTCGTTTATCATCGAGTTTACAAAAAGCATAGAAAGATTGAGGCATCCCATCTGTATCGCCATCGGCGTACCCAGCGAGGCGATCATACCGACGTACTTTTTCTGCATTCTGAAGCTTTCACGCTTGAAATCAAAGCCGAAGGATTCCTTATGGCGATAAAGATAAAAGATCGAGAAGATAAAAGCTCCCGCCTGACCGATGATTGTTGCCCATGCTGCACCCGCAACACCCCAGCCGAGAACGCCGGTAAAGAGCAGGTCGAGCACAAGATTTATCGCCGATGCAATACCAATAAAGAGGAAAGGACGCTTCGAGTCACCCATGCCGCGGAGAACGGCGGAAACCATATTGTAACCCGCAGTAAATATAAGTCCTCCGGTGCAGATAATAAGATAATCAATCGCCATATCGTAGGATTCGGACGGCATATTCATAATATCCATTATCCATCTGTTCGCGGAAATTATAACGACAGACAGAATCGCGGCAAAGATGGTCAGCACGCTGAACATAGTACCGATTATGTCATTCATTTCCTTTTTCTTACCCGCTCCGAACGCCTGCGAAACGAGAACCTGACCCGCGTTTGAAAGGCCGAGGCAGACCATTGTTGCAAAGTTGACGATCTGGCTCGACTGCGAAACCGCCGAAAGTCCGGGTGTGCCGACGAACTCGCCGACGATTATCATATCGATCGTGCTGTAAAGCACCTGGAGCGCATTTGATGCCATAAAAGGCAGTGTGAAGAGCAATAACTGCTTCGGGATATTACCCTTTGTAAAGTCCTTTGATATCTTTGCGGATGCCAATTCTATTTCTCCATAGTATTATAACATTGTATTTAGTATATCACGAATTTTAATTAAAGTCAAGTTTTTTGCCGGATAAAGATTGATTTCGTCGGGCATCTGTGCTATAATTAACTCAAATAAAAATTACGGAGGAAACTGCCGTGAAGAATTGGAATTTTTACACATCGAACGAAATAAAGCCCGAGGGTTGGCTGCGCCGTCAGCTCGAAATTCAAGCCGAGTCGCTTTCGGGTAACCTTGATAAGGTCTGGCGCGATGTTCGCGACAGCGCGTGGATCGGCGGCGACGCCGAGGGTTGGGAGCGCGTGCCATATTGGCTCGACGGCTTCATTCCGCTTGCATACCTCCTCGAGGACGAGGACAAGATCGCCCGCGCGAAGAAATACATCGACGCTATCATTTCCTTCCAGAAGGAAAGCGGATGGATCTGCCCCTGCGCGGAGGAGAACATTCCGACCTACGACTCTTGGGCGGTTCAGCTCATATCGAAGGTCCTTGTCGTCTACTACGAGTGCTCGCGCGACGAGCGCATCCCCGAAGTTCTATACCGCGTGATGAAAAACTATCACGATCTGCTTGCTTCGGGCACTATCTCGCTCTTCAGGTGGGGAAAAGCCCGTTGGTTCGAGGCGTTTATTGCAATAGATTTCCTCAACAAACGCTATAACGAGGAATGGATCACCGATCTTGCGAAGATCCTCAAGCAACAGGGCACCGATTACCCGAAGCTCACCCACCTCTGGAAGCGTCCGCTTGACAAGTGGACCTATGAGACCCACATCGTCAACCTCGGTATGATGCTGAAATACGAGGCTGTCAGCCACGATCTTCTCGGCGAGGAATACGCAGACTTTGCGGAAACACTCTCCGAGGTTCTCCGCACATACAACGGAACACCCGTCGGGCTCTTCACGGGTGACGAATGTCTTTCGGGTCTTTCACCCATTCAGGGCACCGAGCTTTGCGCTGTTGCCGAGCAGATGTACTCCTACGAGCATCTTTTCGCCGCAACCGGCGACTGCAAGTGGGCAGAGCGACTCGAGGTTCTCGCATTCAACGCCCTCCCCGCGACGATCAGCGACGATATGTGGACGCATCAGTACGATCAGCAGAGCAATCAGATCGCCTGCATCCGCTTCCCCGGCAAACCCATCTTTGGTACGAACAAGCGCGAGGCTCATCTTTTCGGTCTTGAACCCGAGTATGGCTGTTGCACCGCTAACTTCGGTCAGGCTTGGCCGAAATTTGCCCTCTCGACGTTCATGCACAAGGATGACGAAGTCATTTCTGTGGTTCCCGTGCCGTCATCGCTCAAAACAGCCGATTATTCGGTCACTCTGAAGACTAATTATCCCTTCGAAAATTCTTTTGAATATTGTGTTGAGGCTAAAAAAGACTTCAATCTCCTTGTTCGTATCCCCTCCTTCGCCAAAGATCTCAAGGTCAACGGCAAGTGCGCTTACGGCTCTATGCTCGTGCTCCCGATCAAGGCGGGAGAAAGCAAGGTGTTCGAAATCTCCTTCGAAACATCTCCCGAATTCTTCGCGCGTCCGCATAACCTCCACAGCGTCCGCTGCGGCTCGCTCGTCTTCTCGCTTCCCATTGAGTACGAAAAGAAGATGTACGAATATGAGAGAAACGGAGTCGAGCGCAAGTTCCCCTACTGCGACTACGAATACATTCCGAAGTCGGAGTGGAATTATGCATTCTCCTCGCTTGAACTCAAGCTCAATCAAAAATCCATCTCCGATATTCCCTTCTCCTCAAAAAATCCGCCCGTGACGCTGACGGCTAAAATGAAGCAGATCCCCTGGGGTCTTGCCGAACGCCACGAAAACGTCTGCGCCAAGGTTCCCGAATCGAGAGCACCGATCTCGGAAGAGCGCGAGATCGAGCTTTACCCCTACGGTTGCGCCAAGCTCCGTATGACCGAAATTCCGATAATATGAAAAAACTGATTTTAATTCTACTGGCCCTTCCCTTCCTCCTTGCATCTTGTACACAGGGGGAAACTCCCGCACCCGAAACGACGGTGGCGGTGGCAGAAACAACTCTGCCCGAAGAAACAACCGAGGCAATACCCCAGGAATTGTCAATTTCCATCGCGGGCGCCGATATTTCCGAATATACGATAATACATAACGGCTCAAAGGCGTCGGGAGAGGCGGCAAAAGAGCTGAGAAAGATCATCAAAGATGCCCTCGGATGTACGCTTCAAGTGAAGACACACACGGCAAAGGAAACCGAGCGCGAGATACTCGTCGGCAAGACCAACCGCGCCGAAAGCGCCGAGGTCAGAGCAAACTTCTCACGCCCGAACGTATATTACAGCGTTCGCACGGTTGGCACAAAGCTCGTTGTCATGGGCGAGGGCAAAACCACGCTCGAAAAACTGACCGAAGAGTTTACCGCATATTTCAAAGCTCTGCCGACCGCTCCCGTTTCGATTGACGGCGAGATCATCAGCGGCGACGTTATCAACGTGCTCGACAAAAGCGGCGTCAACGTGATCGAGCGCGCCGAGGGCACCGACCTTCGCGTGTTCCATTGGAATATGGCGGCACCCTATCTTGATCCGAACGTCACAACCCCGCCCGTTGTTTACACCGACAACGTCACGCGCGGCGAGGATATTGCAGATATGATCCTGCAATTTCTCCCCGACATCATCACAACCAACGAGTTTTATGCCAGCCACAACGGCAACACCGTCTTTTTCAATGCCGTTATGGACGAGCTTTCGGAATATTACGTATGCCTCGAGTCGCCCTACGACAAGGGTAAACCCGAAGCGGGTGCGGATGCGATAAAGGGCAAAACAATCAACTCGAACATCATCTACCGCAAAGATATCGGGCTGGAAGTGATCTCATCTGCTTGGCGTTATTCGACTCAAAAAACGACCAAAAACTCGAACAATCCGATGGGATTTATCTACTACCACGGCTCTCACACAGCAGTTTTCTCGTATAAAGGTCAGAAATTCATCCTTTCGACCGCGCACTACGCCGACAGCCGTTCCTCGAACCAATGGGCGCGCGAGCAGCTTGCCGCCGTCGCAGATGCGCAAGCCGCCTTCAGCACACCCCTTCCCGTCATTCTTACGGGCGATATGTACACAAGCTTTAACAGCTCCTCCTCCGACAGTGGATATAACTATCTCGCGGCGAAGGGCTACCTTGATGCACAGCGTAAAGCTCTCGTAAATGCCAATAAAAACACTGCTTACGGAACCTTCCACAAGATCGGCGAGCGTCAGTCGAACCGTATCTCGGAAGATTTCGTATGGTACACAAGCGAAATGCAGGCCCTCGTCTTCAAGGTCCTTTCCAACAATATAAGCGACGATGCGAGCGACCACTACCCCGTTATGGCGGATCTGAAGTTTAATTAAAATCTTATGGAAAACAAAAAGCCGCTCTTTTCAAGGAGCGATCTCGTTAAAATTGCACTCCCGCTGATAATTCAGCAGGTACTCGCCGTCACCATCGGTATGGTCGATACCTTGATGGTATCAAGCGCGGGCGAAGCCGCCGTTTCGGGCGTTTCGCTCGTCAACTCGCTCGACACAATGCTCGTCATCGCATTCGGCGCGCTCGTTTCGGGAGGTGCCGTTGTTGTTGCACAGTTTCTCGGGCAGCAGAACCGCGAAGGTGCGCTTTCGGCAGCAAAACAGCTTACATATGCCACAACTGCGGTGGCTATCTTCATATCCATTGCCGTTATAATCCTCGAGGATTTCCTTATGGGACTTCTTTTCGGCGACGTTGAACCCGACGTGATGCAGAGCGCAAAGGATTACTTTGTCTTTGTTGCCCTCTCCTTCCCATTCCTCGCCATCAACAACGCCGGCGGCGCGCTTTACCGCGTTATGGGCAACTCGACGATGTCGATGCTCATCTCGCTCGGCATGAATATCATCAACGTTTGCGGCAACGCAATTCTGATCTACGGCTTCGCTATGGGCGCGATGGGTGCAGCGATTTCCACGCTCATTTCCCGTATCATAGGTACTGTGATCACGCTTTATTTGCTTCGCAACCGCAAAAATTCAGTCTACGTTGACAATTACCTCGATTACCGCCCCGATTTTCCGATCATCAAGGAAATTCTCCGCATCGGGGTGCCGAACGGCATCGAAAGCAGTATGTTCCAGTTTGGAAAACTGATGACGCAAAGCCTTATCTCCTCGATGGGCACGGCGGCAATCGCGGCAAATGCAGTAGCTGCTACGCTTGCAAACTATCAGTATATGCCCGGAACGGCTTTCTCGAACACTATGGTAACTGTCGTCGGCAGATGCGTCGGCGCAGAAGAAAAAGAGCAGGCAAAACGATATTCCAGAATCCTCGTTGCCGCCACCTATATCTGCCTTTGGGCAGTAGTGGTGCTTACCTTCTTCATTGCTAAGCCCGTCATTGGCTTCTATGATCTTTCCGCCGAAGGCGCAGAGATCGCATATCAGCTGATAATCTACCACGCAATCTGCGCAGCTGTCATCTGGCCTGCGGCATTCACTCTTCCCTCCGCCTTCCGTGCGGCAAGCGACGTAAAATTCCCGCTGGTCATTTCGATGATCTCGATGTGGACCTTCCGCGTCGGACTTTGCTACGTCTTCTCGCTCGATGCTGTTGACGTATTCGGGCTCTTCTCGTTTGCGGGATTCGGAATGGGACCGCTCGGTGTCTGGGTAGCAATGACGGTCGACTGGGTGTTCAGAACGATCTTCTTCGTTTGGAGATATTTCAAAGGCACGTGGCTTGATGTATATAAAAGAATTGGAAAATAAAAAGCATAAACGGCTCGCGCAAGCGAGCCGTTTGGTTTATTCAATTACTTCGTCATCGATAATGACCGTGACTATTCTATCATCCACCATATAGCTTACGTTGAAATAAACTTCATCGTAGCCGATGTCCGAAAAACCGTCATAGAAGCGGAAATACATCTGCAAGCTGTTATCGTAGTTGCCGAATGCGTGTCCGAACTCCCCGTCCCTTTCGAGATCGGAAAGCGGATAAAAACCGTAAATATTCGCCAACCATTCGCCGTTTTCGTCAAGATGTCTGCCGCCCAGCAGCAGCCCGCCGTCCGCAGAGGCAATGAACATTACTTCATCCGAATAAAATTCAAACCACTCCAGGATCTCGATGTTGTCATAATGTTCATCAAGAAGCTTGAAGGTTATCCTCTCTTCCCCGTAATACTGCCAATCGCGGATGGAGCTTGAGAGAAGCGAAAGCATAGACACCGCCGCTATTATCCATATGATCACCACACCCTTCTTCGTTTTTTGGCGATTTTCTTCATTGCTTTTGAACAAAGAATCGGTATCTATCGGTTCATTGGGGAGCAATACGGCAAAATTGCAGAATTCACTTCCGCCGTCTATCGCCTCGACGGCGAATTTTGACAGCATACCGATAACGGTGTTTTCCGTCGCGACGGCGAGACCGGCAAATGCGGCACGGGCACTTTCCTTTTCGCCGCGGCAGAGGGTGACGCGAGCCTCAAAATAGGAGTAGATCAGATGATAGAGCGCGTCCTTGCGCTTTTTGCCCGAGGGGCGCAGAATAGCCTCAAAGTCACCGGCAAGATACTGCTCGTATTTTTCTATGGCTTTTTCCATATGCTTTATCCGCTTCGATTTGAATTTCGGGAGCTTCAACTCGCGAAATCGTTTGCACGCCAAATCAACGCCCTCATTATCACCGATCAGAAAATTGTACTCTGCCATAAGCAAAAGCGTCAGCGGAGCATACTTTTTTGCAAGCTTTTCGTTCTTCAGAATTGCATTGCCGACCTGCATCGCGGCAGTGACGTTTCCGACGAAAAATTCGCTTTCCATCGTAAACAAGGGATTTCTCTCGCCGAACTTGCCCGCGATAACAATGTCGCGGTAAAAGTGTGCGTCAACGTCATTGAGAAGGATGCCGGATATATACTTGCGCCAAAAATAGTTGTTCAGAACCCGTATAGCAAAGACATAGAGGAACACAAGTATGAGCAGCGCAAACGTCGGCGCAACATATGAAAGTGTGTAAGCGATCACCATATGAATAAAGAATACAGCAAGCGAGCACACGGTCACTCTCGATTTATATTTCTTTAAAATCTGCTGAGCATTATCCATATATTATCCTCCAAAAACTATTTTATCGGCTATCTCCTGTAAACTTCTCGCGTTTTCGACTCCGTTTCCATCAAGCAGAGTTGCAGATTTACCGTAAATCGTCGCAAAATGCACGCAAACGGCAAGGTATGCGCCGGCAACGCTTGTATGGGCGTTGTCATCGCCCCAGAGGCGGATATCGGTGTTTTCTATCGCGTACTCAAACGCGCGGTTAACGTAAGCGCAGACTGCGCCGTTTTTATTTGCTATATCCGTGAACAGCTCGTCAAATTCACGGCATTGCTCGACGGGTGAACGTCCGAAGGCTTCGTATCCGTAAGGCGGACGAACGTAATAGCAGAGCTTCGCGCCGCTTTCAATAGCTTTGGAAGAAAGCTTATCGCAAGAAGCAATGCATGCTTCGCGTTTTTCATCCGATGAAACGCAGTTTCCGTTATCCTGAAGCACGACGAGGTCATAACCCTTCTCTATCTCCGCAAGCGCGAGGCTTCCCTCTGCGGCGTGCTGGGAAAGGCACCACCCGCCCTTGACGATACGAACCGACTCGGTCGGAAAACCCGCCGCAGTGGCAAGGCTTGCAAGCGTTTCGGGAATATCGTGAACGTACGTCGCGCTGTTGCCTATGAAAAGGATCCTCATTCCTCGTATACTCCGTAGGACTCAAGGACTACTCTGCCGAGGTCGTAAAGATAGCGTTCAAAAGCATCCTTGAGCGCAAGAGGTGCGCCGGCAAGTCGGGTATCGCGCTCATATTTGCGGCGCTTGGCAGCGGGTGTGAAGAATCCGCCAACCTCAAAGGTGAAATATCCGTCGTAACCGATATCGAGCAGACCGTTCATCACGGCGTCCATATTCATAGTGCCAAGGAAGGGCGTCAGATGTGAATCAGACGTTTCCATATTATCCTGAATGTGAAGTGCGCGGACGTGGCTGCCAAGCAAACGAAGTTCCTCGTCCTGCGGCATATCCTGCATATTTGCGTGTCCCGCGTCCCAAACTGCGTGGAAAAGCGGATGGTCAACGACCTCGATCTGGCGGAGCAGGTCGGTAGCGTTGTCGATCCAATAAAGTCCCTCGTGGTGCATCTTGTTGAAGTTTTCAACGAGGATGTTGACGCCGTACTTCTCCGCCTCACGCAGAATGGGCATGAAGAAGAGCTTGTTCTGCTCGAAGGTCTCCTCGGGTGTCAGACCGTGAACGTATCCCGAATGGACAACGAGATTGGGAATTCCCCATGCTCCGCACGCCTCAACGCAACGGATGGTGTCGGCAATGAATACGCCGCCGTCGTCGATGAGGGGCTTGCCCATAGGTGAATGTGCCTGAACGAGCTTGATGCCGATCTTATCGGCAGCCTCGGCAACCTCGCCGAAATAATGCTTATAATCGTCGGAATAAACTCCCGTGCGGTCGCGGTAATCGCCGCCGAAGTTATAGTCCGCATACTTGAATCCCGCCGCGCGGATATGCTCAAGAGCCTTGATCTGCGAGCGTGTGTAACCGTAAAAATCATTTGTCGTCGTTGCAAGTTTCATAACTTTACCTCCGAGGGAGTATTTATTTGATTTTATTATATCATTTTTCCGCTTTGAATGCAATAGAAAATAAAAAATCGGTCAGCTCAAATCGGAAATTTGAGCTGACCTGAATATTTTACCAAAGATCCTTTTCCGCGATCTCGGAGAAATCGCCCTCGGCAAATCCCGCCTCGCGCAGATAGCTTTCAACTATCTCTCTCGCATCCGGATAGTTCTTGTGCGAATCCGAACCGTAGGTGACGGGAATTCCCATCTCAAACATTTCACGGAGATATTCCGCATACTGATGTCGGAATTTTTCGTTTGTGAGTGCCGAGCGGAAGAAATGGGAATTGCACTCAACGTACTTTCCGTTCTCCTTGAGTGCGGCGGCAATATCCAGCTTCATCGAGCGCGGGATGATGTCAAAATCCTCGTACCAAATGCCCTTGCCGTGATACCAAGGGTGACCGAGGATGGTGACGCGCTCGTCGCAGGCGAGGAACATCTGCTGGCGGTACCATTCCTTGATGTACGCATCGAGATCGGGAGCCTGCTTCTTTGCATAGGGCGAGTCAACTCTCCAATGCGATGCGCCGATGGCATATCTTACACCGAGCTTCATAAGCTCTTCCTTACTGCAAGCGAGCTCGATATCATAAGGCTTGTCGGTCGCGGGCGGCTCGTAGCCTTCTCGAGTTCCGGTAAGCGCGATATAATCGAATTCGGGCTTCTCGATGGGAGTCAACTCCACGCCGAGAACCATAAAAGGATACTTTTTCTGCGCCTCTTTAACGCCATTCACGGATGCGTGCAGGTCGCCGAGAAACTTTTCATCGTTGAAATTAGCGTGGTCGGTGATGCCGACGCGGCAAAGTTCCCCTTCCTTCGCCCTCTCCGCGATCAGCTCAAGCGGATTTTCCGCATCGTATGAATACTCGCTGTGAATGTGCCAGTCGGATTTGATGATCATAAAAGTGTACCGCCTTTCGGTATAATGTAATTGATAAATTATTTTCCCATTACCGCCGCGGCTTTTTTCAGCATATCGCGGATCGGAAGATTATAAGGACAGCGTGTTTCGCAAACACCGCACTCGATGCAATCGGATGCAGTCTTTTGCATACTCGAATATCGGCTCATTGCCCATTCCTTGAGGTCGTAGCGGCTGTAATATCCCTCAAAGAGGAATACGCCGGATATATTGATCCCTGCGGTGCAAGGAGCGCAGTAATTGCATCTGCGGCAGAAATTTGTGCCCAGATCCGCTTTGATCTTCGCGATCTTCTCCTGCTCCTCCGCATTCAAAGGCGATGTATCGGACGTTGCCGATACGTTCTGCGCGATCTCGGCGGAATCCGCCATTCCGGGGATGACCACGGTCACCGCGGGATTGCTGACGATAAAGCGCAGTGCAACCGTCGCGTTATCGATCGCGCCGCCTGCCAGCGGCTTCATGCAGATAAATCCGATATTCTTCTCCGCGCACTTTGCGATGAGTTCTTCGCCCTGCGTTTCCACGATGTTGTAGGGGAACATGATCGTTTCCACCCAAGGCAGATTGATCGCCTGCGCGAACAGCTCTGCGGAATGGAGTGTGATGCCGATATGACCTATCTTTCCGGCAGCCTTTGCCTCAATGAGAGCCTCAAGCGCGCCGCCGAGTGCCATTACCTGCTCAAGATCCTTGGCATTCGGGTTATGCACCTGATAAAGGTCGATGTAATTTGTGCGAAGATTATTAAGGCTTATGTCAATATCCTTCGCCATTGCGTCCTTTGTGCGCGCCATACTTTTGGTGGCAAGCACAAATTGATCTCTCACACCTTCAAGCGCAAAGCCGAGATATTCCTCGCTGACCGTATATCCGCGAGCGGTGTCGATATAGTTCACGCCTTCACGAACAAGCTCGCCGATCAGCTTCCTTGTGCTCTCGGCATCTATCTTCTGGATCGGAATGCCGCCAAACCCGAGGCGCGATATTTTAAGTCCTGTTTTTCCTAAAATTCTGTATTCCATAATTCGGCTCCCTATTTATTCATTCACGAAAATTGTATATTCTCCGCTTTTCAGTATGCGGATAAGTTTTTCATTGTCCCCGATCCTTTCGCCGACGGCAATACCCGATCGGCCTGCGGACGCTACGCTGTGTCCGTCCGAGCCCGCAACGCAAGCAAGTCCTCGCTCGTTCGCCAATTTTTGCGCACTTTCGTTCCACTCGGGATCGTTTCCCGCGTTGTAGACTTCGATACCGTCGAGCTTATCAAGGCATTCAAGCGGGAAAGGCTGACTGATATACCATCTCGCGCGGTATGGATGCGCCTGATAGACGAGTCCGCCTGCGGCGTGAACGACCTCGGCAAATGTCTCTGCCGACGCACTCTTCAGCTCGGGATGCTCCGCGATCAGCTCGGGCGTTATTCCGTAAATAAGAATCTCCTGCCCGTCTCCGACGTGCTCCTCAAGTCCGAACAGCAGGTCAAAGTCGCGTTCCTTGGCGTATTCAAGACCGTAAAGGTAATCTTGTCTGTAAGCATCGACAAAATCCTCCCACGGAAGATCTCTGTCAATACGCGTGTCTCCTGCGTAAAAGTGGTTCGTGACCACCATTCCGCTGTAGCCTTTTTTGATCAATTCATCTATGTGCTCGCGAATATCCGCCCCTCCGCCGCTGCAAGGGCAGGTGTGGATATGCATTTCATATTTAAATATGTAGTCTTTCATAGCGGCGCACCTCACTTTACAATATGATTATATCACAATTTCATCCAAGAGTCAATGCTTTTCGACTTTACTTTTCTTTTATAACAAAAGGAGTGACCGAGGTCACTCCTTTATTCTTACTGATAGAATTATTAAATATTGAGGAAGTATCTGCCGTAAGCATCAGCTGCCTTCATAGCCGCAACGACCTTCTCAGCGGTGACCTCGAAGGGCATATTGTGGATGGTCTCGCCCTCGACGGTAGCCGCCTTTGCGACCGCAAGGAGCTTCTCGTCGGTGACCTCTGTAACACCGAGCTCGCCGAGAGTCACGGGAAGTCCGACCTCGACACAGAAGCCTACGATCTCGTCAAGCTCCTCTGCGGGAACATTTTCAAGCATAAGCTGAGTGAGAACGCCGAAAGCGACCTTCTCGCCGTGGTACATATGATGGCACTCGGGGAGCACCGTCAGACCGTTGTGGATAGCGTGAGCCGCCGCAAGTCCGCCCGATTCGAATCCGATGCCCGAAAGGAGAGTATTAGCCTCAATGACCTTTTCAACCGCCTCTGTGCAAGCGCCGGCTTCAAGAGCAAGCTTAGCCTTCACGCCCTCTTCGAGAAGAGTGTTAAGGCAGAGCTCTGCAAGAGCCATAGCCGCGCAGGTAACCTTGCCACCGGCGCATGTGCCTGCATCCTTCGCCTTTGTTGCTCTAGCCTCGTAGTAGGTAGCAAGCGCGTCGCCGATGCCCGCAACGGTAAGGCGAGCGGGGGATGCCGCGATAATAGAGGTATCCATCAGGACCATATTGGGGTTAGCGGGGAGCCAATGATACTCCTCGAACACGCCCTCGTCAGTGTAAACGACCGAAAGTGCCGAGCAGGGAGCATCGGTGGATGCGATAGTGGGACAGATGATAACGGGTGTCTTGCACGCGTGAGCGACAGCCTTGGATGTGTCAAGGATCTTACCGCCGCCGATGCCGATGACCATATCGCATTCGTTTGACTTCATAACGCCGATAAGTCTGTTGATCTCGTTCCAAGAGCACTCGCCGTTGAAGTAATCGTAAACCGCACCGACTTCGCTGCCGCCGAAGCTTGCTTCAAGAGTCGATCCGATTCTCTTGTAGCCCGAAGCGGTAATAACTACGAGCGCCTTTTTGCCGTAAGCCTTCGCATATTCTGCGATCTTACCCATTTCGCCTGCGCCCTGAACGTATTTGTTAGGGCAAATAAGAATTTTTGCCATTTTTGTTTCTCCTTGTTTGGGGATTTTAAAAGTGTTATGTAACAATTATATAACATAAGGAAGGGATTGTCAAGGGGATTTGCTAATTCTTTATCCATGTAAGTGCGAATACAGCCCGCAACAAAAAAAGATGCAACTAAACCGCAAAATATGGGACTTGTAACCACCCATTTGCGCGCTTTATTTGGTGCGATAATTCAATTCGGCGGTTGCGCGCAAAAGTTTAGGCGCTCTATCCAAGCAAGTGCGAACACAGCCCACCACCAAATCATAGTCGAAATGAACGCCAAGCGTAGCTTGACATTCATTTCTCGTTGATTTGGCGGTTTCGCTTGCAAAAAACATCACACCGTGATATTTTTTGCGGCGCTACCCAACGAGCTACGCTCGCCGGTCTAATAATTCGAAGCCCACGAGGCGCGAGCCTCGTCTCCGCAACCAAAAAAGAGAACGGAACGCTTTGCGTTCCGTTCTCTTTTTTGGTTGGGGAGGTGGGACTTGAACCACACGGCCTCCGGGTTATGAGCCCGACGAGCTACCAACTGCTCCACTCCGCGATATTGAATTTGCCGGTTATCCTTGCGGCACTGTATGGTGCCGGTGACCGGATTTGAACCGGTACGATACTTTCGTATCAGCGGATTTTAAGTCCGCGGCGTCTGCCTGTTCCGCCACACCGGCTAAAACAGTACACTCATAGTGCCTATATATTATAACATACTAAAATCATTATGTCAATACCTTTTTACAATTTTCTTTCAAATTCTTTCGACATTCCTCGCCTTGATTGACAAAATTCCTACAATATGATATAATAACATAAATTTTAAACGGAGGATTGATTTGAAAAAACGCACTATTGCCATACTTCTGGCATTGATAATATTATTAACCGCATCTTGCACGGAAGCGGAGATACCCGGCGAGGTCACAGAGAACAGCTGCCTCGCTCCCGAGCACGTTGACACGAACAACGACGGCTTTTGCGACTTTTGCTCGCTCGCGCTGACCGTCACTGTCGATCTTTACGCGATAAACGATCTTCACGGCAAGCTGATTGACGGCGATTCGCAACCGGGTACGGACGAGCTGACGTCCTTTCTCAAATCCGCACGCGAAGGCGACGATCACGCGATCTTCCTTTCCTCGGGCGATATGTGGCAGGGCACGTCGGAATCAAATCTGACGCGCGGAAAGATCATCACCGATTGGATGAACTCGCTCGGATTCGTTTCAATGACGCTCGGCAACCACGAATTCGACTGGGGCGAGGAATACATCAGCGAAAATCTCGCGCTTGCCGACTTCCCTTTTCTTGCGATCAACATTTACGACCGCGCGACCGACACACTTGCCGACTACTGCACGCCATCCGTCACCGTCGAGTGCGGAGCGGCTACCATTGGTATTATCGGCGCGATCGGGGACTGTTATTCATCCATTTCGGGCGACAAGGTTGAGGATATTTATTTCAAGACGGGCGAGGAGCTGAATTCGCTGATCCGCACCGAGTCTGAGCGTCTGCGCTCCGAGGGCGCCGACTTCATCGTCCTCTCGCTTCACGACAGCGGAGCGGACGTCACTCTCTCGCGCGATCACGTTGATCTCGTTTTCGAGGGACACACGCATAAAAACTACGTCCGCCCCGACAAGCACGGCGTTTACCACCTTCAGGGCGGCGGCGACAACGACGGAATCACGCACGTTGAGGCGGTGATCAACGTTGCAGGCGGCGAAAGCTATGTCAAAACGGCGGAATACATTCCCTCGCAGGTCTATGACGACCACCCCTCCGATCCCATCGTCGGCGAGCTTATTAAGAAATACGCCTCCGACGTTGCAAAGGCGGACGAGGTTCTCGGCAAAAATTCCGCTCTGCGAAGCGGCGACTGGCTGCGCGCACTCGTTGCAAGGCTTTATTTTGAGAAAGGCTTTGAGGCGTGGGGGCAAAAGTATGACATCGTCCTCGGCGGCGGCTATCTCTCGGTCCGCGCGCCCTACAACCTCTCGATCGGCGAGGTCAAATATTCAGATCTGCAGTCGATCTTCCCCTTCGACAACACCCTCGACCTTTGTTCGATCAAGGGAAGCGATCTCAAATCAAAATTCATCAACACCTCGAACTCGAATTATTTCGTTTATTACGGCGACTATGGGCAATCGGTGCGATTCAGTATCGACGACAACGCCACCTATTATATAATCGTCGATTCCTACACCTCGTCCTACGCGCCCAACCGCCTGACCGTCATCGACTCGCTCGGCGAGGGACTTTACGCCCGCGATCTGCTTGCCGATTACATAAAAAGCGGCAAATTGGATTGAAATTTCCAATTCGCTTGACAAAACGCAAATAATATGTTATAATATAGCGTCAAAAAATTTTTTATGGAGGAATCCCAAAATGAAACGCATTATCGCACTTCTTCTCTGCCTTATGATGGCAGTAACCGCAGTAGCTTGCGACAGCGGCAATACTCCCGCTGAAACCACCGCTGCTCCTGCTCCCGTAGAAACCGAAGCTCCTGCAACCGAGGCTCCCGTTGAGACCACCGAGGCTCCCGTCGAGACCACCGAGGCTCCCGTTGAGACCACTGTGGCTGTTGAAGCTACCACCGAGGCTCCCGTTGAGACCGCTCCCGCATACGAGTTCTCCAGCCTTTCCGCTGCACAGCAGGCAGCTCTCAAGGCTGCTATGCCCGTATCTCTCCCCGACTTCTCTACCTATGAGATCGTAACCCGCGCTATGTCCTTCGACGCAGGTGCTGACGAGTACGTTGTTGGCGGTAACTCCAAGGGCAACGCACAGTTCGTAACCGAGGCTGACGGTGCTGTATTCGGCCAGGCACTTAAGCCCGCAGCTTGCGACGACGGCGGAACAAAGCGTACCGAGGTCGAGATCACTCCTCTTGCAGACATGGACATCTCCACCGCAAAGGGTGTTATGTTCTATGTTGACTTCTCCAATGTAGTTCCCAACGCAGATGAGA
>JAZORB010000155.1:0-7920 GCA_045656385.1 Eubacteriales bacterium | reverse complement strand
CCATCTACGAGCGCGTGCGCGTGTTCCGGGAACCATCAGCGGCAGGTCGCCGACCTCCTTGCGGAGCTGGTCGAGGTGGCTTTCAAGAGTCAGCGCCATCGGCAGACGCGCGCGGTATTCAAACATCATCTTCATATGCGTATCGCAAAATCCGAGCTTGTTTGTCTTTTGTCTTATATCCGGCTCCATCATCGAGGCTCCGAGGATGAGCTCGAGCTCATTTTCCTCAAGCATACGGTAGAGCGAGCAAACGGGACATCCGCAGGAGGCATCCTCGCGCGAACGGTCAAAATGCTCGTTTATATGTATGGTATAAATCTGGTGCATCGTAACCTCACTATTGACTATTTTACAATTTTAGTGTATAATTATAGATAATAATATTATAGCAGAAATTTTCTCATATTGCAAGCATATTGAGAAAAAAGGAGAGGAATTTACAAATATGACGAAAATCGATAGATTTATTCCCGAGTTTGGCGCGACTGAACAGCAGATTCCTTTTGTCAAGCTGCACGGGGTGGAATATTTTAGCACCGCGGCCGTATTTGACTGCGGCCAGGCGTTCAGATTCCTTCCCATCGAAAACTCGGCGCACGAATGCGAATACGGCGGGGTCGCCTTTGGAAAATACATAAGCATCGCTCAGGACGGCGACACTCTGACACTCTACGGCGCAACCGAGGATGATCTCGAGAAGATATGGATCCCATATCTCGGGCTTAATTTTGATATAAACACCGCGCGAAGCGATATTCTTTCGCGCTCGGATAACCCCGCTCTCCGCGAGGCCGTCGAGTACGGCAAGGGCATACGAATCCTGCGTCAGGAAAAGTGGGAAACGCTTTGCTCCTTCATCATTTCGCAAAACAACAACATCCCGCGCATCCGCGGACTTATCGGAACGATTTCAAAGACTCTCGGTGAGAGGATAGAATGCCCTGCGGGCGAGGTCTATTCCTTCCCGACGGCAGAAGCCGTTGCCTCTGCGGGAGTGGACGTTCTGCGCGAAATGAAGTTCGGATTCCGCGCGCCATACATATTCGATGCCGCAACGAAGGTTGCCTCGGGCGAGATCGACCTTGAAGCCGTCGCGTCGGCAAAAACAACAAGTGAAGCCGCAGAAATGCTGATGAAGATCAAGGGCGTCGGACCGAAGGTCGCCGCCTGCACGCTTCTTTTCGGCTTTGACCGCACCGATGCTTTCCCCGTTGACGTATGGGTGAAGCGCGTTATCGAAAAATACTTCCCCGCACCCTTCGACGCCGCCTCCCTCGGCGCTTATGCAGGGCTTGCGCAGCAATATCTTTTCTACTACGAGAGGTATCTCGGCGGGCAGAAATAAATGCGTGAAATATCTTGAATTCTGCTCCGAAAAGTAGTATAATAATAAAAAAGCCACGAGGTGACAGACATGAACGAACTTCTCGAAAGACTTGATAATATAGCCAAGGAAAACGGTATCAATACATATCGTATTACTGTTTCGACTGCCGAAGGCGACGAAACTTTGAAAAGACTCCCCGGCAATCCTTGCCAGAACTGCTATTCGGTTGCAAAATTCTTTTGCGTTACCGCAATCGGTATGCTTTTTGACGAGGGCAAGCTGACTCCCGCGACCACAATCGCAGAAGTCTTTGCCGATGAGCTTGCGGCTTACGGCATCCCCGCAGAAAAGTGGGCGAATATCACTCTTGATAACGTAATGCGCCACGAGATAGGCTTCGGCAAGGGATTCCTTGACATCGATACCGAGGATATCACAAAATATCCCACCGATGATTTCCTCTTTATGGTTCTTGACCGCGAGCTCGTTTACGCTCCCGGTGAGATGCGAGTCTATTCCGACGCGGCGTACTATCTTATCTCGCGCGTTGTAACCAAGATCTCGGGTGAACGCCTCGACGATTTCCTTATGGACAGACTCTTCTCAAAGATCGATTGCCGCGAGGTCGCGTGGTCGAAGTGCCCGCGCAAATACCCCGTCGGCGCGACCGGACTTTATATCCGCAGCGACGATATGGTCAAGCTCGGACGCATCTACCTTGACGGCGGCGTCTGGAAGGGCGAGCGCATCATCTCCGAGGAGTGGATCAAGATCGTCCTCGACCGCGGTTATGAGCTTCGCAAGATGGGCAAGGGATTCTCGAAGGGCGGAATGAGAGGCCAGCGTCTCTATGTTAACTACGACGAGAATATCGCCGTCGCTTGGCATTCCTTCGATCCCGAGGGCAAGCATAAGGCTCTTTCGGATATACTCTGATGTCGCTTAAAACTGTTAAAAAGGGCAGCCTTGAATACTCGGCTGCCCTTAATTTAAATGTACCGCATGCGTTTACGACACGCAAGGGCGGCGTGAGCGAGGGGATGTTTGCCTCGCTCAATCTTGCTATGCACAGAGGCGACTCGCGCGAAAACGTGGAAAAGAATTATGCCATTCTTGCGAATGAATTGGATTTTGACGTAAATAATCTTGTTTTGACGCGTCAGACGCATTCCGACATCGTGCGCGTAGTCACGAAAGCAGATGCACTCGGACTCGATCATCATTCATATCCCGAGTGTGACGCGCTGATAACGAACAACGTAGGAACTGCAC
This sequence comes from Eubacteriales bacterium, assembly GCA_045656385.1. Taxonomy (GTDB): domain Bacteria; phylum Bacillota; class Clostridia; order Oscillospirales; family CAG-272; genus CAG-390. The sequence goes on along the minus strand of JAZORB010000155.1, from coordinate 5,321 downwards.
TTGTTGTGTTCACTGCCGACTGCACACCGATACTTTTATGGGACAGCGCAACCGGCGCGGTCGGAGCAGTTCACGCGGGATGGCGAGGCACCGCTGCCGATATCGCGGGAAAGACAGTCCGCAAGATGGTGGCCGAATTCGGTTGCGATCCCCGCAATATCCGCGCCGCGATAGGACCCAATATCGGCGCGTGTTGCTTTGAAACCGACAGCGACGTTCCCACGGCTATACTCGAAACTTTCGGCAACGAAGCCAACTCCTTTATCATCAAATCGGGCGAAAAGTATCACGTCGACCTCAAATCCGTCAATGCCCTCGCCCTCCGCCGCGCGGGAGTTGAATCTATCGAAATTTCCGACGATTGCACGATGTGCCAACCCGACCGATTTTGGTCGCACCGAGTAACAGGCATGAACCGGGGCTCTCAAGGAGCGATTATTGTTTGTAAATAAAACCGACAGCGAGAGCTGTCGGTTTTGTTGTTATATCTCAATCTCAAACCCATCATAAGCCATAGTCACGCCGAATTCGGCGAGAATCCTTGCAGTTTCCTCTGCGGGTACTGCGTGGATATGGGGGCCTATGTGAGTTGCAATGAAGGTTCCGCCTTCTTTGATAACTTCGTTTTCCTTGAACGCTTCGACAAGAAGGCGTACCATGGGGATGGTGTTATGCGTGCCTATGCGGAAGTTGCCGGGCTGTTCGCCGCAGGTGGTGTCGAAAATTGCGCAATCGATGGGTTTTGCGGTTCTGTAAAGATAACCCCATTCCTTGCCCGTCAGCCAGCCGCCGTCAAGACCGTAAAAGAGCTTTTGTCCGTTCTTTTCGAAAACGTAATGAAGCGTCTGCTCCTCTTTTCCCGCGATGTGGTTCGAGGGGAGTGCGGTGACGGTCATTCCCGCCGCTTCAAATGTGTCCATAGCTTCAAAGGTCACGATATTGATAAGCTCCATCTCCTCCTCGGTCAGCCCGAGATATTGAAGCGCGCCCTTCTCGCAATAGAAATTGAGCTTTCTCTCGCCCGCTTTGGCGTAGCGGAGGAAGGTTTCCTTGCAAAAATGGTCGTCGTGGCTGTGAGTCAGGAAAATATCGGTCACGTCCGCGGGCGAGATGCCACGCTTTTCAAGAAAATCATAGGTATGTATCGGCACGTCGAGCTGTACTGTGCCGTCGATGAGCATCGACGAGCAACGGCGCGCGCCTTCGGGGATCTCTCCCTCGGGGATCTTTTTGCATTTGGCAGAGCCTGTTCCGAGAAATAAAAGTTTCATTGTCATTCTCCTTTTTCGGTTTTATTAAATATTATCACAAAATGGGAAAAAAGTCAAGCAAAAAACATATTGACAGCCATAAAAATATATTGTATAATATATTTATAACATTCATTGGAGGTAAACCTATGAACAGAACAGAACTTAAAAACCGCGCAAAGCAGGCGCTGAACGGCAATTGGGGCGCCGCTATTCTCGGACTTGTTGTTTACGGAGCGATCGTTTCTCTCCTTTCCACTACCGGTGTCGGATCTTTTGTCACCGGACTTGTTTCTCTCGGCTATATCTCGCTTTACGTTGCTCTTCTCAGAGGCACAAACCCCACTTTCGAGGGAAGCATATCTGCTATCACCGAAAACATCGGCACCAAATTCGTGTCGACTCTTCTTGTGATGCTCTATACCTTCCTTTGGTCGCTTCTTTTCATCATTCCGGGTATCGTTAAGTCTTATTCTTACGCGATGACTCCCTACATACTCCTTGACCGTCCCGAGCTTAGTGCAACCGACGCCATCAAGGAAAGCGAAAAGATGATGAACGGCCACAAGATGGATCTCTTTATACTTGATCTTTCCTTCATCGGCTGGATCCTTCTTTCGATGCTCACTTGTGGCGTGCTCGTTCTTTACGTTGAGCCCTATATGATGGCAACAAAATCCGCCTTCTATCTCGAGCTCAAGGGCCCCGATCCCGAACCCGTAGTGGAGGAACAGCAGATCTATACGCCCGAAGCGTAAAGTGAATGCAAAATGCAAAATGCAAAATGCATAATTAGCAGTAAATTATATTTAGCATTCTAAATATTAAAAGGACTGAATCTTTTGTTAGGATTCAGTCCTTTTTTGATAGAGGTATTTAATTAAATTATCGGTTCATTTTGCACTTTGCATTTTGCATTTTGCATTTAATTAAAGCTCTTCCGCCAGATCGAGAATCAGCTTCTCTGTCTTCTCCCAACCAAGGCAGGGGTCGGTGATGGACTGACCGCAGACGTAGCTTGCTTCGTCGGTGACCTTTTGCGCGCCGTCGATGAGGTAGCTTTCGATCATAAGGCCCTTGACAAGCTTCTTGATGTCTTCGCTCTTGCGGCAGGAGTGGATGATGTCCTTGGCGATTCTCGGCTGCTCTGCCCACTTTTTGCCCGAGTTTGCGTGGTTGGTGTCAACGATAACGGCGGGGTTGGCGAGATTTGTCTTTGCGTAAGCCTCGCAAAGGTCGCGCAGATCCTCGTAGTGGTAGTTGGGGTAGGACTTGCCTGCGCCGTCAACGTATCCGCGAAGGATGGCGTGCGCGAGGGGATTTCCGTGGCTCTGAACCTCCCAGCCGCGGTAGATAAAGGTGTGGCTGTGCTGTGCGGCGGTGATCGAGTTCATCATGATCGAAATGTCGCCGCTTGTGGGGTTCTTCATACCCACGGGAACGTCGATTCCGCTTGCGGTGAGGCGGTGCTGCTGGTTTTCAACCGAGCGCGCGCCGACTGCGGTGTATGCAAGCAGATCGTTGAGGTAACGGTAGTTATCGGGGTAGAGCATCTCGTCGGCACAAGCCATTCCGTAGTCGCGAAGCGCGCGGCTGTGAAGCTCACGGATGGCGATGATGCCTTTGAGCATATCAACGTCCTCTGTGGGGTTGGGCTGGTGGAGCATACCCTTGTAGCCGTCGCCTGTGGTTCTCGGCTTGTTGGTGTAAATACGGGGGATTATGATTATCTTATCTTCAACCTTCTTCTGAATAACCGCAAGCTTTTCGATATACTGGAGCACGGGCTCGGGGCGGTCGGCGGAGCAGGGACCAATAACGAGGACGAACTTGTCGGATTCGCCCTTGAAAACCTTTGCGATCTCAATATCGCGGGCTTCCTTGACTGCCTGCATTTCTGCGGTGATGGGGAACTGTGCCTTGATGTCCATCGGGATGGGCAGCTTGTGCTTGAAGGTCATGTTTAACATTTTACTCATTTTTGTGGTCTCCTTTGTATTTGCGAGGTAAAATCAGTTAGTTGGTTTGTCGAAAAGCTTACGCCTTTCGGTTGACGTGCGCATCATCTGGCGCATCGTTGTCGTGTCGCCCTCTTTGAGAGCCTTGCGCATCTTCTCGAAGGTTTCGGAGAAGATGTCCATCTGCTTTGCGAGTTCGTCGCGGTTGCACATGAAGAGCTCGTTCCACATTACGTCGTCGATCTTTGCGATTCGGGTCAGATCGCGGAAGGAGTCGCCCGTGTAATCCACAAGGTCGGGCGAGTCGTTGCAGCACATGAGCGTGACTGCTATCGCGTGTGTGAGCTGGGAGAGGAACGCGATCATTTCATCGTGCTTATCGACCGATATGCGTGAAATGCGCGCAAATCCGAGCTCGCGGCCGAGATCCTCGCAGAGGACGGTTGCCTCCTCGGTGTTCTTTTCGGTTGGCACGACGAGGTAGTTTGCTTTTTTGAATATTTCGTCGGTCGCGTTCTGTACGCCGAGGCATTCGCGACCCGCCATCGGGTGCGCAGAGATGAACTCTGCTCCCTCGGGGACAAGCGACTGGATACGGTACACGGTGTAGCCCTTAACGCCCGTGACGTCGGTGAGCACCGTTCCGGGCTTTATGAGATCGTGATTTGCCTCCATCCACTCGATAAGCACGCGTGGGTAGACGGAAAAGACGATCAGGTCTGCCTCGGCGATCATATCGGCATCGACTCCCGTTTTACCTTCGGCTATTATGCCTGCGTCCAGCGCGTAGTCGATGCTCGATTGCGAGCGGGTGAGTGCCTTGACTTTGTAACCCTTTTTCGTCAGCGCCATGGCGTAAGAGCCGCCGAGAAGTCCGAGACCGACGATCAGTATTTTTGTATCTTTGGTAAGTTTCATATTATTTCCGTTATTGTGACATGTGCACCGAGCGCTTCGAGCTTATCGAAGAAATCGGGCATGCTTTTTCTGACTGCCTCCGCGCCCTCGATTTCGCCGCCGAAGCGGATGCAAAGGACGGAAAGGCTCATTGCGACGCGATGATCGTTGTGAGAGGAGAGAGTGACTGTCGGTGCGTGAAGCTCGGCGGGAAGGATTTTTACGGTTCCGCCGTTCAGCCCATCGATGACCTCAATGTGCGCGCCGAACTTTTCAAGCTCTTCCTTCATCGCCGATATGCGGTCGCTTTCCTTGATGCGAAGGCGGTCGGTGTGAGTGAAGCTTCCGCCTCCCGAAAGAGCCGCGGCAGAGAAGAGAATTGGAGCCAGATCGGGGCAATCCGAGAGATCGATCGGGTCTGATGAATGGGCTTTAAGTGCTTCAAAATGCTGGTTAAAGACCATATCTCCCTGCAAGCTGTCGGGATTGAGTCCGTTAACTTTAACGCTTCCGCCGACAAGATTCAGCGCCTCGAAGAATGCGGCGTTTGAGGCGTCGCCTTCGATTTTAGTGTTTGCGGGAACGTATTTTTGGTTGCCGTTTATATAGAAAATATTATTTTCTCGAGTGATTTTGATGCCGAATTTTGCAAGCGAATCGAGCGTCAGATCGACGTATGACGCGCTTGCGAAGTCACCTTCAACAATGATCTTGCTTTCGCCGTCGCAGAGGGGAAGTGCGAAGAGTAGGCCTGTTATGAACTGGCTGCTGATGTTGCCGGGAATACGGTATTCGCCCGCGGAGATCGGCTGACCCGCGGCGAGAGTCAGCACTTTTCCGTCCGAGCCGCAATATCGCACCTTGAAGATGTCGGCGTATATTCCGAGCGGGCGCGAAAGGAGCTTTTCGCTTCCGGAAAGCCTGAACTCGTCTTGTGAGAGAAGGCAGATCGGAATCATAAATCGAAGCGTGCTACCCGATTCGCGGCATCCGAGGACACCGAGAGATCTAGGATTTCCGTTGATTCCGCGGACTTTGAGCGTCGAATCGTCGATCTTCTCGATTTTAGCACCGATGGCGGTAAGAACGTCGATTGTTGCGAGAATGTCCTGCGAGAATGCGAGATTCCCGATTACGCTCTCACCCTCGGCAAGCGCGGCGCAGATAAGCGCGCGGTGCGAGATGCTTTTCGAGGGCGGAGCCTCGACGCATCCCG
>JAZORB010000154.1:0-7803 GCA_045656385.1 Eubacteriales bacterium | reverse complement strand
CGGTTAGACATTGCAACTGCCTCGGCAATGCTGTCAACGATTATGATAAGTCCGTGATCCTCAACCGATGCACGGGCTATATCCTGTCTTGGAAGACTCAAAAGCTGTCTTTCGATTTCAACCGTTACCTTTTCGGCGAGTTCTTCACTATCAGTTACAAGCACCGCAGAAGCACGGCGGTCGTGCTCTGCCTGAGAAAGCAGATCCGCCGCAACATAGACGGGATTCGAATTACCGTCCGCGATAACAAGGATCTCGCTCGGTCCTGCGATCATATCAACGCCAACCTTGCCGCTGACCTGACGCTTCGCCTCGGCAACGTAGGCGTTGCCGGGACCGACGATCTTATCAACTGCGGGAATGCTTTCCGTACCGTAAGTCAGTGCGGCAACAGCTTGCGCACCGCCGCACTTGAAAATGCGACCGACACCCGCAACGCGAGCCGCGGCAAGTATTTGCGGGGGGATGCTTCCGCCACTTGGAGGGGTGACCATAATGATCTCGTCAACTCCCGCAAGCTTTGCGGGAATGCAATTCATAAGCACGGATGAGGGATACGCCGCCGTGCCGCCGGGAACGTAAAGTCCGACTCTTTCGAGCGGAATGACCTTCTGTCCCGCAAAAACTCCCTCGCGGCTGTTGCAAACAAAGCCCTGGCGCACCTGACGGCTGTGGAAATCGCGGATGTTCGCCGCCGCGCGCTCGAGCATACCGATGTAATCTTCACCAATCTCGGCACAAGCCGCGTCTATTTCGTCCTTCGAGACCTCGAGCGAATCAAGCTCGGCTCTGTCAAACTTGAGTGCATATTCCTTTAGCGCAACGTCGCCGCGCTCCTTGACGTCGGCGATGATCTCGCTGACGGTGGCGGAAACGTCGGGCGCACCGCCTATTCTGTCAAATATTTCACTGTCGGTGATATCTTTTCTGTATACTGTCCTGATCATTTTTTATTCCTTATTTTCAAAAGCACGGCAAACGCGCATTATCTGCTCGCCCTTGAATTTCATGCTCGCCTTGTTGGCGATAAGCCGTGCGCTGATATCGCAAATTTTGTTGTATTCCACAAGGCCGTTCGCCTTGAGGGTACTTCCCGTTTCAACTATGTCGACGATAACGTCGGAAAGCCCGAGAAGCGGTGCCAGCTCTATTGAGCCGTTCAGCTTGATTATATCTATCCTTCTGCCGAGCGATGCGTAATACTGCCCCGCGATGTTCGTGAATTTCGTTGCCACGCGAAGTGTCTTCGATCTGTCGTCGATAAAATCCGTCTTCGCCGCCACAGCCATTCTGCATTTACCGAGTTCAAGATCGAAAAGCTCGTAAACATCGGGGGAATATTCAAGAAGAATATCCTTGCCCGCAACGCCGATGTCCGCCGCGCCGCGCTCAACGTAGATAGCAACGTCGGAGGGCTTTACCCAAAAGAAACGAAGCGTTCCCTCGGCATTCTCGAAGACAAGCTTTCGGCTCTCCTCGCGGATGCCCTCGGCCTCCATGCCCTCGCGCTCAAAATAGGAATAGACCTTTTCGCCAAGTCTGCCCTTCGGCAAAGCGACGTTCAAATATTTTCTGTTTTCCATTGTCAGACCTCCCCGCCAAGCTCGACGATCTCGGCGCATCTTTCGGCTCCCGCACGTCCTTTTTGAACGAGCACTGTCTTGCCCGACTCGCGGATCTTTTTGACCTGTGCTGCAATCATCTCCGGAGATGCGTCACCGCAAACAAGCATAACGTCTGCCGCGAAGCTTATCTCGCCGTCGTCGAGGCGTTCAAGCAGATCGGTGTAAAGAGCAAAGCCGAGGCCGCTGCCCTCTCGCCCCATCTTCTTCATCAGCTTGCCATATTCGCCGCCCTTGAGAACAGCTTCGGCAACACCGTCGATATAGCCTGCAAAAACGGTTCCGTCATAGTAATTCATTCCGTGAACAACCGAAAGATCGAGCGACACAGATGCGGCTTCGCTGTCGGTCAGAGTGTTGGCAATCAACTCGAGCATCGAAAGAGCCTCCGCCGACTTATCATTTTTGTCAAATCCGAGCGAGCGGAGATTGCCGACAGCTTCCTTTATCGGAAGCGAAAATCTTGAATACTCAACAAGCTTTTTCGCGTTTTCGGGCGCGATCCCGTTTTTCTCGCAAAGGAGCGAGATCATCGGCGCGTTTTTATCTTTAAGCGCATCCGCAAAATCTCCGCGAACTTCTTTGGGGATCTCAAGAAGCTCAAAAAGCCCCGAAACAAGACCCGTGTGCGAAATATCAAGCTTATATTCGCGGCCCGTCATTCCGAGAGTCTTGCAAGCAAGAGAAACGACCTCAGCGCGGTCATATCCGCCAAGATCGCCGATGCACTCAAGCCCAATCTGAAGGATCTCCTTGAATTCATCCCCACCTGCGGGAACACGGTATACGCTTTCGCTGTAAAAGAACTTGTCGCTCCTGCCCTTCTCCTGCGCCGCATCGCGGATGATGGACATCGTAATATCGGGCTTGAGTGCAAGAAGTCTTCCGCCTGCGCCCGTAAAAGTTATCATTTGACCGCTGGTCAGAAAGTCGCGGTATTGAGAAAAGAGATCGTATTCCTCAAAACCGACCGTGCGGTAACATGAATATCCCGCCGAGGCATAAAGTGCGCGCAAAGCACTCGGCAATTCGTCAATGATCCTGCCGCGAAGCTTACTCATCTTCCTTCGCCTCTTTTCCCTCAAGCTTATCAAGCGCCGTGCGATAGCCGCCGTTGCCGTAATAAAGGGAACGCTTGACTCGGCTTATCGTCGCCGTGCTTGCGCCGGTCTTTTCAGCCGCGTCGCCGTATGACATTCCCGCATCGATACACTTAGCAACCTCAAGTCGCTTAGCCATTTCATCAAGCTCGGCAACCGTGCAAAGATCGGTGAAAAAGCTTTCGCATTCCTCTGCGCTGTCAAGCAGAGCGATAGCTCGCCAAAGCTCGTGCATTCTCTCTCGGGATATGTTTCTGATGTCTTTATTCATTTGGGAAACCTACACTTTCAAGATATTTTTTCTTTAAGTCTTTAGTATGCTAAAATGATAACACATTGAAAGGGATTTGTCAAGTCTTTTTATTAAAATAATTTATTTTAAATAAAAATAATCGACGGCCCGATCGAGCCGTCGATTGAAATTTTAGGTAAGATCGAAATTTTTCCAGTTTGCGAAATCGTCAAATGCACCGTCAACGCCGCCGACAGACGTGTATCTTTCGGGGGTATAACCGGGACCGAAACCGTAAACTCTGCCGATCTTGGCGCGCTGTGCCGCAAGAACGCCCGAAAGCGAATCCTCGAACACTATGCAATCCTCGGGCTTCTTTCCGAGAAGAGCTGCAGATCGGAGATAAATATCGGGATCGGGCTTGCAGGGCATAATGCCATCGTCATAGATGATTCTGTCCCAGGAGAACCAACGGTCAAGCTTGAAATATTCAAAATAGCACTTGACGTTATTGATCTCGGAGCCTGTTGCGATCATCATCGGGTATCCCTCCGCCTTGAGATAATCAAGGAATTCCTCGACGCCCGGAACGAGCACAAAGGTGGGATCGAGAACCGCGCGACGGCGGTATTCGGCTTCCTTTTCATAGGTAAGTCTTTCGATCTCCTCGGGGGTAATGGGGCTGAAAAAGCGAGTCAGTATTTCGGTGTTGCCGCAACCGAGAAGGTTCTTTTCCATTTCTTCCTCCGAAAGCGGTGCTTTGCCGTGCAGAGGGAAAAAGTCCGTCCAAACTGCCTTGTGGATATGCGAATCAAGCACAAGAGTGCCGTTGAAATCGAATATCATACCCTTCTTTTCGCTCATATTTTTACTTCCTTTTCTATAAATTACATTAATCAATAACGGGCATTCCCGCAAAGCCCTTTGCGATCTCCTCGTCGGTGGGCGCGTAATCAGCCAGCAGACCGTCGTTGTATTTGCCGTAAGCGAGCATATCGAAGTAGCCCGTTCCGGTCAGTCCGAAGACGATTGTCTTCTCTTCGCCGCTCTCCTTACACTTGAGAGCCTCGTCGATCGCGACCTTGATCGCGTGCGAGCTTTCGGGCGCGGGAAGGATGCCTTCGACTCTCGCGAACTCAACGGCAGCCTCGAATACCTCGGTCTGCTTGACCGAAACAGCCTCCATAAGCCCCTGATCGTAGAGTGCGGAGAGTGTGGTGTTCATACCGTGGTAGCGGAGTCCGCCCGAGTGGTGAGGCGCGGGGATAAATCCACTTCCGAGGGTATACATCTTTGCAAGCGGGCAAACCATACCCGTGTCGCAATAGTCGTATGCATATTTACCTCTTGTCAGAGTCGGGCAGGATGCGGGTTCAACCGCGATGAAGCGGTAATCAGCCTCGCCGCGAAGCTTTTCGCCCATAAAGGGAGCAATAAGTCCGCCGAGATTCGAGCCGCCGCCCGCACAGCCGATAATGATATCAGCCTTTTCGCCGTATTTATCAAGCGCGGTCTTGGTTTCAAGACCGATGACGGACTGGTGGAGCATAACCTGATTGAGCACGCTTCCGAGAACGTAGCGGTAACCTTCGGTAGTCGAAGCAACCTCAACAGCCTCCGAAATAGCACAGCCAAGGCTTCCCGAGGTACCGGGATGCGCCTCGAGGATCTTTCTTCCAACCTCTGTGTCCATAGAAGGAGATGGGGTAACAGTCGCGCCGTAGGTCTTCATAACCTCGCGACGGTGCGGCTTCTGCTCATAGGATACCTTGACCATATAGACCTTGCAATCGAGTCCGAGGTATGCACAAGCCATCGAAAGCGCGGTACCCCACTGGCCTGCACCTGTTTCTGTGGTTACTCCCTTGAGGCCCTGCTGTTTTGCGTAGTAAGCCTGCGCGATCGCGGAATTGAGCTTGTGGCTTCCGCTTGTGTTGTTGCCCTCGAATTTATAATATATCTTTGCAGGCGTACCGAGCTTCTCCTCAAGGCAGTATGCGCGGATGAGGGGCGCGGGGCGGTACATCTTGTAGAAATCGCGGATTATATCGGGAATCTTGAAAAATCTCGTAGTGTCGTCAAGCTCCTGCTTGATAGCTTCGTCGCAGAAAACGGCGGAAAGCGCTTCTGCCGTAATCGGCTTATGAGTCGCGGGATCGAGCAGGGGCGCGGGCTTGTTCTGCATATCGGCGCGGAGGTTATACCATTCGCGCGGCAACTCGTTTTCGCTTAAATAAATTTTGTAGGGGATCTGTTTCTTGTCCATCTCGGACTCTCCTTTCTCGCCTTATCGGACGCTTTGAAATTCGGGCGGAAAAACAAAAACCCCGCCCCGGTTGATGTTTGCCGGGACAGGAAGATTATCCTGCGGTGCCACCCTGCTTGACGCATTACGCCCTCTCTCACGTGTACTTCATACACTCGTTCTGTAACGGGAACACCCGTCTCGGCTACTCTGATTCACCTCGCCCTCAAAAGCCCATTCGCAAGCCCTATCCCGCCGCATTCTCAACACCGGCGGCTCTCTGTGGGGAATCGAAACCTACTACTCTTCTTTCTCATCGGTTTATCATAGTATACTGCAAAAATCGCCCCGTGTCAAGTGCTTTTCGCAAATTTGTTCAAAATTTATACAAATGTATATGATAAATTTGCGGTAAGGAAAAACGAGCAAAAATTGCTCGGGTTAGTTTTATTCTCTCACAATCCTCCTAAACTCCGACGGCGTCATATTCGTTGCCGCGCGGAAGGCTCGGATAAACGTCGAAAGCGAGGAAAATCCGACAGCGTAGCAGACGTCGATGATCGGCATCCCCTCGGCGATGAGGGCGCGGCTTTTTGATATGCGGAGCTTGTGGATATAATCGAGGATTGTGGTATCGTAATACTTTTTGAAAAGCCTTGAAACGTATTCGCGGCTGTAAAAAAAATGCTCGGCAACCTCCGATACCGAATCGATCTCGGTATAGTGCGCGTCAAGATACTGCTGCAGCGCGAGAATATTCTCGGGCAGGCGCTCGCTCTCGCCGCTGTGGCGGATGTCCTTGCGATTCAGAAGGCAGAATATCTCAATGATGTATCCGAACGCAAGCGCGCGCGAAAGCTCATCGGTGCGATCCTTGAGCGCAGAAGCAAGCTTCTCTGTCAGCATCAGAAGCTCCTCTTCCCTCTCGCGCGAGGAAAGCGAAAAGTGCAAGCCCTCGTTGGTACGTATCAGTATATCGGCAAGGCTCTGCCCGACCGCGTCAAAAGCGTTCGGATATAGATAAAACACGTGCCTTTTATAATGCGTGCGCTCGCCCTTGAGCTTTGACATATGAAATTTTCCGGGTGGGATGATTATGACGTCTCCGCGCTTCGGCGAATACACGCTCGACTCGCAGACGTAGTTTATCTCGCCCTCGACAAAGATGACAAGCTCGTAATAATCGTGGCTGTGCAGGCTCGAGGGGAAGGTGTTCATATCGTAAACGGTGCTTCTGCACGAATAGCAAAGCGAATCGTTTATCAGGTCATTTTCCCAGTTTGTGATCTCGTGGCGGGGATCATTTTTATTTTGCAGATAATGCGATAACAGCTTCATTTCCTATATGTCACAAAATGCAAATTTAATGTCACAAACACGATAGACATTTTATTTTGTGATGTGTATAATTATTATACACTAAAATGGTGTAAAATGCAATAGTAAAAATTATTTATTTATATAAGGAGAAAATCCAATGAGCGAAATGCTTAAAACAAAGGTACATAACGTAGACGTCTGCGTTGTGGGCGGCGGTATCGGCGGTATGTTCACCGCAATTTCCGCGGCAAGACAGGGCGCAAAGGTTGCCCTCATGCAGGACAGACCCGTCCTTGGCGGTAACTGCTCGAGCGAGATCAGAATGTGGATCTCGGGCGCAGGAACACGTGTGCGCGATCTTCAGGAGACCGGCATTATGGAGGAGCTTCTTCTCGAAAATATGCACCGCAATCCGAAGAGAAATTTCACCACTTGGGATGCACTCCTTTACGAGCTCGTGCGCTTCGAGGATAACATCGATCTTATGCTCAACTGCACTTGCTGTGATGCAAAGATGAACGGCGACAAGATCGAATACATCAAGGGCTTCCAGCTCACCACATACACCTGGCACGAGGTTCACGCAAAGATCTTCGTTGACAGCTCGGGCGACTCGATCCTTGCTCCCCTCACCGGTGCGGAATACCGTGTAGGCCGCGAGGCAAAGAGCGAATTCGGCGAGGAATTCGGACTTGAAACCGCGGACAACCACACCATGGGCATGAGCCTTATGATCCAGTGCCGCGAGACCGATCACCCCATCAGCTACACTCCCCCCGCTTGGGCATACGATTTCCCCGACGATGAGGCTATGAACAACAAGCCCCACAAGCTCTACGAGATGAACACCAACTTCTACTGGATCGAGCTTGGCGGTATGCAGAATTCCATCGACGACACCGAAGAGGTCCGCGATGAGCTTCTCAAGATCGCGTTCGGCGTTTGGGATCACATCAAGAACCACGGCGACCACGGCGCTGAGAATTGGGATCTCGAATGGATCGGCTTCCTTCCCGGCAAGCGCGAGAGCCGCAGATATGTCGGTGATTACATCATCACCCAGCACGATGTTGAGAACTGCCCTCGCTTTGAGGACACCGTTGCATACGGCGGCTGGCAGATCGACAACCACCTTCCCGGCGGTTTCCATATGAATGCAAAGGGCGGCAACCACCTCCAGAAGCGCCGTCTTTCCGAGCCCTACTCGATCCCGCTCCGCGCGCTCTACTCGAAGAACATCGAAAACCTTATGTTCGCGGGCAGAAACATCAGCGCAACTCACAT
>JAZORB010000153.1:0-3797 GCA_045656385.1 Eubacteriales bacterium | reverse complement strand
ACTGCCGACGAATTTCTGGCAATGGATCCCCACGGAGAATATTATCTGACCGCAGACATAACTCTGCCGAGGACTTATTATAAGCCTTTTGAAGGTACTCTCAACGGAAACGGCAAGACCTTGACCATTTCCGCGCCCATATTCGAGGATTTTTCGGGCAAGGTAGAAAACCTGACTATTGCGGGCAAAGTCGTCAAAACGGATGAAGACGCATCCGCTTTTACCCTGACGTCTTCAAAAGGCTTCGAGGCAATAAACTGCACAAACAATGCAAACGTAACCGTTATGGGTTACGCAAAATATGCCTCGGGTTTCGTAGGTACTTGCTATAATGCCACCGTTAAATTCACAAACTGCGTCAACAACGGCGCGATATACCTTGATTCAACCGCCGATGAAAAGCCGCGCGCGGGCGGATTCGGTTCGATCATCGACACGGTCATAATGAGCGGCTGTGTCAACAATGGCAACATCTATTTGAACGGCAATATCGGCATCGCGGGCGGACTTGTTGCAAAAGTAGCTCTCAATGCCGCTGAAAACCACCTTGAAATTTACAACTCGACCAACAACGGGAACGTCACGGTTGAGGACACCTATATTGCCGCAGACGGTACTCCGGGTACAGGAGCTGCGGATGCGGGCGGAATTGTCGGTAATGTCGGTGTAAAAGGTAGCAGCGGCGTTTACAAAATATGGGGCTGCACCAACAACGGTAATATCGAAGGACAGTACCGCACCGGTGGTCTTGTCGGTTATTGCTATGCAAGCCGGTCAGATGCATTCGTTGATATGCAATTCTGCATCAATACGGGCAATGTCACCTATGGGCGCACTCAAAAACCTGACGGCAAAATATACTATGATTACGCTTCTGCATTAGTTGCCTACACAAACTCTGCTTTTACAACTATTAAATATTGTATTGATATCGGAAGCATCACCAAGCACGAAGGCTCGATATCCGCTTTCGATTTTAACATTTTTGTCGGAAGCTCTTCTGCCGACACAAGTATGTACGATGTAAAAGCAGTCTATATGCTTCACAAAGATCAGTATAAATATTTTTCTTACACCGATCACAACTGGGCAGCATCTTATGCCAACACCTACTTATTTGAGTCCTACGAAGGTGTTATCCACACCACTCTCGAGGACCTCGCCTCGGGCAAGGTCGCTTACGAAATAAACCTTGCGGCAGCAAGTGAAAAATACGCATCTTCCGCTTTCGAAGAAGGCTTTGCATTTTATCAAAAAATCGGCGAGGATGCGCTTCCCTCGGTTGACAAAAGTCGCGGATTGATAGTCCTTTCGGGTGATACTTACGCAAATGACGAGAGCGTAACCGAAACGAATCCGCCAGAAAAGACGTCAGCTCCCGTGACTACAAAGGCTCCCGAAACTACTGCCCCACCCTCGGTGACAACCTCACACGAAACCGAGCCGCCAGAGCAGAGCGGATGCGGAGGATTCTCGTACCTGGCATTTCTGATACTTATCATTTGTGCCTCGTGCCTGAGGAAGAAGTTGTTAGTTGTTAGTTAAAGGTAGATTTTCGAAAGCGAAAATCTTAAATAATAAAAATCTCGGATACTGAGTTCACTTTCTCAATATCCGAGATTTTTAGTTAAACCAATTTGATTTGTTTTTTCTTCATATACTTAACAACAAATATAATACCGGCAACAACTGCAACGATAATTATTTGTAGTAGCAACATAAACCAAAGCGGAGCGGAAGGCTCGCTAAACGAATGGCTGACAGCCTTCAATTCATCGGCAACATTATCAACGGTTATCATATACTCTCCGCAAGTGCAACGCGCTGTAACATCAACCGAAGAAAAAGGATACTTGGTATTTGATTCATCAACATACGAATACGAGCGGCGAATTATCTGTGGTTCGCAAATTTCGGTATGTATCCCTTTGTAATAATCGAACGCAACCGCATCAATATCTTCTTCGTACCAAAGATTCCGGTTTGATGAATTATAGCGAGAAATCAAATGGTTCACTAACGTAAACGCAAGTCCGCAAACACAAGCGGCAATCAGGCAATATATCAGTACTTTGCTCTTTGGTTTCATAATATTTTACAGTATTGAAGCAACAACGATCTCACAATCGCATTCCTTGACACTGCCCTCGTGGACGATCTCGCCGATGGAATCGGCAACGATCTTGCCCGAAAGCGGGTTCTTGACCGATACGATATTGCCCTTGACAGTCGCATCGACCTCGGAATACTCAAAGGAGAGGTCGCAGCCTTCCGTGGTGCAATTTATCAGTTTCAGACCCTTGCAGTAGCAAAGCGGCTGGGTGCCTACGATGTGGCAGTTGATGAATGTAACGTTTTCCGAATACCACGCGAGATACTCGCCCTTCACGACGCTATCGCGGACTGTGACGTTCTTCGCGTGCCAGAAAGCATCCTTGGTGTTGAGAGTCGAATTCGAGATCTCAACATTCTCGGTATACTGGAAGGAATACTTTCCGTTGAGAGTGAAATTGTCGAGCTTGATATTGCGGCTCTCGAAGAGGAAATACTCGCTTGTAACCTCGGACTGCTCGATATGTACGCCGCGACATCTCCAACCGAATTCGGTTGAGGTGGCGGTGCATTTTTTGAAGCTCATATTCTCACATTCACGCAGAGCCTTGACGTCGAGGATCTCGCAATCCTCGAACTTTCCGTTCTTGCAATACCAAAGCGGCGCGCGGACGCCTTTATCGAGCTTGCATTCGCGGAGAGTGAAATCGGTGCAATGCCAAAGCGGATAACGCAGGCGAAAATTGCAGCGCAGAACGTCGATTCCCATGCACTCCTTAAGCGCAGATTCGCCGTCTTCCTCGCCTTCAAAATTGCATGCGACAACGTCGGCATTTCGCAGGCCGTAAAGCGCGCGCTCCTCGCCCGTGGTTATGTTTTCATAAAGCTTTCTTTCAGTCATTTTTCAATACCAAGCAATCCTGCGGCGTTGGTGCCGCATATTTTTTTCAAATCCTCGGAGTCAATATTCAAAGAGCTCAAAAAGCCGAGTGTTTTCGCGGGGTCCTCCCAGGGTGCGTCGCTTCCAAAAAGAACCTTTTCCGCACCGTGGGCGTTGATAATATCGCGTGCCGCGGTTTTATCAATAAAATCGGCAATAAACGCCGTGTCGAAATATATCGGTGAACCAACAAGCTTCTCCGCAACCTCATCCCACATTTTCCATCCGCCGAGATGTGCAGCAACGAGATTCAGATCCGGAACTCGGTCAATGAGCCGAAGGAGCATATCGGGCGTCGTTTTCACGGGTGGCAGATATCCGATATCGCGTCCCGCGTGAAAAACCACAGTCATTCCATTTTGCGCCGCGCGGCGGCAAACAGAGATAACCTCACTCGAATCGGCATAAAGATCCTGAAATTCGGGATGGAGCTTGATGCCTTTGAAGCCTTCACCGGCAAGTCTATCGACCCACGGAAGTGCGTCCGTGTCGGCAGGATGGAGCGAGCCGAAGGAGTAAAGACCGCAGTTTGCTTCATTCGTTTCCTTTGCCACGCGGTTTACCGTTTCGGTCTGTTTAGGGTTCGTTACTATGGGTAAAACGACTGCAAGATCAACACCTGCGCGTGTTTCTGCTTCAAGAAGTCCGCGCGCGGTCCCGTCGGTGTAATTCTTCATCGGATAGTCGCTGATTCTCGCAGTGTTGCCGATGAGCGTTTCAATCGTACGCGACGCGATCTTTTCCGGAAACGCGTGGGTGTGGAAATCTATTATCATCAGTTCTTAAGGCTGTGGATAGGCGCGGG
>JAZORB010000152.1:0-13536 GCA_045656385.1 Eubacteriales bacterium | reverse complement strand
TGTGTGATTCATCTTATAGAAGAACTTAAAGAACTCTTGTAATCCTTCCGGACTTAGGCTTTCTAACTCTTTAACTAGTGTTTCTACGACTTTGTTATCTTTGATTTCAATATTTTCCATAATACTTTCACTTCCTAAATTATATTTAACAACAGAGCGCAAATTGTTGTTCTATATAATTTAGCAAATAAAAGCTATTAAGAGTCCGAATCCGGCTCAAAAGTCAGTGTCTTATCAAGATCCTGTGCGAGCGAAACTTTCTTTCTATGACTAATATGCGCATAAATATTCGCTGTAGTAGAAATGTCGGCGTGCCCGAGCCATTCCTTTATATCATTGATATCCCAACCCTTATCGACCAATATACTTGCGGTCGAATGTCTGAGATCGTGATAGCGCATCTGAGGTAGTTCATGACGATCCAGGGCGCGCTTAAAACTCCTTGTGAGGCTGTCGGGACGGTAGGGCACACCGTTAGGGTTCTTGAAAATATAATCGTTCATAACATAACCTGAGCCGAGTCGACGCTTGTAATCTTCCTGCTGATCGCGTAGCTTCAAAAGCAAATCTTTAACGTCGGGCAACAGCTCATAAGTCCGTTGACTGCAATAAGACTTGGTACTGTCTTTAGCGATTATACGTGAGCCACCGACTACGGTGTGGTTGATCGTGATCGTATTAGCGTCAAAGTCAACGGCTTGCCACCTGAGTCCTAAAGCTTCGGACTTTCTCAAACCGTAATAGAGAGTAACGAACACGATCGGGCCGATCTCTTCATTTCTGAATGCATCGAGCATTTTCTGCGCATCTTCAGCTGTCATAAAAACTTGCCTCTCATCTTTTTTATTTTTCTTTTTGGGTAACGGAACCTGCAGCGCGGGATTGATCTTGATATCTCCATAGAGGACGGCGTAGTCGAAGACTTGGCGAAGGATACTGATGATCTTTCTGATCGACGTCGTAGATTGACCGCCGATCTTGTTGTCCTTGCGACCGCCATCGCTTGAGAGATAATTGATGTAATCGAATATGTGTCCTGCTGTGATATCCTGAATATCAAGATTCAAGTCCTTGAAGTAGGGAATCAAGTGGCGATCGATATAGGTGTGGTATCCGTCGTAGGTGGTTTCGGCGACCTCGCCGATT
The DNA here is from genome assembly GCA_045656385.1 of Eubacteriales bacterium. Classification (GTDB taxonomy): domain Bacteria; phylum Bacillota; class Clostridia; order Oscillospirales; family CAG-272; genus CAG-390. The sequence continues at coordinate 12,390 of JAZORB010000152.1, read as the reverse complement.
TGTAGCTCTTTCCACATTTTAAGGTAGTCAGCCATCTTGGACGGATGGTCGCTCTTTTCAAGATAGCTGTATTTGTCGATCATCGACTGAATCATAGCCGTAGCCTTTTGCTTAGCACCACGACCCGAAAGACCCGTCGACACCCACTTTTCTTTCCTTTTCTGATGGCTATCATAATAGGTGAGCCGGACGTAGTAAACGTCTTTTCTTAATGCAACGCAACCGGTCATTTTATCACCTCAATCTTCATCTTTTGGGAAGAGGACTTCAATAGCTATCCGCGCGCCAAGACGAAAAGCGTATATGAATATCTCACGCTCATTGATATCAGAAAGTTCTGCCTGACAGTCATCGAACTTTTCGAGAATCTCTTTTTGCTTATCTGTGAGCGTTTCATGCAGATTGTCGTGGTGATCGGCAATATACTTCATCAGTTGCCTAGCTTCTTTATTAGGCTCTCTTCCATCAAAGCTAGGACTTATGTTGCCGTAGAACAGTTCTTCAAGTATTGATTTCATAATTATCACTCCTAGTTTGTTAAGGTATGATAATTATATCGTGAAATTTTGCGTTTGCGAATAGGTGAGAAAGATTGTTTGCGGAAAGGTTGCAAATGTAGCAATGCACGAATTTGTCACCAGTACAAAAACACAACATATAGTGTATATATTGTCAAAATGTAACAAGATCTTGTGCAGTGGCATTGACAAATGATAAAAAATATGGTATAATATAACTTGAAGAGAAGCTAGGTTAAGGAGAAAATGATGATATTATCAAAACAATATTTAGATTCGGAAGTGAAAAATAGCAATCTACGTGATAATTTTACATACGGGGGCATGTTTTATAGTAAGCGCTATGAATTAGATCAGTATGATGTTTTTATATCATATAGTTGGAACGATAAATCATATGCGGATCGCATAGTACAACTATTAGAAAAATGTGGATATACGGTATACATAGATTACAATGATAAAAGATTAGATCGTGATAATGTTTCGGAAGAAACAGCCAAGCGTATTATAGCTGAAATGAAAAAGTGCAAAGGACTCTTGCACCTATACTCGCCAAATTCATCTGTATCAAAATGGTGCCCTTGGGAGGTAGGTGTATTTTCAGGTATAAAAAGTTTTAGATGTGCTAATTTGCCATTAACAGAAAATATGGGGGACGATTTCAAAAAACAAGAATATTTAGAAATATACCCATATATAGAATATGCTAAATCTAGCGACACAACAAAATATGAATTTTGGGTTTGTGAGAGCCAAAATAAATACGTAGCGCTTAAATATTGGCTTAATGGAAGTCAACTCTATACACACAACTAAAGGAGAAACACTATGAAGAAAAGAATTTTTATTAGTTTTGCAGTAGAAGATAAATCGTTAAGAGATCTTCTTGTTGGACAAGCCAAAAACGATAATAGTCCCTTTGAGTTTTTTGATATGTCTGTAAAATCACCATGGGATCATGCATGGAAAACCCATTGTAGAACAAAAATTAAGGGATGTGATGGTGTAATTGCAATTATAACATCTAATACGAAATACGCAAGTGGAGAAATTTGGGAAATCAACTGCGCCAAAGAGGAGAATATTCCCTGCATAGGTATATGGGGGCATAGAGAGGATTCTTTTGAACTTTTACCTTCGCAAATAATGCCGTTAAGGGTTATGGATTGGAATTGGAACAATATAAAAAAATGGTTAGAACTCATTTAATATAGGAGGCAAAATATATGCGATTAAAATCCAAGGGATTTTCTGAGTATCGTGGGGATTATAACTCTGCTGTGCTGGAGCAATGGAAAACTTGCGTTGAGATGGCTAACTCTAATACGGAAAAACGAAATACTGCGAATAGTATCTTTATAACTATAAATTCAGCAATATTGGCAGTTGTTACATTTTCGTTAGATTATCCAAGTATGTTATTATCTATTGTTGGTATAGTTATATGTGCTTTGTGGATAAGAACTGTAAAAAGTTATGCTCAACTAAGCAAGGTGAAATATGATATAATTAACAAGATCGAGAAATATTTACCAATGCAACCCCATACATATGAATGGCAAGAATTACAAAAGACCAAATATGTTGGCTTAACAACAATTGAAAAACTGTTACCTATAGTTTTTATTATTTTGTTTTCAGTGGCAATACTATCTCCTATCATTAAGGAAAGTTGGCCTTATATCAAAAATATTATATGCCAGCAATAATGGAGATATATACCATGTCCCAAAACCAAAACGAGACACGCTCTCATTTTCGTAACCAATTTTGCAATCCCACCTGAAAATTCCTATAAAACACAGAAAAGGAGATTCTTTCGGATCTCCTTTTTTAATTTAATTGAAAAACAACCACACAATTAGCAATAAATTAACATCATAATGTCAATGAAATATTGACAAACTGACATCATAGTGTTATAATATTAGTAAAGGAAGGTGATACTATTGAAAAATGAACTTACGATTTATCACGGATCGGAAAATATTATCGAAGCACCCGAATACGGAAAGGGCAAGCCTTACAATGATTACGGACTTGGTTTTTATTGTACCGAATATATAGATTTAGCAAAAGAATGGGCTTGTGATGATAAACACGGCGGTTATGCAAACAAGTACGTTTTGGATATGACAGGACTCAAAGTATTAGACTTGAACAGCAAGGATTTTTGCATCATTCATTGGATCTCGATTCTCTTGAAGAACAGAAGATTCACCATAGATAACGACTTCGGTAACAGCGCGCGAGAGTATATTTTGAATAATTTCTCCGTGGATACCGAGGGGTATGACATTATAAAAGGATACCGCGCTGACGATTCATATTTCTCTTATGCGAGGGATTTTCTTCAAAACGGTATATCGGTAAGGCGCCTTTCACAAGTTATGAAACTCGGTAATCTCGGCAATCAGATCGTACTGATTTCTCCCAAAGCTTTTTCTCAGATTAAGTTTGTTGGTTATGAAGAAGCACCTCAAAGCATTCATTTTCCACTCCGCAAAAAGAGAGATGAACTTGCAAGACTTTCTTATCTTTCCAACAAATCAGGAAGCGGTTTTGATCCCAACGATATATTGATGATCGATATTATGAGAGGAGAGATAAAAGCTGATGATCCACGCCTACAATAATATGTATTTGAATTCCGTTATGCATAATTTAGCAGCCTTGTTCGATATCGCCATCAATGCCGAAGAACTTGATGCAGACAAATTCGCGGATATGTTTTCTAATTCGGAAATAGCAAGCGGAATTGAATCAGGCTCTCCCGATATATTGGTCGGTAAATCTGCGACCGAAATGTTGATGATCATACTCGATAGAGAAGTGGCGTACACAGTTGTTCCCGTAGACCGAACTCCTGAATATTGGGCGGGATGGGTGTTGGCAAATGCTCAATGGTATTTGAATAAATCCTTCAAGGAAATTCTCGCTGCAATGCCGTTCAGCAAGCTTGTCGGTATGTATTATCCTTACCACGAAGCCGACGAGATGAAGACCATCGAGATTATCAGATCTCACTTCCCAACAGTCTCCGCGCTTAAAACGATTCGTAAGAAAAGAAACCTAAGCCAAGAAGAACTTGCTATCCTGAGCGGTGTAAACGTCCGTTCAATCAGAGCGTATGAGCAAGGCAAAAATGATATCGCCAAAGCTCAAGGCGATACACTTCAAATGCTTGCAAAAGCACTTGACTGTTCGATAGAAGAGTTATTGGAAACATAGTAAGAGAGGAAAATGTTATGAAAACTTTTGAATGCATTGCCAGAAGCGGCAAAACCGGAAAACAGCTAGTTTTTTTGATCAGAGCTCACGATCGCGGTGAGGCACAATCAATTGCCCTGAAGCAGGCAAGAGCACAATTCGGTAACAATGCCGGATCTGTTAGCATTGATAGCACTAAGGAAGTTAGGTGAAGCAATAATTCTGTTGATGTCATTGAAAGTGAAAGAGGCATAGTATGAAACTCAATGAAAAAATAGAACTTGTTCAAAAATTGAATACCGATGTTTTTTTGAGTGCAGAAGCTTTCTATGAGGTCTTAGAAAAATGCGACGCACTCAAAAGAAATTATATTGAATATATGACAACATCTCCAATTGATTGCGACAAAGAGCTGCTCCGCTTGCCGATTGCAGACTATGATTTGTGCTGCGCTTTGATTACGATGCTGCTTCGGGAAGACCATATGTGTTGCGAAGGCAGTTTTGACAGACGTCAACGCAGAGGACAGGTAAAACCGATAATTGAAAGAATGCTCAAACTGCTGGAAGCGTCAAACTCGCAGAGAATTAAAGTTTTTTCGGAAAAAGCTATCGAAGCTTTAAACGGTTTTTATGTTTATGCTCTCATCGATCCTCGAAACGATAAGGTGTTTTATATTGGGAAGGGTACAGAAAACCGAGTTTTTTGGCACGAAATTGAAAGCAGTAAATCCCGTGAATCAGAAAAGAAAAAGCTACAACAAATTCGTGAGATTGAAGATGGTGGGTACTCTGTAAGAAAGCTTATAGTGAATTGGGGATTGACGGAAAGCGAAGCATTCGCCGCCGAAGCAACTCTTATCAATTTACTGAATTGTATGCCCGATATTCAACTCGCCAACGAAGTGTCGGGGCATCATGTACACGAAAGCTTAACAACCGAAGAATTTGAATTGCAATACGGCGCTATTCCGCTTGAAAAAGAAGATATTAAACACAGCATTCTTGTCATAAAGATAAACAAGCTCTATCGAAGAGGTATGAGCGAAGAAGAACTATACGATGCCGTAAGAGGTTTTTGGGCGGCATCCTTGAGATCAATCGAAGCAAGAAAAGTGAAATACGTTCTCGGCGTATATAACGGACTTATTGTAGGAGTATACAAACCGGATTCGTGGCATTATGGTTATGAAATGATCGATGTACCTCAAAAAGATATTTTGACTTCCGAGGATTATGCAAGATTAAAAAATCGAGTATATTTTGTTTGCGACGATTATCGCAATCTCGACGAGGAAGGTCGTTTTTATCTTCATAAATCCATAGTGAATTTAAAAGTTAATCAGTTGTCGCAAAACCCGATTACATATTTAATGCCGGAAAAATAGAATTATTTAGGCAATTGCTTTCTAGTTCTATCAGCAATTGGTAATAGTCTTTGATTATTTCAACAAAAAATAAGGGTGTTACACACTTTTGCGTAGCAAACTGTGTAACACCCTTCAAAAAACTGTGTAGCAGGGCATAAAAATGAGCATTTTGGATGAACTTCCAAAATGCTCGAATTGCTTTGTAAAATAAAGAAAAAAGGAGATTCTTTCGAATCTCCTTTTTGGTCTGAGTGACAAGACTTGAACTTGCGGCCTCTACCACCCCAAGGTAGCGCGCTACCAACTGCGCCACACCCAGATCTTGCGCTTGGCGCGATTCCTACAGACTAATGCCTGCAGCTTGCGCCTTGCGACTTGAATATTATATCACAAAATCTTTGCTTTGTCAATAGTATTTTTAACTTTTTTTCAAGTTTTTTTGATAAAAATCTTTTTTTATTTCTTTTTTTGATGCGATTATGCTTTTCGCTCGTTATTTCAATATCATTTTTATTGCAAAAAGCTGTAAGCGCTTCGGTAGTGCATTCAGAAGCAAGAGGAGGGGATTGCGGTTGATCGAGTAAGCGAATCTCGGATTTTTCTTTTTTAATATCCGAACTGCTTTTTGTGCGATTTTTTGAGGAGGAATATTTCGCGCTTCGACACTGCCCACGATGCGTTTGAATCTCTCTGCGTTACAACTGTAAAGCTCGGTTTTGTTGCAGAATTTGTCAAGTGCGTCGGTGGAAACGCCGAGCATTTGAGTTTTTACCGCACCCGCCCGTAGGACGGAAACGGTTATGCCGAGAAGCTGAAGCTCCATTCGAAGCGAATATGCGTATTTGTCCAGTGCTGCTTTTGTTACGGCGTAGATTCCGGTGAAGGGGAGAGGATCGAGCGGTGCGAGCTCGCTTGTTACGATAAGTATTCGGCTGCCATTTCTGAGCATTGGCAGAAAGGTTTTGTTGATCAAAAACGCTCCGCGCAGATTGACGTCAAATATTGTGCTAAACTCGTTGTCGGACATTTCGACGAGTGAATCAAGCATATACATTCCTGCAAAATGCAGTATGGCGCGAAGGTCTTGGGTGGTCTCGGCGACATACGCGAACGCCTTTTTGATGCTATCCTCGGATGTTATATCGGCTTGGATCGGGATAATTCCTTCCTCCGCCTCCGAGATTCTTTTGTCAAGCGCGAATACGGTATATCCCATATCTCGCAAAAGCCGGCAGGCTGCGCGCCCCATGCCGCCGTACGCGCCCGTTACAAGGATTGACTTCATTTTTTACCTCTTGATAAATTTTTTATCTCGAATAAATGCCTTTAGCTGTTTTTTGTGCTTACAAAGCTTTTCGTTGCAATGCTTGCAAGAGATGCAAGCGTTTGTGCGCTCGGAAAAACGCTCGGGATGGCGCTTGTAATTCCATTCCCAGCGGAACAAAAGCATAAGCGAGAGTGCAACGAGACTATACGTATACGGATGGGGAATAAATACGAGAGGCGTGAACATCATAGCAAAATCCCAGTTATATATACGGCAATCGGTGCAGCATCTGTTCTTCATGAACCATGTCTGAAAGGGGCAGAAGAAGAGGATGCATATCATATCGCAAACGCCGTAAGCGAGGGTTATCAGGATAAGAATGCCCGCGTCAATGATATTTGTGAAATAAAGTAATCCGATCGCTCCGTTGAGTGCAAACCAAGCCGCCGCGACGGCAAACGTACGCCACGGAGATTGTAGCTTTGGTTCTTTTGACTCTGTGGGCATAAAATTGCAGGCAAATTGCTTTTGGCATCCGGGACTTTCAAGTCTTGATGGGAAGAATCTGCAAGCCATTTCAAGGGCGTAGACTACCCATATCAGCACCAAAAGGAAAGGTAACGCATTGCTGTTCTCAAGAAAAACGCCTTTCCCCGTGTAGCGTTTGAATATATATAGTGACGTTGCGCCCAAAAACATAAGCGCTCGGACCACCATTTTGACATAATGCATCGCCGAAACACGCGATATTTTATAATTGCTCATGCGGTATCTGCTTTCGTTGTATTGTTTTATTATTATATCACAAATATGCATCTTTTGCAACCGAAAACAATTATAACATAATTCAATTATTTGTGAGGTAGGCGAACATACAATTAAAAACGCGATGATTCCTCATCGCGTTTTTTATAATTATTTATTCATCATAGTATCCGAGATAACTTCGAGGACTCTCTGATAGCAGCCGCCGCAACCGGTGGAGCAATGAGTTGTCTTTTTAACGTCTTCGAAAACGTCGAGAAGATTTTCAACCTTTGAATGCTTTTCGAGCGCATCAAGGATATTGAAATAGGATACGTTTTTGCAGTTACAGATCTTGAAATCTTTTACGGATTTGGTATTTACGGGCTTCAGGTCACAGGTCTTGTTTTCAGACATTTTCTTATCCTCCGTGTCTTGTTTTATTGATATAATTATATCATTTTTACGCGGGGATTTCCGTGACCGAGTCACAATTTTGATTTATTTCTTGATCTCTTTTTCGACAGCCGCGATTCTTTCGCCGAGAGGCGGGTGGCTGTATTCGAGAACTACGTTGATCTTCGAGGGAGCAAGGTGAGCGAAATTCTCACGCGCGAGCTTTTTGAGGGCGGAGATCATAGCTTCACCATAGCCCTCGCTCACTGCTTGACGGTCTGCGCGGTATTCCGCACGGCGACTGTGGGCGTTAGTAATAAGCGACATAAAGGGCTGAACTATGCCGAGTCCGGTGCCCATAAGCAGGTAAACGAAGCCATAGTTAACGCTCTCAAAGCCGAATGCGGTGTGCAGCTCGGGCATACTGACGGCAAGGAAAGCGACGGTACCCATCAGCGCCATATTGATGAGGCTGAGAAACTGCATTTTCGGCACGTCCTTGTGAAGGCCGTGGCCGAGCTCGTGCGCAAAGACGGCGCAGATCTCGTCGGGTGTCATAGCATTTACGAGGTTATCGTAAAGGACGATAGTTTTCATCTTGCCAAAGCCGGTGAAGTAGGCATTGAGCTTTGTCGTGCGGCGGGAGGCATCCATAACCTCGATAGCCTTTACCTTGTAGCCGTGCTTTGTCAGAAGCCCCTCAAGGCTATCTCTGAGTTCGCCCTCTTCAAGCGGAACGAATTTGTTGCCGATGCGGCTGAGGATGGGGTAAAGGAAGGAAATGATAAGCGAGAAGCAGAACATCGCGCCCGCAAAGATCGGGATCGTCCAGACGCCAACGAGGCTGTAGAAGCCGAAAACGGCATATGCGATCGTGCATGAAAGTGCAAATCCGAGCAAGATCGAGCGGATACGGTCGGCAATGAAGGTCTTCATAGTTGTCTTGTTGAATCCGTATTTTTGCTCGATGACCATATTTGAAATATAGCTTTCAACTATTTCGATGACGTTTGAAACCAATGTAACGAGAAGTATGACTGCGAGCAGCTGAATATAGTTATTGTCGGGGAAGATGGAAGCAAAAGCTGAATACGCATTTGTTGCAAGAAGCACGAGCATGATAATGCCGGTGATTACGGATGAGATTATGCTGAGGCGGGTGTGCTCGGCGCTGTATTTCTTCCATTTTGCGTATGTTTCGTCGTCGTAAACGTCGGTGAGGTTTGCGGGTGTGGGATTGTTTGCCGAGCGATGTTGAACAATGTTCAGCACAATGCCGTAAAGTCCGCCGATGAGGCTCAAAAGAATTATGGCAATCTTAATCATTTTTTGTTCTCCTTTTTATCCATTTCGGCAAATAGCTTTTCGTAGGGCATGAGCATGCCCTCGTTCATCTTGTTGCCCATTTTGGAAAGTACTTTTTCGTTTGAAAGAAGCAAGCCGACGAGGTACATCTTCATTGAGGTGAAGAACTTTTTCTGCGGGAAGTCGTAGATGCCCTGCTTTTTGTAGAATTTGTGGTCGGCACGCATCATTCCGCGCATCTGGTAGATGAGGTCGCGGAATATCTTCATTCCGCCGACTCCCCAAAAATTCTGCGGTGCGGTATGCTTTGTTTCGAGAGCGAAGGAAAGGGATTTTGCCAGCGCGTCGATCTGCGCGTCGGTGTCGTATTCATCGGTTGCAACGCCGCAAAGGAAGTTGCCTCCTGTTTCTGCACGCGCCTCGATAACGGTGCGAAGATTGTGCTCCTCCGAGTAATTTCCGGAAACGAGATAACCGATGGGCATACCGACCGTCACGGTTCTGTGACCGTTGCAGAAATTGCGGTCGTCGTACATTTTGAATCTTGCGCCCATCGAGTGGTCGGATACGTTGAAGGCATAAACGATAGCATCTGCGGTCTGAATGTTTTCGCGGAGGAAGCTGTCAAATCCATCCTTATAAACGCATTTTTCGGAAACCGCGCAACGGAAGCATCCAAGACAACCGCCGGCGAGAGGGTATTCCGAGATATTTACCACTCGCGTTTTGTATCCGAAAACGGCACGGAAGCGTTCTGTCATGCGGGCAAGATTTGAGTTGTCGTCTGTGCTATCTGTGATGATAACAATATCCTTGCCATCGGCCTTCGCGGTGTCCTCGGTGGGATTGGCGGGGGAGGGGGAGTAGGTGCGATTCTTTTTCTTTTGAACTTCAAAAATACCCTCTTGGACAGACCAAAGGAATCTCTCGAAGAACTTTTCTGCATCCTTTTGACCCTGTTCGGTCAAAAGATCCTCCATATCAGCCGATAAACCGCGGATATAGCGCATTCCGAGATCAAGCGCGTTTTCTTCGATATATTTGTGTGCCGTGACGTCGTAGAAATGCTTCGAGGTGGTTATCTGTGTGGCGTATATGCCCGAAAGGTCAACTCCGCTTGCCTTTGTAAGCTCGATGAATCTGTGAAGCTGCGAGGGGGCAAGGAAGGTATAGACTGGATATGAGAAAATTACGGCATCCGATGAGGTGAGGATCTCCTCTGCCTCGTCAAAATTCTTCTCAAGCGCCTTGATCTTCTGACCTGCATTGAAAATGTGAAATTCATGCTCGGGGTATTTGCGCTCAAGATAGCGAATTGTCTGAAGCGTGATGCTGTATTGCCCCTTGGGGCTTCCGTTGATTACGGATATTTTCATTTGGTATTGTCCTTTCCGACGATGTATTTCTTATAGAAAATAATGATGAAGGGGATCGAGATGAAGAAGGTGCAGATATCTGCAAGCGACTGCGTCGCCTGAACACCGGTCAGGTCAAGCAAGAGGGGAAGTACAAAGACGGTGGGAAGGAAGAATATGCCCTGGCGGCAGCTTGCAAGGAAGGTTGCCTGAAGCTTGAAGCCGAGGCCCTGATAAAGCTGATTGACAAAGGTGCTGAACGCCATAAGCGGTATGCAGGCGCAAAGGAAATAAAGAGTTTTCGTGCCAAGAAGCGCAACCTCGGCGTCATCGCAGAAGAACCACATTATCTGCTCGGCAAAAAGCGCGGAAAAGATTCCGAAGGTCAGGCAGATAACGGTACCAACCTTAACGGAGAATGTGAAGCACTCCCAAGTACGCTTTTTGTTGCCCGCGCCGTAGTTATATCCCGCCGCAGGCTGAAAGCCCTGGCCGAGGCCGATGATGATATTGCGGACGAGCATATAAACCTTGTTTGCGATGGTTATAGCGGCGCCTGCGGCATCTCCGCCGTAGTCGATTGCCTGAATGTTGAGCGCGGCAGATGCGATGCTTGCAAGTCCCTGGCGGAATATCGTGGGTATTCCGGTGGTGACGATGGCCTTATAATCGGCAAAGCGGCGGCTTACGCTCTTCATATTGATCTTTACGATCGATTTTCCGAACAGGAAGAAGCAGAAGAGGATCGAAAAGCTGACGGTCTGGCTGACCATGGTTGCAATAGCGGCGCCGCCCGTACCCATACCGAATCCGTTGATAAGAATCGGGTCGAGGATCATATTGAGGATACCGCCGGTCGTGATACCGACCATTGAGAGGAAGGAAAGTCCTTCGCTTCGGAGCGTAGTATTCAGAACGAACGTGGCGCAGTTGAGGGGTGCGGCGATCAGAATGAAGCGCGCGTAGGGAATGGCGTGCGGCAGCATTGTGTCGGTGCATCCGAGAAAACGCAGGATCGGCTCAAGGAAGCTCAGGCCTATTATTGCAATAAGCGTACCGACCGTAATCGAGGCGAAGAATGCGCTCGAGGCGTATTTGTCCGCCGCGGAGTTATCCTTTGCGCCGAGCTTGCGGCTGATAAGACTTCCCGCACCGACGCCGAGGCCGAATCCAAGCGCCTGAATTACGGACATTATCGAAAATACCACGCCGACTGCGGCTGATGCCGATTTGTCTATCTGAGAAACAAAATATGTATCTGCCGTGTTATAAATGACAGTTATCAGCGAGCTGATGACTGTGGGTATCGATAGCGATGTGATCAGCCGAGGAATCGGCGTTTCCATCATTTTTTTGTATTGAGCATCGCTCTGATTCAAAGAGATCATCTTCTTTCGGTATAATATTAATTATATTATATCACATTATTAATGCAATTTCAATGAAAAACGAAAAAACGTCCCATCCGTTTGCGGATGGGACGTTGGAACTTATGCGATTCCAAAGAGTATTTCTCTGAAAAGCTTTGTGGTTTTCTCGACTCCTAGCTCCTTTTTGAAGACGTCGGTCGAGGGACCGCCCTTTTCGAGCAGACCGTTTACGTAGACGGCAGCCATATCCTTTTTCGACTCACCGTCGGTGACGGGAGCGGCAACCGATGCAAGGTAAGCCTCGAAATGCTCGAGCGTCATTTCGTCGAGCTCTGTGGTGATCTTTTTGCCCTTCTTCGAAATGCTTGATGTGAGCTTGATCGAGTCATACCAATGCTCGCCCGGATCGCGCTCGGGAAGGGAAGCGAATTTCTCCTTGACAGAAAGCATTCCGCTCTCGGAATAATCGCCTATGAGGGTATCGTAAAGCTCAACTATCAGGGTGTCGTTGCCCATGGCGAGGATGCGGTCATAGGAGTAAAGTGGGAGATCGATCTCTGTCGGATTGATGATGAGGGTGTCCATCTTCATCAGCCCGAAAAAGCCGGATGCGCGCATCACCGATACGTGGCCAAGCCCTTCGGCTGCGTAGGCCTCGACTGTGAAGGTCATACCGTTTGCCTTGAGCTTGGCAAACTCGCCCGTATCAATGGGGGTAAGCGGGTAGCGGGCGGCAAGGGCAGAGAGAAGGCGCGCGGTCATGCGGCGCTCTCCTTGTCAAGCGAGAGGTCGGTGATAGGGTTGTAATTGTAGGTGGAGGTCTTGCGGGAATTTTATGTCTTAAAGAGCTGAC
>JAZORB010000151.1:0-6310 GCA_045656385.1 Eubacteriales bacterium | reverse complement strand
CGTAAAGAAAAACAACCACAAAGAAAGGTAATAAATAAAATGTTTGAACTATATAAATACAACAGCATCGCAATCTTGATCGCTCTGATGGCTATGTTTGCACTTGGGCTTCTGATTGCTTAAAATATATTGAAAATGCTGATCCGCTGCGGCGGGTCAGCTCTTTTTCATAATTATCCCTAATTATATTAATTTTTTGTTGACATTTTTTGTTTTTATGATATAATTATATTGTATATAAATAAATTACAAGGATGGCAAGAAATTGAAGCTTAAGTATTACGGAACGGGCGGCGGAGGCGGAATTCCCGAGATATTCTGCGATTGCCCTGTATGCCGTCACGCGCGCGAGTTTGGCGGTAAGGATATTCGCACCCGCTCGCAGGCGGTGATTGACGATAAAATATCAATAGATTTCCCCGTTGACACATATCTTCACACCGCTTATTGCGGGCTTGATATGCGCCGCATTAAGAATATCATCATAACTCACGCGCATTATGACCACTTCTTGACGCAGGATCTTTTCAGCCGTCCGCAGGGATATGAAGGGGCGCTGAACGTGTATTGTACTCCTGCGTCGTCCACAAAAATGTGCGAGACGATCGACGCCCGCGAGAAGGCTTATGCAGAGGGCAGAAGAGTCCGCACCTCGGATTTTCAGGTCGAATATCACCCCATCGAGGTCGGCGTGCCTTTTGAGATTGACGAATATCGCATCACACCTCTCAAGGCGCATCACGCGCAGGGCGTGCAGTCGGTTATGTACGTTATCGATAACCTCTCCGAGGATAAGCATATCCTCTGGGCGCACGACACGGGTCCCTTCTACACAAGCGCATGGGATTGGCTCAAGACCTATGAGCACGTATTCGATTTTGTTTCGCTTGATTGCACTCTCGGTCGCGGAGAGCTGATCACGGCGGCGCATATGGACATCATGGGCTGTTACGAAACAAAGGAAAAGCTCCGTGAGATGGGGCTTCTTGACGATCATACAAAGGTATATCTCAGCCACATCGGTCATCTTTTGCATCAGACGCACGAAGAGCTTGCGGCAGAGGCGGCTGAGCTCGGCATGACACCCGCTTTTGACGGTTTAACCGTTGAAATATAAACTGTATCAAAATTCAAAGGAGAATAGCTATGAAAAGAATCATCGCGACAGCCGTAGTTCTCGTTATGGCGCTTACACTTCTCTCGGCATTCGCTCTCAATGCGTCTGCTGCCAACGACTATCAGATCGAATTTAACTTCCTCGAGACTTCCACCTATGAAAGCTCCCTCGTTTATTGCAACGGAATGAAGCCCGCGGGCAACTCGACACAGATGGGTTACAAGGGCTGGCTCGGAAGCAAGAATGCAGAGGGTGCAACCTCCGTTTTCGTATTTGACGCAGGCGCAGGAAATGCGTTCCTTTCTCTTACTCTCAACTATCACGGTTACTCCATCGCGGCAGGCGAGCCCGACCACGTTCGCATTTATGTTTCCACCGTTGGCGAAGCCGATTATGCTGCAGGTTATACCGAAGCTAACTGGACTCTCGTTGCCTCCATCATCAACGACGCTACCGCAGGCAACGGCATCAACGTTGCCGATCCCACAAACCGCGACCCCGAGGTGCTTCGTTCGGTAGACGTATCTCCCTACATCCTCGGTCAGGAAAAGGTTTATATGCGTATTGATTTCTTCCGCGGCGACAATATCGACGGCATTGCTTCGACATATTTTGCTCCCGCGGGTGCAGTCGGAACTCTTCTTTATGAAAATGCTTCCGCAACAGAGCCCGAAACCACCGCGGCTCCGGTTGTGACCGAGCCCGAGACCACCAAGGCTCCCGAGACTCAGGCTCCCGCAACAGAGCCCGCGACTGAACCTGCAACAGAACCTGCAACCGAGCCCGCAACCGAAATTCCTGCAACAGATGCTCCCGCGACCGAAGCTCCCACAACCGAAGCTCCCAAGTCCGAGGGCGGATGCGGAGGTATGATCGCAGGCGGAGTAGCTATCATTGCTCTTCTTGGCACCGCGATCGTTTTCAAGAAGAAAAACTGATCAGACTCGACAAGAGGAAAACAGATTATGAAAAACTTAACTAAAAGAATTCTCGCGGCTGCGCTTGCGGCAATGATGATTCTCCCGTTTGCATCCTGTGCCAACACAGTAGAGCCGGCGGAGACCACTGCGGCGTCCGTCGCCCCCGCGCAGACCACTCTTGTGATCGACGAAACCACAGTCGATCCCGCAGAGGTTTTTGAGCTTCCTGATGAAACCCAGGAATATGCGGGAAAGCTTGTTATCCTCAATTCCTCGGGCCTCACCGCTGTCGGTCTTGACGATTCCTCGGCGGACACTCTCGATCAGGCTGTGTTCCGCAGAAACGCTATTATGAGCGAAAGATACGGCGTTGAGGTTAGCGAGATCGTCGTTAAATCCTCCAAGGCGGCAACAACTGCGGAAAACGAGATCTCAAGCGGCGATCCCTCCTTCGATGTCGCTATGCTCAACTATACCAATTCCACAGCTCTTGCCCGCAAGGGACTTTGGTATGACCTTGCTTCGATCAACAATATCTCGCTTGAAAAATCCTGGTGGGATCAGAGCGCAAATCTGAATTACAGATTCGGCGATCACCTTTACTACACCTACAGCAATATGGTGACCTCGCATTTCGACCACGTCAGATGCTTCTATTTCAATCACACCATCATGTCTGACAACAACCTTAGCGTAGATGAGCTTTACCAGAAGGCTATCGACGGCAATTGGACACTTGAGGAAATGTATAACTACGCCAAGGACGTATACAAGGATAACGGAAACGGCGTTGCAGATAAGGACGACCTTTATCCCGTTGTCGGCGTGCCTTCGACCACTTACAGCGCCCTTTGCAGCGGTGCGGATGCAAGCTATATAAAGATCGATCCCAAGACCTCGCTTCCTTATGCTTACTTCACCACCGAGGGCTTTGTGAACGCCTACAATCTCATCCTTGATACCATGTCGGGCGAGAACTTCTTCTACACAGGCTGTGCGAAGAACACCGAGGCTACCGATATGTTTGTCAACGGTCATGCGCTCTTCCTGATGACCACTATCTCCAACTCGAACACCATGCGTTCGGGCATGAAGGATAACTTCGGCTTCCTCCCCCTGCCCAAGAGAGATACCGATCAGGAGCACTACACCTGCAACGCGCCCAATCCTTATTCCATAGCAATCCCCGCTTGCGCGAAGGATCCCGAAAGAACAGGCTTTATTCTTGAGGCTATGGCATATCATTCGACCGAAACCGTTCGCAGCGCATATTTCGAGATCAGACTCTATGGCCAGACCAGCCGCGATGCGCTCTCATGGCAGACTCTTGACCTGATCTACTCCAACATCGCATACAGCATTCCCGTTCAAAGCACCATCGGTTATTCATCCAAGATCAACGATATGATGGTTGAGGGCTCGAGAGATATTTCTTCCTACATTGCGTCGGTAAAGACCTCTATGGAAAAGGATATCGAGAACTTTATCAACGGGGTACAATGATGAAGTGCAAAGCATTGATGTCGCTTTGCCTTGCGGCGCTCATGATTTTCATGAGCGCCTGCTCTCAAAATGGAGGCAATGCTGACGAGACCACAGAGTCCGTAATGACCGAAGCCGAAGTGCTTGAAACCACGGCAGAGGAAACAACGGTTGCGGAGGAAACCACCGCAAGTCCGCATCCTGTGCTGACACCCGTAACTGCCGAGGATATTCCGTATTTTTCGGGCGGTATGAGGCGAAACGATTACGATTGCGGCGACGGAGTTTACGCAAAGATAGTAAACTCGGTTTTTGAAAGCGAATACCGCGCGTATCTCGAAAATCTCAAGACTCTCGGATATACTCAGGAATCCGCGCGTGAGGTGCAGGGCAATTTCTTCTATACCTTCAGTAAAGATGGCACGGCGCTGATCGCATCTTATTTTACCGCCGAAAAGGTCGCGCGCCTTACTGTTCTGCCTTATAACCCCTACGAGGCTTATTCGGATATTTACGGCGTAACAAATGCCGAAGGCGGAGAGGTTGAGCCGCTGATCACTATGGTCAACACCGGAAACAACGGCGAGGATACGGGAATGTCCTACGTTATCCGCACCCCGAAGGGCAGCTTTATCGTCATTGACGGCGGTTGGGTAGGAATCGGCGAGGGCAAAAAGATCCGAAACCTTCTTCGTGAACAGAATACCGGTGAGGGGCTTCCCGTTGTCGCCGCGTGGATACTGACCCACCCGCACGCCGACCATTACGGCGCGATCGCTGACGTTGCGGCGGCTTACTATGACGAGGTTGTGCTCGAGCGCGTTATTTACAATTATATGAGCGAAGAAATGCTTGCAAAGTCGGATGTGAGCAAGGTGCTTAACGATTCGACATCGCCCTACAACGTGCTCAAAAAGACTCTCGACGCACCGAAGAAGTGGGGCTACACGCAGGTGATCAAGCCGCACACGGGCGACATCCTCAATATCGACGGTGTTGAGATAGACATCCTCTATACACACGAGGACGTTGCTCCCAACGTCTCCGCGCTTGAATATAACAACGCCGCTTCGATGGCGTTCAAGATCTCGGTCGGCGGAAAGAGCGCGATCTTCTTTGCAGATTCCACGGCAAAAAATATGCTTGCTATGGCAACCCGCTACGGTACACACTTGAAGAGCGATATCCTTCAGCCCACCCACCACGGCAGAACGCACGGAAAGATCGAGGCTTACAGTCTCGTGCTGCCCGAAGTCGTCCTCTGGGACTGCGCGATCAGCAGTTATAAAGAGTACGAAAAGCAGGACTACAACCAGTACCTGATCAAAAACTTCAAGCGCCACTATATCAGTGAGAACGGAAACGTTACACTTTCATTCAAAACGCTTGAGGAAATTAAGTAAAAACGAAGAGGCTATCTTTGCGATAGCCTCTTTTTGTAATTAATCTTTATATACTTCGTCCGCAAAATATGCATTGGTATTTGCGTGGAGGCCGTTTTCGTCCTCGACGGTGATGCGGATGTAGTTGTCATCGGGATCGAAGGGGAAGGATGCAGAGGTGATAAGCTCGTCTCTTGCCTCTACCTTGCGTCCTCTGCGCACGCCGTAGTTGGCGGTGACCCTTCTCGCACCGCTGCATTCGATGTGAACCTTGCCGTCCTCAAACCAAAGAGCCTTTATCTCGGGGCCCTGCGATGCGTAGAAGTTGCCCGCCTCGAGTGCCTTGGTGATGGTTCTGTATTCAAGCTTATCTGCTTTTATCATAGTCCAGCCCTTGAAGGAGTCGTTGCCCGGATGACCGAAGGGCTGACCGTCGTGGTTATCGTCAGTTGCGATGCAGTAGAGTCGCTTGCCCGTCATAAGCATCGTATCATATGCCGCGGGGTTGTAATCGTCATAGCCGTGGAAATAGCAGCTTCCGTTGACGATCTCCATTGCGTTCATATTCTCATAGAAGGCGAAATCAAGTGCGGTTTCAAGCGACCACGCGGGATGGTTGTAGGTTACGAAGAATCCGGCGTCACGTCCGCGCTTCATCATATCGCTGATGCCCTCGGGGGAGTAAACGCGCTCGTAATCGGGCTCGTTTTCGTCAAATTTGACCTGCGAGGAATAGATGTTCTTCGCGTTGCCCCAGGTGTACTTGTTTCTGTGCCAGCAGACCTGGGTGATATTATCGGGCTCAAGCGCGATGAAGCACATATGGCAGCACTTGCAGTGCTTGTCCCATTTGCCGGGAGCGTTTACTTCCATTTCATAGGAGTTGAGGGGAAGGAAGTTCTCGTCCGCAAGCTCGGGGTGGGGGATGAGAACGTCGTGATCGGTATAAGCGATTACGGAGTAACCCATTGCCATATAGTTCTTTTTCACTTCCTCGGGAGTCCAGTTGCCGTCGGAAACGGTGGTGTGACAGTGAAGATTTGCTTTATAAAAGTTACCGGTTTCGGGGAGCAGATATTTTTTCATAGAAGTCACCTCGCAGTGTTTTTTATGATTTTATCACATTTTGCTCTTTGTGTCAATATTTTGAACGAAAAAAGGCGGAGGGATTGAAAAAGAAAAATATTTATGATATAATAGGTTTATGAAAGGAGCGGTGAAAATATGGTCGATAAAAGCATACCTTATTACCCCTTGACGATGATCAAGGAAGATACTGAAAATTATCCGCGATATGATTTGCCCGCGGGATATAAGTTTGCTTTCTACAAAAAAGGCGATGAAATGCATTGGGCGGAGATTGAAGCTGATGTCGCTCAGTTTTCGAGCGTGGAAAAGGGAATTGAGTG
>JAZORB010000150.1:0-3776 GCA_045656385.1 Eubacteriales bacterium | reverse complement strand
CAACGCCGATCTCGCGCGCAACCGAAACGGTCTTGTTGTAGTTCTTGTAAAGACCCGTTGCAAAGCTTGAAGTTGTTTTCTGTGCGGTATCAAATGCCGCCTCGGGCCAGAAATTGCACATGATGCGCTCAAAATTGAACTTGGTGAACTGCTTGTATTCGTTCATCAAAGTGCCGAAATGGTCGGTGTGCGGGTGCGAGATGATCCAAGCCGCAATGGTGATGTCCTTGTCGGTCTTGGCGTAATCCTTTGACTGCTCACGCAGAGCCTTGATGATATTGGCGGCGTAGATGCCCGAATTTCCGTGGTGGCCGCCGTCAACAATGACGAAGCTACCGTCGGAAAGACGGTAGATGATGCACATACCGTTCTGCTGATAGTCCTTGTTGTAAATACCCTCAACTCCGATCATGGATACCTGCGAGGTGGTCACGGGCGCGGCATCGCTCTTTTTGGTGGGAAGAGTATCCTCTTCGAAGGGCTCGATGATGACGCGGACTTCTTTGTTATTGCTGTAATAACCTGCGTTTACGGTGTATTTTTCGGTATAAAGGGTAGTAAAGAGGCTGCCTACGATCTCGTTTTCGGCATAGGTCTGATAGCCGGTGTCGCCGAGCTTTTTAAGATATGCCTTGTATTCGTCGGCACTCGTATCATTGATGATAACGCCGTAGCATCCGTCGCCCATATCGGTGACGGAGGAGAACTCGCCGCCCTCGTATAAGGGGAGGCTTGAGGTCATGGCGTCGTGCTTCTTGACGATATTGAGCTTGTCTGCGGTGAGAGTGAGATTTTTTGTGCCGTCGGCTTCTTCGGTGACCGAATTGCGGAGAAGGGTGATCATCTCGTTCATTGCCTTGGTGTATCCGGCATCGGTGAAGGAGAAGATGACGATCTTGTTGCCGACAGCCTTTATCGAATATTCTCCGTAGGTCAGGCCGTTTATAACTTCTGCGGTTTCGGGATATTCGGTTCCACCTACAAGGATCTCAAGAGTGGAGCTGTCGTAGCTTCCGCCCTTCTTTATCCAGTCGTCACCAAGCTCGGGGTTGATCCCAGTGAGATTGTTTATGATCTTTCTGATCTCGATCGCAACCTTGACAGGTGTGTCTTCTGTCTTGAGATTCGAGGGACGGATTAGTTTTACATTCGATTTTCCGCCTGAAACGAGAGTAAGTTCTGCCGGACCTTCGGGTATAGGTTCGGTTTCGGGAGTTTCGGATTCATTTGCCGAATCTGCGGGAGTTGTGGTTTCATCTGCAGTGCCCGCGGGTGAGCATCCGACGAACGCCGAAAATGCAAGCGTCAGCGCAAGCAAGAGCGCCAAAAGCTTATAATTGAATTTCATATTGATCCTCCTAAGAAAAATAACAAGGTAATTTTATCACAAAACGGTGCTGTTGTCAATATTATTAAGGCTCGAGAACGACTTTTTTCTGCGCCGTGCCTAGGGTGTAGGGAAGGGAGATCGTCACCGAATTGCCCTGCCAGCCCGCAACGTAAAGCTCGGCGAAGTTGGGGTTTCTCGAGTCGTGCAGAACGTGGTTGTAGGTGTATTCCTTAACGGTCGAGTAGTGGTTGTTTCCGACGGGCCAGAGGAGAACGGAGGGGCTCATATATTCGTATGCCTTTTGCGTGCCTCCGCTGTTTCCGCTTGTGATCGAGCCGTGGTGCGCGAGCTGAACGACGTCACTCTTGAGATCGTCACCGAAGGTGTCGGCGATGATCTGCATCGTATATCCGGTTGCATCACCGGTGACCATGACGGTGTAATCCTTTCCCGACGAATCGGTGGTTAAGGTTCTGAAAATCAGTGATGAGGTATTGAAGGTGGGAGTGGATCTGGGGAGGAATGATTCGAGAGTGTAAAGGAACTCAAACTTCGTTCCGCCCATCCACCAGACCTGACCGACGTGGGGAACTATGTATTCCGCGCCGAGCTTTTCTGCAACACCGGGGGTCTGCGTGTAGGTGGTGTACTTGCCCGGGGCAAATGTGTCCTTCGCGCTCTTGAAGGCTTCGAAAGTGCCTGCGTCCCAGAAGTTTGCGAAAACGCGTTCGACCTTGAATTTCGTGAACTGAGTGTAAGCCTTGACAAATGTTCCGAAGTGGTCGCTGTGGGGGTGCGTGATTATCCAGGCGGCAATGCGGATGTCGGCATCCGACTTGGCGTAGCCTTTTGATTGCTCGCGCAGGATGCTGATAATGTCAGACGCCGATACAGCCGCGTCCTCCGAATGTCCGCCGTCGACGATGACGAAGCTACCGTCCGCGAGGCGATAGATAAGGCAGAGGCCGTTGTTCTGATAATCGGTTCCGATGAAATTGTCAAGTCCCATCATCGTGAGCTGAGGAGTGGTCACTGCGGTAAAGTCCGACTTTGCAAGGGGCAGGGTTTTCTCGCTGAAGGGCTCGATTATGATGCGAACCTCTTCGTTGTTCTTGTAAAATCCCGCGTTGACGGTGTATTTTTCGGTGTAAAGGGTGGAAAATAGGTTGCCCGCGATGTCGTTGGAGGTGTGAGTTTTGTAGCCGTTGCCGGCAAGCGCGGAAAGATAGGCCTTGTATTCATCCGCATTCGTTTCGCCGATGACGATGCAATAGCATCCGTCGCCCGCGTTTGCAACGGCATTGATCTTTCCGCCCGCGTAGTGGGGCAGGGATGCCGTCATCTTTTCGACGGTGCCGACAATGTTGATGTCCTCGGCTGCAAGAACGAGGGACGTATTTCCGTCCTCGTTTTTGATTCCCGATCGGAGAAGAGAGGTGAACTTCTTCAGAGCCTCCTCATATCCGACGTCGCTGTATGAGAAAACGACGATCTTGTTGCCGACGGCGCGGATGGCGTAGTCGCCGTAACCGATGGATGCCATGACCTCCGCGCTTTCGGGATGAGAGGTTGCGCCAACGAGAATTTCGAAAGCCTCGGCGTTGTGCTCGGTTCCCGCGGCGATCCAGTCATCGCCGAGTTTCAGCGAAACGCCGGTGCGATCCTTGATGAATTTTCTGATCTCAACCGCAGTCGAGACCGCCACGTCGCTCGAATCAAGTTCCTCGGGACGGACTATCGAGAAAATACCCTCTTTGCCGGAAATGATGGTGTATTCACTCGGTGCGGGAGCCTCGGTTTCGGGCGTTGTTTCGGGAAAGGTTTCCAAAACTTGCGGCGCGGTGGTTTCGACTTGCTCTCCGTCACAACCCGACATGATGGCACAGAGCGCGAGAAGAAGTGCCAACGCGACCGATAAATGTTTATATTTAATTCTCATATTCTTCCTCCACTTGTATTTATCAATTAATTTTATCATATCCACAATTTAAAGTCAACGAATAATTATATTTTTTTCGAAAAAGTGGTGACAAGCGGGCAATTTTGTGATACAATATAGTCATAACAAAAATCCTAACAAAAGGAGAAATAAAAAATGGCAGTTAATCTTATGAAAGACGCTTCCGAGCGCATTATCGTTGCTGCACACCGCGGCGAGTGCGGAGGTAACATCCCCTGCAACACTATGGCAGCTTATGAGATCGCAGTCCGTCACGGTGCGGATATGATCGAGGTTGACCTCAATAAGTCCGCTGACGGCACTCTCTGGATCCTCCACCCCAAGATGGAGTATCGCCATCTCAACTACCTCGGCACAGAGGGTAAGGTATCCCTTCCCCAGCTTACCGACGAGGAGATCCGCAAGCTTCGCTACGTCAACTACGACCGCGACTACACTCAGTTCGGTCTTTGCACCTTTGAGGAAGTTCTCAACACCTTCAAGGGA
>JAZORB010000149.1:0-10318 GCA_045656385.1 Eubacteriales bacterium | reverse complement strand
ATGGTTGCGCTCAACCCCGGCACTCCCATTTCGGCGATCGAGGAGCTCCTCGACGTCATCGACGGTGTACTCGTTATGACCGTCAACCCCGGGTTTGCAGGTCAGAAGCTCGTTCCCTCCACTCTCGACAAGATCACTCGCATGCGCAAGTTCCTCGACGACCACGGCTATCCCGATATCGAGATCGAGGTCGACGGCAACGTAAGCTTCGAGAACGCAAAGCTGATGAGCGCGGCGGGCGCCGACATCTTTGTTGCGGGCACCTCCTCGATCTACGCAAAGGGCGGGGATATGTTTGCGAACGCAGAAAAGCTCAGAGAGATTATTAATAACGCGTAATAAAAAAGCGGCTGAATTTCAGCCGCTTTTTAAGTTTTATTTGCAAAATCCTTCAGCTTTCCGCTGTAAAAGTGGTTCGCGTTCGGTAGGGTGAGGAAGAGCATCGGCTCGACGATGTCGGCGAGCTCGCGGGCTTCGCGAATGCCGTTTCGGACGAGCATTTCCTTGACAAATTCCGAGCAATAATAGGAATTTGCCTGTTTGTAATGAATCTTCGCGCCCGCAAGGAAGAGCCCGAGATAATTATAGTGGTATCGCTTTTTATTTTTTGCCATACCCTCAAGCATCTGTCCGAGGTTGATATACTGCCCTTCAGAAACCGATATCGAAAGCACCTCGACCTTTGTGCCCGAAAAGCGCTTGAAAGTGCCGTAGTTCGGGGACTCGATAACAAATCCGCCGTGGAAGGGGTTGTAGGGGTTGGTTCTGCCAAAGGAGTACATCGTTGAGAGATCGGATTCAAGACTGATCGAGGCGTGATTGTACTTTGCACCGGTGATGAATTTGAGTATACGCGACAAAGCCGTGCCCGTTTGGCTGATAACGATATAAACTGTCTTGGACATCTTGCGCACCTCCTTTCGGCTATTTTTTATAGTATAGCACATTTCGCAACCGAAATGGTTAAATAAATGAAAATTTCCTCGCATTTCTGCGAGGAAATTTCATTATTTCAGCTCAGAGCTGTTATTAAGAATGAGAGTGCTATAAAGGAAGAGCACGTCTGCGTTCTCGAAGTTTACTCCCATCAGAAGGATCTGGGGGATCTGATAACGGATGTCGATGATGGTGATCTTGGCGTAGTCCTCAACCATAAGGGGGAGGAGGCTTCTGCCGTAGGAATCACGGAAGACGACGAGCTCGCGGTCGGTCTTTGCGTTCGGGTTCTCGATGGTAACCTTCGAAAGCTCGCCCGAGAGGAACATATCGTATGCGTCCTTGCCGTGTGCCTTTTCCATATCGTAAAGGCTGATCTCCTTGCCGCCGTGCTCCCAGTCGGTGACCTTGACGTTCTCAAGGTTTCCGTTGGTGAGGTAGTAGATGGTCTCGGCATCAAGGGGCTTGGGTGCGCGGCCTGCGTAAACACCGTAGAAATCAACGTCGAGCTCGTTGACGTCGAACTTCGAGTCATACTTGCCGCCCATGGAGTTTACAAGGATCTCCGCGATCTTAACAAGCTGCTCCTGGCGCCAGTGTGTGTCGCTTGCGTAGAAGTCGCCAACCTCAAGGCTGTCCTTGATGTTGATATACTCCATGAAATCAACGCTTGCAAGCATCTGCGCGATGAACTCGTCATAGTCCATCGAAAGGTAGCCGTTAGCCTCGGAAAGGAAGTAGCCCTTGTCGGGGATGATCGCCATATAGGGCTTGATGCCCCGATCCTTAAGGAACTTCTCGTAGATAAAGGTCAGCTTTTCAGCCGCGTGAGCGATCGATTCCTCGTCGATCTGCTCCTGCATCTCTGCCGCAACGCCGTCAACGACGTAAACGCCGTCCTTATCGGACTTGTTGAACACGTTGGCGTTAACGAATGACTTGAGATTACGGAAGAAATCGCGGAAGGGGAAGTTATCGGGGGTGTAGTTGTCGTCGAACTGCTTCATGAAGCTGTCGCCGTATTCAAGGCCGTCCTTCATGACCGACTCAAGGTTAAGAGCGGGGAATGCTGCGGGCTCGCGGCGTTCGCTGTCAAGAAATTCGGGCTTCGGAAGAACGAGGCAAAGCAGAGCAAAACCGAAGATGGCAACACAGAAAACAACAACGTTCACTATATTCTTGATCTTAGTATTCATTTGTCTTTACCTCCTTAGAATCTGAAGTAGAGGAAGGGGTTCGAGGACGAGTCAACGAGGAAGGCGGTCACAACTGCAAGGAGCACAACGATCATGATGGGCTCGAGTACGTTTGCGACGCGTCCAAGCTTCTTCGACTCGGAGAACTTGATTGCAATGGTCTTAACCACGGGAGTAGCGCCGACGATTGCCATCACGAGAAGAACTGCATAGCTTCTCAGGTGATAGAGGGTCTCAGCCGAGGAGAACGCGATTCCGCCTGCGCCGAACATACCGCCGATGTAGCTGAACGCTTCGCTCAGAGTGGGGATCTGGAAAACCACAAAGCTGAGGAGTGCCGCGAGAAGGATATAGAATCTCGAAAGAACTACGCTCTTGCCCAGCGCCTTGAGGAGCCAGAACTTCTCGATCAGGAGAAGGACTCCAAAGAATACGCCCCAGAGGATGAAGTTCCAGGATGCACCGTGCCAGAAGCCGGTGAAGAGCCAAACGGCAAAGATGTTGATGATGTGGCGTCCCTTCGACACACGGTTACCGCCGAGGGGGATATAGAGATAGTCGCGGAACCAGGAGCCGAGCGACATGTGCCATCTTCTCCAGAACTCGGTCGCGCTCTTCGAAATGAAGGGGTAGTTGAAGTTCTCGAGGAAGTGGAAGCCGAAGACCTTGCCAAGTCCGATAGCCATATCCGAGTAGCCCGAGAAGTCAAAGTAGATGTAAAGGGCAACCGAAATGGCGTAGATCCAGTACATAAGAACGGTCTTTTCCTCTGCCGCGTACATGATCTCGCTGAGGTCGTACATCGAGTTTGCGATAAGGACCTTCTTTGCAAGACCGACAACGAAGCGGCGGACACCCTCGCCGAACATAGTGAAGCTGTGCTCTCTCTGCTCAAGCTCAAGGGCAACGTCGTGGTAACGAACGATGGGACCCGCGATGAGCTGGGGGAACATTGCAACGTAAGCCGCAAGGTTGATGGGGTTCTTCTGCGCCTTCTCGCCACGGTATACGTCAACAACGTAGGAGATGATCTGGAAGGTGTAGAAGGAAATTCCGATGGGAAGAACGATTTTGAGAAGAGGAATCGAGGTGCCGAGGACCTTGTTGAAGTTATCAATGAAGAAGTCCATATACTTGAAGTAGAGCATAAAGGAAATTATGCAGGCTACAGCAAGTCCGACAAAGAGTTTGGCTATCTTCTTCTCGCGGAACTTCTCAATAAGAAGACCGAAGATATATCCGAGAATGATCGCGATGATCATAAGACCCGCATACTTTACTCCGCCCCAAGCGTAAAAGAAGAGTGAAAACGCAAGAAGAACTGCGTTCTTTGCCTTAAAGGGTACGATATAGTAAAGAAGGATTATCGCGGGAAGGAAGTAAAATAAGAAAGAAATACTCGAAAAAAGCATTATTTATGCTCCTTTGGGTGAAATTTTGACTTTTTAAAGGAGATATTGCTCAAAATGAGCAAATATCCCCTATCATGTAAGTATTAATTATCGAGCGAAGTTGTGCTCAACAACGATCTCTGCGCCCTCAACGGAGGTAGCAAAGCTCTGTGCAACGGGATCAACGATACCGCCGAACTCAACAACACCCCAAACAACGATGATGCAGTTGCCGGGAGCCTTTGCGATAACGAGCTTCTCGGGAGCGCCGCAGATCCACTGACGAGCAAGGATGTTTTCCTTGATGGTGTTGATAGAAGCATCAACATCGGTGCCGTCCTTGAACTGAACAGTAAAGCAGTTGAAGGTGTTAGCGTTCATCATGTTGAACATAGAAGCAGCGGAAGCGATCTTGTCAGCCTCTGCAGCGGGGATACCGAGGTTTGCGTTGTAGTCCTCAGCCTCAAGAGCAACGAATGCAGCAGGACCCTCGGGGTTGCAGGTCTCGAAGTTGTTGATGTTACCGCCGCAAACCCAAAGCTTGGTGTCGTCGGTAGCCTGTGCTGCGTTGTACTTGTCGAAGATGATCTGAAGGAGCTCAGCAGCGTTTGCGTAGGGAAGAACTACAGCTTCGGTCTCTTCAACGGTGGTCTCTACGGGTGCCTCAGTGCTGTTATTTTCAGCCTCGGTGGTAACGTCGGTGTTGCCTTCGTTACAAGCAACGAAGCTCATGGTGAGCATAAGAAGTGCGAGAGTGAGTGCAATAATCTTTTTCATTTTTGATTTTCTCCTTTTTCTGTGTGAAAATATTTTCTATAATTTATTTTTCTATATTAACGTACCAAACGCCGGAATTGCTGTCCGGGCGGAGCACGATGTTGTAAGAGCGGTCTGTTTCTATGATGCATTCCTCGGTATCGGACGGGACAGTCAGGATGATGACCACCTTTCCGCTTGCAACGTATTCGTTGCCCTCGCAAAGTGTATTGCCATTCTCGTCGAGAACGATCATGCTGCCCGAGGTGAGGTTGAGCGTTGTTTCCTTTTTGAATTCAAGTTCAAGTGGGATGCTGGAGTTTTCAATTACGATAGCCAGAGGCATATATTCATATACGGTTCTGGGGGAGTTCTCAATGCTTTCGCCGTAAAGAAGAACATCCTGTCCGCCGATATTGCCTGCGATCAGCACGCCGATCGCCAAAACGAGGCAAGCGGCAAGAGCGCCGTAGCGGTAGATGTTGCGCATAAGCGTCCGCGCTGTGATCTTCGCGCCGCGAGTGCATCTTTCATCGGCTTCAGCTATCAGGGCGTCGTCGATGTGTGTCATGGCTGTCGCCAGAATTTCATTTTTCATTTTGTTACCTTTTGTGTCAAATGTGTATTTCGTGTTCGGTGAGATGTGTTTTCAGCGAGAGTCGCATTCTGTGAAGGATCGATTTGACCTTCGACTCGGACATATCGAAAAAGTCGGCGATATCCGAGATCGACTCGCTGTGGAAGTAGCGGCGTACAAAAACCTGTCGCATTTCCTTTGGCTGAGTATAAAGGAATTCGCTGATGATCCTGCCGAGCTCCTCGGCGTTATCCGTGAGCGTTCGGGGATCCTCAATGCATTCGTCAAGCTCCTCAAGAGAGAGAGCAAATTCGCCTCCGCCGCGGCGTTCGGCGTGGTTAGCCTTGTAGCGGTTGATCGAAAGGTTTCTTGTCAGCTTTCCAAGAAAAGCCGAAAGATTTTCGGGTCGGTGAGGCGGTATCGAATTCCAAGCCGCAAGCAGGGTGTCGTTTACACATTCCTCGCTGTCCTCGCGGTTGTGCAAAATATTCATTGCAATATTCATACAGTAGGTATTGTATTTTGCCGAGGTCGCCGCAATGGCTTGCTCGTCGCGCGCAAAATACATCTCCACGATTTTATTGTCTTGCATGTTTCCTCCGTGGTCCGAAGTGCCCTACACCTATATACACAACAAAATTTTCGTTTGGTTGCACGGTTTCGGAATTTTTTTTGATATTTTTAAAAAATTTTTTATGGAAGGCGAAAAAGGGGAAACTTTCCGCATTACTCTTTATTATACCATAAATTTCCGCGATATTTCAATAATAAATTGTTTCTTCCATTTTAATAGAAAATCGGTTGCCCCATCTTTTTGATGAAGCAACCGTTTTCCGCCGCAAGGCTATTCAATCTTCGTAAACCTGTTCAGGCTTTTTTGCAAGGATCTCGAGTGCGGATTTCGAGAAATACTCGAGCGGATCGGCATCCTCGCCGCCAACCTTCATTTCAAAATGCAGGTGGGGCTCCTCGGCAAGCTCGAGAACTCCGCCCTCTCCGACAGCGCCGAGAAGAGTGCCCTCCGAGACCTTCGCGCCCACCTCGATGCCCTCGGCGAGGGTATCGTCAAGTCCGCGGTAGATGCTGACGGCATCGCCGTCGTGCTCGATCCAGATGCACTTGCCCCAAAGCGGATCGTCCGCTATCTGCTTGATCTTGCCCTTTGCGGCGGCATAGACGGGAGCGGCGGTCTCGGTCATAATGTCAATGCCAAGGTGAACGCGCCATTCGCCAAGGGTGTTCGAGAAGACCTGCACGGTGGGGTCGTGCTCCTTGCCGAGAATTCCCTCCGCGGGGAGCGAAAGGGTGGGAATGCCCGCCGCGACGGGGAGGTCGGTCTCCTCACCGCCCGATGCGGCAGTATCCTTAGGCGCGGCGGTCTCGGCGGGAGGCGCAGCCGTTTCGGGCGCGGGCGCGACGGTCTCGGGAGTGCGCAGAGTGGTCTCGGGCGCGCTCGTATCGGCGGGCTGACCGCGGCGCGCCTTGTTGGCGGCGGATGTCATCGCCACCGCGGCGGCAAGAACGATGAGAAGAACGGCAACGGTCAGATAGACGGTGCGGTTGACGCGCTCTGCACTCTCATTTCTTTCAGCCGGAGATTTTTCGCCCGCAGTTTTGATCTTGACGGGCTTTTTCGGAAATTTGATCTTTTTGGATCTGAATGGATTGAATTTCATTTTTGGCTCCTTTTGATTGGTTACATTGATATTTTTAACCGATAAAAGGAGTTTTATTCAAATTACAAAAGATCGGCAAAAATCTGCCGATCTTTATTTTTATTTTCAATTTTCCTTCTTCCACGCCTCATAAACCCTCATCGCGCCGTAGTTCGATGCAAGTGTCGCAACTTCGTCGGGCACAGCTATGAGATTTTCGGTTCCCGCTTCGGCGAGGAGTATCATGAACACGGTCTTGAGGGGGTCGCCGCCGCCAACCACGACGGGCTTGCCCTTCGATTCGGGCTTTGCGGCAATGCGGGCGACGGTTTGAATATCGTCGTGAAGGAGTGCACCGACGAAGAAGTTCGCCGCCTCGTCCTGAGTGTATCCGCCAAGGAGCTGGAGCATTCTCGCCTTGATGAGCATCGGCGAGAGACCGTATTTATCCGCCATTCGCCATCCAAGGGTGAGCATTTCGGGCATCACCTCGCGGATAACGGGATTCGGAAGCGCACTCTTGAGCATAGTATGCTCCGAGATCGAGGCGATAAACTCGCCGCAAAGACCGCTTCTGATCGAGCAGATCTTGCCCTCCTTAACTTCCATGACCTTGTTGTGCGAGCCGGGAAGGGTGATGATGAAGTCCTCGGGGAGTCCGAGCGCTTCGCTGATGCCGTAGATCTCGCTTTCCTCGCCGCTCATAGATTCGTATGTAACGATCTTGGTTTCAAGATCGGCATCGTCCGCGGGCAGGGTCTTGACGCCGGGGATGAAGAGGATCGGAATTCCCGTGACCTCCGCCATATTCACCATTTCAGCCGCTTTTACGCTTTCGGGAATCCACGCGGGGCAGATCGCGTGCGGAATTTTATGGATTCCGACGTCGCTTGCAAGCGTACCCGAGGAGATCACTACCTCGATGTCGCTCTCGGCGAGCGAATTGCGCTCGAGAAGAGTTTTTATCAGGTGAGAAAGTGTTTCCTTTAATATATCGGTCGAGCCGCGGAATGCGCCGTCGCGTATTCCGCACTTTGCGCGCTCCTGATCAATAAGCTTCTTTCCGTCAAACAGGCGGCAACGCATATTCGTTGTGCCGCAATCAACTGTAATGATCATTTTTACCTCTTATTCTATCGAATATGAAAATTCATTTCTGCCCGATTTCAAAGCAAAATCAATCGTGTAGCAAGGAGCGGAGCCGTCAAAGGTATGCATTTCGATCGCAACCGACTCAACAGAGCCAGCGTCATAGGTCAAAACCGAGTCAAGAATAGCGATCTTACCGCTTTCGAGCTCCTTCGGCTCACGAATGCAGACGATTCGCTCAACGATCTCTCCGTCACCGCTGTAATCAAAACGATCTGTAACGCTCACAGCCGTTTCGGTGAAGGAGAATCTCCGCTCAAGCGAAGAAAGAGAGTCGAGTCCGTAAGCGGGAGCAATGTCGAGCACGAAATCTCGGCCGTCAACACGCACGTCGCGTGCGGCAAATTCGCGTCCCTCTTTCTGTTCCGCGCCGCCAAAGGTGGGCAGGCTGTGGCCGAGCGTGCGCGTGTGGAAGAAGGTATAGCGTTTGTCGCGGAAATAATCCTTGCAATATTGGCCCGTGCCGGGGTCGGCAAGGATCTGGACGCCGTTCTTGGCAAATATGAAGGAGCCGATGTCGTTGTGGTTATGCGGTTCTTTGTTGTGACCGCCCTTCGCTGCGAAGCCGTAATGGGGCGTTTTTTTGATATACCACTGCGAGTCCTCGGCAAAGAACTCGGTGCTGTCGTTCGGAAGCGCCTTGGTGTCGAATTCCTCGCGATACCATGTAGCCGCGCGCAGATGCAGGCAGAACCGCGCGCAGTTGTCGTAATTATAGGAGAATGAGCGGTCGTAAACTGCGATATCGTTTGGATAGACCGATTTGAGATAGTGAACCAGTCCGAGATGATAGGAAAGCGAAGTGCCCGAATCGGCAAAGCTGACCGATGTGTGACCCGAAAGGAACATTTTTTGAATATATGTCGCAACGGCGCGTACCTTGGGGCGGGTGAAATAATCTACCTCGCCGCCCGTGAATTTCTTGACCATATCGGCGTAAACGGTGAAAAATCCGAAGCCGTAGTGCCAATAACCGCTGCCCTCAACGCAAAAACCGTCATCGGCAAAGCCGCTGAGGTAGCATTCCATGGTCGCTTCAATGCGATCGCGAAGCTCGGCGAATCGCTCGGGGAAGAGAAGCATAAGCGTGCATCCGACCGATCCTACACAGACAGCTGCCCAGTTGTTCGTGCCCTTTTCCCACCAAAGCTTATTGAGTTTGGTGGCATAAGGCTCGACAATGCGGCGCTCGATCTCGTTTTTGATGCGAATCGAAACCAGCGGGTCGAAGCGGTCGGAGAGCATGGTGTATATTTCGGCAAGAGCAAATCCCGTTTCTGCGGCAAAAAGGTCAATCTTGCGGTGGTTTTCAACCTCGATCTCACCGTAATGCGCGGGCAGACACCACGAAAACTCATTGCAAATGGCAAAGAGCACGTCCTGCAGGTATGTAAAATATTTTTCCTCCTCGGGATAGATAAGCGAGAGGAAGGTGCAGGCATTCATCATGCGGCGGCGGCTGAAATAAACCGCCTCAAATTCGTTTCGGCTTCCCGTGACAAAAAAGAGCTTATAGTCGCTATATCGAAGCTCGGGGATATCCTTCCCCTCGCATAAATTATTCCAAATAGAAAGGTTTTCATTACGAAAACGGGCATAGCAGTCTTTTTCTCTGACCTCTGCCCAAAATTCTTTATCACACGCGCGGTCAATTAATCTCATTGTTCGAGCCTCCAGAAAACTTTTTCTTCATTATATAATATTATGGGAGAAATGTCAAGCTCTGCGACAAAAAAGACTTGACTTTTCAGCCCTCGCGATGTATAATAATAACACATCTGCCCGTGGCACAGCTGGATAGCGCGTCAGACTCCGACTCTGAAGGACGCAGGTTCGAATCCTGTTGGGCAGGCCAAAGAAATCCGATAGCAACTCGTTGCTATCGGATTTCTTTCGTTTATTCTATGGATTCGAACCTCTTGCTGTTGCAAAGCAACAGCAATCATTTGCGCGCTACCCTCAAATATCACTTTAGCACAAATTATGCGCGCAAATACAGGTTCAGAATCCGTTCGATTATAATCCAACACCCACTAAGTTTAAGGATTATAAATCACATAGCGGTCGCTTCTGCCGCAGTAGCTGTTGTAGTAGAACAGCGTTTCGAGCGGCACTTCAACCTCACCGGTATTGCAATTCGTGTATGCATTAGAGGAATATCTGTTAACAAATGAGTCAACCAATTTAACAAACGTCTGACCGTCCTTCTCGTAAATACCTACCACGGTAGAGTAGTGCCCGTTGGAAGAATATGTAAAATATTTCTTATCGAAGGAAATTCTTACGATTACGGGAGAGTTCTGGGCAAGGCTTCCGCGGATAGCCTTCTCGTATGCGTCGATGGATGTGAAGGTCTTCCAGCAATATGTGCCGCTGCCAACGAATTTATTCAAAGTGTCTTTTATCTTGTAAACGTACCCTGATATGGAAGAATAGAGGTCTGTGTCATTGAGATTGCCTGCTTTTCCGAAATATGTAAGCACTGCCTTGGTCGATGCTGCGGAGCAAGTATAGTTTTTTGTCTGAAAATATACGGAAACGCCGAGAGAGATATTGGTGTTGAGGCTTGCGCTGACGATGCCGGGGATGCTTGCGGTGATCTTGACGTCGCCGCCCGCCTTGGGAGTAACGGTGCCGGAGGAATTGACTGTTGCGAGA
>JAZORB010000148.1:0-7165 GCA_045656385.1 Eubacteriales bacterium | reverse complement strand
CCCCTACTTCTGCTACGCAGCAATCCTTATGGCAGGACTTGACGGTGTCAAGAACAAGATCGACCCCCACGCAAACGGCTGGGGACCCTACGACTTCAACCTCTTCCACCTTCCCGAGGAAGAGAAGGCAAAGCTCAAGGGTCTGCCCACCTCTCTCGAGCAGGCTCTTACCGCTCTCGAAGAGGACCACGACTACCTCACCGCAGGCGGCGTATTCCCCGAGGAGCTTATCACAAACTTTATCAAGACCAAGCGCGCCGAGTGCAGCGAGATGTCCAAGATCCCGCACCCCGCAGAGTTTGATAAGTATTTTAATCTTTAATCGTAATCATGAACACGATGAAATGCCTCCGCTGCGGAGAGGATATGCAGTTCCTATCGAATGAAAGCATAAAACTTGCCAATGTCGGACCTGTAATAGATAATCTGCTTAATCTCGTTTCCGGAGGACTCAAGGTAAACATTTTTGTTTGCCCCAAGTGCCGAAAACTCGAGTTTTTCCTCGCGGAAAACGAAACGCTCGACGATGAAACTCCGAAACAGACCTGCCCCAAGTGCGGCACGGTCCATGATTTTGATTATCCAAAATGCCCAAAGTGTAAACACGAATATTTCTGATATGAAACAGAGCACCGCCCGCGCGGTGCTCTGTGATTTTATATCTTCTTTGATTTTTTACCGTAGGCTTTGGTTGAAAAAATCATTATGCTAATACCGATGTCAAGAAAAATAAGTATGACAATCGCTTGTAGAACGTAGTCTAAATTAGAACGTACGTTATGATATTCATCACTCTTGATGACAGTAACCGGTGTTCTGCTGTCCTTGTTAGAAAAACTAATGTCTTTGTAGAGTGTAGAGTTGTAACTGTATTCAAGTATGGTGTTGCCGGCGAAATCTGTCACGGTTTCTTGCTTTAACATAAAATCGTCGGGTGTGTCGGAATGAAGATAGACCTCGTTACCATCTTTGTCGATATAATAAAGGCTACGGTATGTTTCAAGGAATTCTTTTTGATCTTCGATCATTGCGTTTTTGAATTCATCGAGCGATTCATAAGTTTCTTTGCGTACAAACGGCATCGGACCTATTTGACTGAGGATAAAACCGCTGGCAATCAATATTACCAGTATTCCACCGCTTATTGCTGTGATTTTTCCAAGCAATTTTCTGCGATATTTAACTAATTGCTCTTTGTTTTGGGGAACAGTTATCATGCTCTTGTTAATCAATCTCGGCTTAATAAAAAGGAGATATGTCAATCCGCACACAGTCAGTCCGACAATCACACAGAAAAGCCCCCAATTAAGCCAGTTATCTCCGTTATGGTAGTAATGATGAACGTAATTTCCATTGATATATACCGAAGTTCGCTGCGGGGAAAAAGCAAGAGGAATACAAAACGCCAAAATGGTAATGGCGCAAAAATAAATTGCGGTTGCAATTTTCGTAATTGTTGTATTCGCTTGATTAATTTGCTGTTCGTAAGCGTCATCGTCTTCATCTTTTGGAATAAATGCATTTGCGCCGAAAATGTATTGAGAGATAGCACTTGAGAGAATAAATAATGTTGTAAGACAGATTCCCAAAATAGCCTCATGAAAAACATTATTGCATATTACCGCTGTTATCAGTCCTGCAAAAATCAAGCCCACCGAAACAAGGGACAGATTTTTATACTTCCTTATTCTCGCGCGAAGCATGGTTTTAAACTGCTTTTCACTTTTTGCACTTGGTTTGAGCTCTTCCGTAACTGTAGCATCGGGGTTGTTCTTTTCCCCTCTCAAAAGCTCATCCGTCGTGATACCGAATATCTCCGCGATTGCGGGGATCAGCGAAAGCTCGGGCGCGCACTCGTCGCGCTCCCAACGGCTGACGGTCTTGTCGGATACAAACAGTTTGTCGCCGAGCTCCTTCTGAGTCATTCCGTTCGCTTTGCGCAGAACGGCTATAAATTTGCCTATTGTTTTCTTTTCCATAATGTACCCTCCTTAAGGTTTGTGCAGCTGCTACGCCTACATTCTACCATTTCGTCGGAGAAAAGTCCACCCATCAGACCGAGAATGACTCTCGGAATGCGAGAATCTGCGGTTTTCACCCTATTATACCACATTTCTTGAGCCTTTTCAATCGGAAATTGAAATCCCTATTGTAAAAAAGAGGAAAATATGATATAATAAATTGAATATATAGTTTTGGAGATATATCTATGGATAACAACTCTAAAGAAAAAAATAGAAGCCTGCGCCGCGCTATGACGGCTGAAAAGCTGACCGAAATGCTCCGAGAGATCGATATTTCCGCGGCTGTCGAGAGCGAAGGCACATATACCGCCTCCGCGCGCTTGACTGCGCTTTTCGATCACGGCACATTCTCGCGCGTCGGTGCATATATGAACCGCTCGTCGGATCCCGATGAGCCTGCGGGCGTCATCTGTGGCTATGGCTCCGTCGGCGGCCGCCTCGTTTATGCCTTCGCGCAGGACCGCGCGCGTATGAACGGAGCATTCGACTCGACCTCGGGCAAGCTGATCTGCGATCTTTACGCTATGGCTCTGCGTAACGGCGCGCCTATAGTCGGTATTTTTGACAGCGACGGCGCCTATATCTACGAAGGCGCAAAGATGCTTGCCGCACTTGGCAAAACCGTGGCGGCGAACAGCTCTGCAGTCGGCATCGTCCCGCGTATCGCGCTTGTCCCCGGCGTTTGCGGAGGAACTCATGCAGTTCTTGCATCCTCCTTCGACTTTCTTATCTCGGTAAAGGAATCCACAGAGGTATATGCCGTATCTCCTTTTGTCAACGGCACAAATTCCGCTCCCGCTCCCGAGGGTATCTCCGCATACGAGGCAGAGGACGAAGGCGAGCTTTACCGTTTCACGCGAAATCTTATTTCTTTTCTTCCTTCTAATAATACCGAAGGAACTGCCGCCGATCCCGACGTTC
The DNA here is from genome assembly GCA_045656385.1 of Eubacteriales bacterium. GTDB lineage: Bacteria > Bacillota > Clostridia > Oscillospirales > CAG-272 > CAG-390. The sequence goes on along the minus strand of JAZORB010000148.1, from coordinate 4,220 downwards.
CCGAATTCGAGCTTCAGCGTGCGCCCGATCTTCGCTCGCTTTGCGGCGAGGCTTTGATTGCTGAAATCTCTGACAAGAAGAATTATATCCGCCTGTTTGCCGAATACGCTCCCGAAATCGCTGTCGGATTTGCATCTGTCGGCGGAGTGGGATGTGCTTACGTTGCCTCCGAAAGGTCGTACCGTGACGGCGCGTTGACTCCCGCGGCATGCCGTGTTATAACAAAGATTCAAAAATTTGCCGACGCCTTCGCTCTGCCGATGCTCGCCTTCGTTGATTGCCCCGGCTTTGATAATTCTGTCACCGACAACGCATTTTATCTTGAAAGCGCCTCGGCAATGTGCGATTCCTTTGCTTTTTCCTCCAATCCGAAGATAACTACTGTTATAGGAAGAGCATACGGCCCCGGATTTGTCTATATGGCTTCAAAATCGCTTGGCGCGGACATCTGTTTCGCTCTTACCGATTCGGTCATCAGCGCACTCTCGCCCGAGGCTTCCGTTGCTTTCCTTTGGAACGATAAGATCAAGGAAGGCGATCTCACGGCAAGCCGCGAGATGCTTGAGCTTGATTGGCGCGAAAAGTACGCTTCTCCGAACGACGCCGCTCTTTGCGGTGAGGTGGATGATATACTGACTCCCTCCGAACTCCGCCCGAGGATCGTTTCCGCGCTTTATATGCTTCTCGGCAAGCTGCGTTCACAGCCGGTGCGCCGCAAGAGGTGACGCGATGTTTATGCTTGAAAGTGCCGCAACTTTGACCAAAGAGGGCGTCTTTACCCTCATAGGAATAGCGGTTTTATTGGTATTGTACCTTGCTTTGCGATTAATAAAAAGCAAAAAGAAGGAAGACACCGTCGAAGTGATTGAAGATGACAGCGAGGAAGAGATTGCCGCAATAACGGCGGCTGTCGCAATGATACTCGAGGAAGAGGCCGAAAGAGAAGAGCGCAAGCCAACGCCCTTTAAGGTCGTTTCATTCAAAAGAACCAACAAACGCCGTATAGGAGAATAAAATGAGAAAATTCAAGGTAAAAGTCAACGGTAAGGAATACGAGGTCGAAATCGAAGAGATCAAGACCGAGGAACCCGAAAAGACCGAAGAGAAAAAAGAAGAAACCAAAGAAGAAGATAAATAATGGATAAATCAAAAAGAGTGCTCAACCTTTCGCACTCCGATATTGAAAGCTTTGAAAAGAAGGATTTCGAAGGCTACGCCGCTATCGACATAACCGAATATTGCTTTGGCGAGCTCGAGGAGGACCCTTGGGACACTCTGCGCTCCTTGCGCGCGCTTTTGCGCGGTGCGAGGTTGCGTCTGACTTTCGGCGGTCAGGCTCTTCTCGGATGCCGCCATTATCCCGATGAGATCGTAGACGCCTTTGTCGCCGCCGCAGTAGATAACGGCATTGACATTATCAGGATATTCGATGCTCTCAACGATGCAAGAAATCTCGAAACAGCCGCCGCTTCGGTGAAAAAATATGGTGCGGAGCTTGAGATCGGCATGGTCTATGCTGAAAGCCCCGTTCATTCGACCCCGTATTTTGCGGGATACGCTGCACAGATCGCCGCAATGGGCGCCGATTCACTTTCGATCATCGGAGTTTCGAATGAATTTGTCTGCCGCGAGCTGGTTGAGTCGGTCATCAAAGCCGTTCAAGTCCCCGTAATGGTTTCGGCAACCTGCGAAAAGATTGCGGATATTGCTCTCGATTCGGGAGCTGCGACAGCCGAGGTCTATCTGCTTGAGGCTTGCTCAGAAGATGTCGTCGAGGAAGCCGAGAAAGTCAGAAAGGACGCAGGATACCCGCCGATGGTCTATCCCGTATCGTTCACGATCTGCGCGCAGGCTATAAGGAATATTCATTCATCAAAAAGATACGAAACCGTGTCGGATGATTTCAAGGAGCTCCTGCTCGGTAAGTTCGGAAAGCTCCCCGCGCCGCTTGCACCAGAATTTATTTCCGAAATTTGCGGTGACGAACCGCTCGTGCTTGTTCGGCCCGCCGATCTTCTCGAGCCCGAATACGACCGTATTCTCGAATATACAGCACCATGGTTCGAGCAGGAGGAGGACGTTCTCACCTATGCTCTCTACCGCGGCGGTGCAATAGTTTTCTTCGAGAAGAGAAAGGCGAAAAAATATGCCCTCGATATGCCTCATGCGCATAAGGATCGCGGAATTCATACCGTATAAAAAATAACCGAAAGCCGGAGGCTTTCGGTTATTTTTTATCGTTTTTAGGGGCAAATCCGGCAATGTAGACCTCAAATCTGTGCGAGCAGCAGGGGCAGCAGACCTTGTGCTTGCCCGCCTTTTTGGGAAGCCTGAGGACGTTCTTGCAATTTTTGCATCGGCGGTATACGTGAGTTTTTCTGTCTCGTATACGGTCGCGCTGAAGACGGAAAAATCCTGTGAATTTTTTTACAAATCGTAAAAAATCAGCATTCTCTTTGCGCCTTTTATATAGATTCTTTGAAAGATATCTGAAGAGCGCCCAAGAGATAATCGCAATATAAAGAGCGTTGACGATCAGCTTGGGAATGCCCTGCAGAAAAATTGCGATAATGATAAGGAACAGACAAACAATGAGCAAAAAATTATAAAGTGCGTCAACTCCGTTGCGCCCTTGCATAAATTGCCATACCCGCTCGCGGAATGGAGTTTGTTTTTTCATTATTTCCTCCCGGGAATGCGCAGGGGACGACAAATGCCGTCCCCAAAGGTGAATTACTTCTTGAGAGAATCGCGGATCTCGGAGAGAAGCTCGGTCTGCTTGAGGAGAGAAGCGCGGAAAGCAGCCTCTTCTTCAGCCTTAGCTTTAGCAGCTTCAGCATCTGCAGCAGCTTTTTCCTCGGCAGCCTTAGCAGCAGCGGCATCTGCCTCTGCCTTTGCGAGAGCTTCCTTCTCGTTTGCCTTGTCACGGATCTTGTTGATCACTCTGACAACGCAGAAGATGCAGAAAGCAATGATGAGGAAGTCGATAATGGTCTGCACCCAAGTGCCCCAAAGAATTGCAACTTCCTTGACAAGAACCTCGCCGGTTTCGGGGTTAAGCTCTTCAGGAGTGATAATGGTCTTGATCGAATCAAGGCTACCGCTCTTGAGGAAGATTCCTACGAAGGGGTTGATGATGTAGTTAACAAAACCGGTTACGATCTTGCTGAACGCACCGCCGACAACAACGCCGACTGCCATATCCACCACGTTACCGCGGGAGATGAATTTTTTGAAATCCGCACCAAAGGTGCTCTTCTTCTTTGCCATAATAAAACCTCCGGCATAAAACAATAGTATGATATAATTATAAAACTATTTCCGCCCCGTGTCAAGAGTAAATTTGAATTTTGTTATAAATTAAATGAATATTTACAGTTATTTTGTATCGCGAGGGTAAAAAGGGGTTGACCTTTTTACTAAAATATAGTATAATTAATCTGTATGAAAAAATTATCTTCGGAGGAAATTATTTAAAATGAAGAGATTCAGAGAAGAACATTATTCTTTCGTCGTTGTCGGCGGAGGTATGTCGGGTCTTTGCGCGGCTATCGCGGCGGCTCGTGAGGGCGTTAAGACTGCGCTCATCCACGCTCGTCCCGTCCTTGGCGGAAACGCATCCAGCGAGATCAGAATACATATCTCGGGTGCTGACCAGAGCCTTCGTCAGCCCGACTACGCAGAGAGCGGACTTGTTTACGAGCTTATGCTTGAAAACAAGGCTGTAAACGATTCCTTCAGCTATTCCACTTGGGATATGGTCCTTTTCCGCAAGGCTAAGGAAGAGCCCAATCTGACTACTTATTTCAACACCTCTATGTACGATTGCGAAGTCGAGGACGACCGCATCGTAGCTATCAGATGCTTCCAGGAGACCACCGAGCTTCGTCTCCGCATCACTGCTCCCATCTTCGCTGACTGTACCGGTAACGGTACCCTCGGTTATTTCGCAGGCGCAGAGTTCAGACAGGGAAGCGAATCCAAGGCAGAGACCGGTGAGCCTCATGCCCCCGAGATGGCAAACAACGAGAGAATGGGTAATACCATCCTCATGAAGGCTGTCGATACCGGCAAGCCCGTTAAGTTCACTCCTCCTCCTTTCGCAAAGCACCTCACCGAGCATCAGCTCCGTTACAGAGTTCACTCCAAGACCATGAAGGTTGACGCTTCCATGGCTCCCGACCCTGAGGAATGGCTCCGCCTTTCCGCTAACTCCTGCG
>JAZORB010000147.1:0-3741 GCA_045656385.1 Eubacteriales bacterium | reverse complement strand
CTTCAGAAAGAGAATGAGAACTCGTGACGGCAGAGAAGTACTCAAGAGACGTCGCGCAAAAGGCAGAAAGCGCCTTACCTATTAATTAAAGTTTTCAATTTACGCTAAATCGCTATCGAAATAACCGGCGAGTGCCGACATTTAAACTGTCTGCCGCGCCGGTTATTTCGACGAATTACCTTTTTTTAAAAAACAACAAAAATTCAACGGAAGCACAAGGACAATGAAAAATACACCCATCAAAGAAAATCACCTTTATCAGAAGGCTTATGCGAAGGGCAAGTCGGCGCCCGGTAAATACGTTGCCGTCTATACTCTTCCCGACCGCCAGAACCACCGCTATGTCAAGGCTGACCCATGTCACCGTCCGCTCAACCGCCTGGGGCTTACCACGGGCAAAAAGATCGGCGGAGCCGTCGTCCGCAGCCGCGCGCGCAGACTTATGCGCGAGGCTTACAGACTTATCGAGGACGAGGGAGGACTCCTCTACGGCAATCTCATCGTGATCGCCGCGAGGGCAAGAATAGCGGATGCATCTATGCAGGACGTCCAAAAGGATCTGCGCAAGTGCCTATCTCGCGTCGGACTTATCGCCAAAGCCGAGCACAAAGATGAAATTCAATGAAATATCTGTGTATCGCTCTTATTAAATTCTACAGAAAATATCTTTCAAGACTGAAATCGAATCCCACTTGTCGGTTCACGCCGACTTGCTCTGCCTATGCCCTTGAGGCATATCAGAAACGAGGCTTTATCGTAGGAACCATACTGACGGTATGGCGCATCCTCCGTTGCAATCCCTTTTGCGCCGGCGGATATGACCCCGTACCCGAGCGAGGACTACGAAATCGGGATACGGTCCCGAAGGGTATCAGTCTCTGTAACGATGACTGCGACGACGGACAAGATTCCGCCGAATAACACGAGAGGAAATTCCGCGGCCCGCGCGGAAGAGAAAAACAAATGTTTGATACCATCCTCGGTTGGATAGGATCATTCCTTGGCTGGCTTGACTCTATCACGGGAAACTATGTTTGGGCGCTCTTTATCTTTGCCATCATAGTTGAGATCATTCTTCTTCCCTTTACCATCAAACAGCAACAAAACTCCATTAAACAAGCAAAATTACGTCCGAAGGAAATGGCGATCCGCAACAAGTATAAGGGTCGCAACGACCGCGCGACGCAGATGAAGGTCTCTGAGGAGATCCAGGCTATGTATCAGAAGGAAAACTTCAGCCCCTTCTCCGGCTGCCTGCAGCTCTTCATCCAGATGCCCATCATCCTCGCTCTCTATCAGGTCGTTATCAACCCCCTCCAGCACGTGCTCCACGTCAGCAAAAATGCCATCACGGCAATGCAGACCTATGTGACCGCGGCTGTTGAAGAGGGCGGTCTCGGACTTACCGTAAACTCGCAGAGAGGAACCATCGAGCTCATCTCCATCATCAAGGAAAAGGGCATCGAATTCTTCTCCGGCATCATTGGCTACGTTGACAGCGTTGGTTCTGTCAAGGGATTCGGCATTTCCGGTCAGGAAGCATACGACGCTTTCGCCGCAGTTGCCGATAAAATGCCCGATTTCACCGTCTTCGGCCTCAATCTTGCCGAGACTCCCACCATCGAAACCCCCAGCCTTCTTTGGCTGATCCCCGTTCTCACCTTCCTTGCCTACTTCGGCTCGATGAAGATCAACCGCAAGTTCACCTATCAGCCCACCACCGGCAATGCCGAGCAGGACGCGCAGACAGGTTGCTCGAACAAGACCATGGACATCATGATGCCCATGATGAGCGTTTGGATCTCCTTCATCGTTCCCGCTGCTATCGGCGTTTACTGGATCTTCAAGAGCCTTATCGGCACCCTGAAGCAGATCGTCATGGCAAAGGCAATGCCCATTCCCACCTTCACCGAGGAGGAATACAAGGCGGCTGAGAAGGAATACGGCGGAAAGCCCGAAAAGAAGCAGAAGAAGGGCAACGCTGACCCCGAATCAACGAAGCACAATCCCGCCTCGCTCTTCCATCAGGACGACGAGGATTACGTCCCGCCCGTAAAGGACGAAGAGGAAAAGCCCGAAATCAAGACCGACGACAGCGGCGCGATCTCCAAGGCTCCCCTTAAGGACGACAAGAAGCACGACACAAACGATAAGTAATTTTTAAGAGGAAACTATGAAAAAAGAAGTAACCGTAAAGGCAAAATCGGTTGAAGAGGCACTCACTCTTGCCGCCGAGCAGCTCGGCGCTCCCGAGAGCGAGATCAAGTACACCGTTATTGCCGAGGCTAAGCGCGGATTCCTCGGACTCGGCTCTGCCGATGCTGAGATCAGCGCATACTATATTCCCCGCGGCGAGCAGGCTGCGATCGACTTCATCAACACCGTCATCGCTGATATGCAGCTGACCGCTGAGATCGAGACCCGCGACGGCAAAGACGGCGAGCTCATCATCGACGTTTCGGGCGAGGGCTCCGGAATCCTTATCGGACACCACGGCGACACCCTTGACGCTCTGCAGTACCTTCTCAACCTTGCGGCAAACCGCCGCGATGAGGGCGAGAAGCGCGACTACCTCAAGGTCACACTTGACATCGAGGGCTACCGCGCAAAGAGAGAGGAAACTCTCCGCGCACTTGCACGCAAGCAGGCAGACAAGGTTCTCAAGTACAAGAGAAGCGTTATGCTTGAGCCCATGAACCCCTACGAGAGACGCATCATTCACTCCGAGGTTCAGACCATTAAGGGCGTAAGCACCAACTCCATCGGCAGCGAAAACAACCGCAAGATCGTTATCTATCTCGATAACTCTGCTGACGCTGAATAATAAACAAGCCGCCGAAGAATTTCGGCGGCTTTTTATTAAATGCAAAATGATAAATGCAAAATACAAAATGAAGGAAAATTTTCTCGCAAAAGCTCGGAAATTATTAATATAAAAATGCTTTTTGAGCAAAGCGAAAAAATCCACCTTCATTTTGCATTCTGCCTTTTGCATTTTGCATTCAAATAACACTACGAGGTAAAAATCATGCCTTTCAGAGCAGATTTCAGCACGATCGCCGCCGTCTCCACTCCCCAGGGCAAAGGCGGTGTGGCGCTCGTTCGTATATCGGGTCCCGAGGCAAATGCCGTCGGCGACAGAATTTTTAAGAGAATAAACGGTAAGATCCCCTCCGAAAGTGTGGCAAGAACCGCGCTTTTCGGCGAGATCGTTGATCCCTCAAGCGGTAAACGCATCGACACGGGGCTTTACACGCGCTTTGCCGCGCCGAATTCCTTCACGGGCGAGGACACGGTTGAGATCTGCTGTCACGGCGGAATTCTTGTCACCCGCGCCGTCCTTGCCGCCGCGCTTGCGGCGGGTGCAAGACGTGCCGAGGCGGGCGAGTTCACTCGCCGCGCGTTTGCCGCGGGCAAGCTTTCGCTCCCCGAGGCCGAAGCTCTCGGTATGCTACTCGACGCGGGCACCGAGGCACAATTGCGCCTCTCGCGCGGAGGCATGAGCGGTGCGCTCAGCACAGCTTGCGACGGTCTGCGCCGCGAGATCACCACGCTTCTTGAGGATATTTACGCCCGCGTGGACTTTCCCGAGGAGGATCTCGGCTCGATCTCGGACGACGAAGTCCTTGACCGCCTTTCCGCACTGATCGCATCGGCAAAGAAGCTCGCCGCGACCTATTCGACGGGCCGAGCGGTCGCCGAGGGCATTCCCACCGTCATTTGCGGACGCACGAATGCGGG
>JAZORB010000146.1:0-6692 GCA_045656385.1 Eubacteriales bacterium | reverse complement strand
CCACTATCGAAGAGGCGGAAGAATGCTTAAACGAGGCTCTGATCGAGCTTTGGCACCGCATTCCTGATGATAAGCCGCGCGATCTTCCGGCTTACATAGCCGCCACGGTCGCAAAATGTGCGGGCGGTAAGAAAAGTGCCGATCTCGCGCGTTACAAAAGGTATATAAAAAAACAGAAGGGCACTCCCCTTCTCGTGGTTGCCGCGGTGCTTATTCTTTGCTTGATCCCCGCCATCTGGTTTTTGCCAAAAGGCACCCAAACCGAAGACACGACACCCGAAGACACGACACCCGAAGACACGACTTTTATCCCCGAAACCACGGAAGTAATTGAAGAAACAACCGCCCCGCAGCTTGAAAGCGACGGCACGCAGGGGCTGCTTTACGAGGTCGCCGAGGACGGCAAAAGTGCGCGCTTCATCGGATTTGGTGATTGCAAAGAGGAAACAGTGCATATTGCAAGCAGCTACGGCGGTCTGCCCGTGACCGAAATGATCCTCGGCGAGCTTTGGGCTCTTGCCAACACCGAAAACCCGCAGATCAAGAGTTTAACCGATTACGGCAGCCCATATCTGAAGCATCTTGTCATTTCAGACACGGTAGAAGTGGTTGCCGGTGCGATCATTTCCTCTTGCGCCAACATTGAAAGTGTTTATTACGGCAAAAGTGTGCGCGACCCCGGTATCGGATGGAATACAGGATATAATACGCACAAAAATTTCAAGTCTTTGGAGGTATCGCCCGAAAACGCGATCTATTATAGCAGCGGCAACTGCATCATTGAAAAAGCGACGAAAACCCTCGTGCGCGGATGCGGCGGCAGCGTCATTCCCGACGACGGAAGCATTGAGGTCATCGGCGAGCGTGCGTTTGCTTTTGTCAGAGGACTTACTGAGCTCAATATTCCCGATAGCGTTAAGGTTATTGAAAACAAAGCTTTCTATTCCTGTCGCGATCTTAAGGAGATCACACTTCCGGCAAATCTGCAATCTCTCGGCGAAGAAGCGTTCCATTTCTGCAGCAGCCTCAAGATATTTGATCTTAACGGCTATACCGTTCTGCCCAATGCTGTTTTTCAGCGATGCGGTCGCCTTGAAGAGCTGAAAGGAAGCGAAAATATCACCGAAATCGGCGAAAATGCTTTTGAGAGCTGTTCAAAATTGAAGCTTACTTTAGGCATTTCGTTGAAAAAGATCGGCAAATATGCCTTTTTGGATTTCCCAAACAACGTAACATATCGGGGAACAAAAGCAGAATGGAATGCCATCGAGAAAGACATATATTGGGTCGCTTATTCCAGAGGAGGAGGGCTCAGACTCGTTATTTGTACCAACGGAGGAATAGAAGTATACTCTACAAAGGTGACAGACTGATTTTTCTTAAATCAAAACCCGCTTCAAAAACGAAGCGGGTTTTATCTTATCTCCTCATCGCTCTGATCGCATTGAGCACGGCTATGACCATGACTCCGACGTCGGCGAAGATGCCGAGCCACATATTGGCAAAGCCTACAGCTACGAGCGCGAGGCAGCCGAATTTTACGGTGAGCGAGAAGATTATGTTTTGTTTGACGATCGATATGCATTTTCGCGAGATCGCGATCGCTTTTGCGACGTCGCGCGGGTCGTCCTTCATCAGCACGACGTCCGCCGCCTCGATCGCCGCATCCGAGCCCATTGCTCCCATCGCGATTCCAACGTCGGCGCGCGCAAGAACGGGCGCGTCATTGATTCCGTCGCCGACAAAGGCGACTTTTTTCTTGTCCGAAAGAAGTGCCTCGACTTCGCTGATCTTATCCGCAGGCAGAAGCGCGGCGCGGTATTCGGAGATTCCGAGCTTTTCGCTTACAGATTTTGCGATAGCCTCGCCGTCGCCCGTCAGCATCACGCATTTTTCGATGCCGATCTTTCCCAGCTCCGCGATCGCCTCGCGCGATTCTTCCTTTATCGCGTCCGCGACGAGGATGATTCCCGCAAATTCATCGCCGACGGAAACATAAACCGCCGTCGAAGAACCCGAATACTCGGGGGCATCGGCTATAAGCTTGCGGTTTCCGATTGCGACGCGCACGCCGTCGACCTGACAGGTGACGCCAAGACCGCCGACCTCGCGCAGATCACTCACTCGCGAGTGCTCGACCTCGCCGCCGAACGCCGCCAAGATGCTTTTTGCGATCGGATGTGTCGAGGAAGCCTCCGCATGCGCGGCAATTTCGAGCAGTTTATCTTTTTCGATTTTATTTTCAATAATCTCGGTGACCTCAAACGAACCGCGTGTTAAGGTGCCCGTTTTGTCGAGGGCGACAACCTTGACTTCGGCGAGGGCTTCAAGGTAATTCGAGCCCTTGACGAGCACTCCCTCGCGGCTCGCTCCGCCGATGCCCGCAAAGAAGGTCAGCGGAATGCTGATGACCAGCGCGCAGGGGCAGCTGATGACAAGGAAGGTCAGCGCGCGGTAGAGCCATTCATGCCACTCACCGAGCCCGCAGAGTGGCGGGATCACGGCAAGCGCGAGTGCCGCGCCGCAGACCGCGGGGGTGTAAACGCGCGCGAAGCGCGAAATGAATTTTTCCGATCTCGATTTGCGCGAGCTTGCGTTTTCGACGAGCTCGAGAATGCGCGAAACCGTCGATTCACCGAATTCCTTTTCGGTGCGGATATGCAAAAGTCCCGTCAGGTTGACGCAACCGCTGATGACGGCTCCGCCCACCGCGATCTCGCGCGGCACGCTCTCGCCCGTCAAGGCGGATGTGTCAAGCGAGCTTTCGCCATCGGTCACAACGCCGTCGATCGGCACTTTCTCGCCCGGGCGGACGACGATGATCTCGCTGACGTTGACCTCTGCGGGATCGACCTCGATGATCTCGCCCCCGCGCAGCACGTTCGCGCAGTCGGGGCGAATGTCCATCAGCTCGGCAATATTCTTGCGGCTCTTGCCGACCGCGATCGACTGAAACAGCTCGCCCGTCTGGTAAAAGAGCATGACCGCCACCGCCTCGTTGTAGTCGCCGCTCCTCTCATAAACCGCAAGCGCGAAAGCGCCGACGGTGGCTATCGCCATGAGGAAATTTTCATCGAGAAATTGACGGTTCCAAAGCCCGCAAAGGGCATTCCAAAGAATGTCATATCCGATGAGAAGGTAGAAGGCGGTGAAAAGCGCGAGTCGGGGAATGCCCTCGAGGGGCAAAATATTGAGCAAAAGCGTGCCCGACGCGGCGGTGATTATCCGCGCGAGCATTATCTTGTGCCGCCGCTTCATCACATTTCGATATCGAAATGACGCTCAACCTTGCGGCAGGTCTTGAGGATCTCTTTAAGTACCTTTGCCTCGTCCGCGCCCTCGGCGAAAACGACGGTCATTTTCTGTGTCATAAAATTGATCGAGAGGTCGGTGACACCCTCAACCTTCTTTGCGGCGTCCTCCGCCTTTGCGGCGCAATGCGCGCAGTCAACTTCGATTTTGTAGATCTTCTTCATTATGTATAAGTCCCTTTCGTAAATTTTACAATTAAATACTTGTTTAATCGTTCCGAAAGTATTATACTGTTTATAGCACGAAAAATCAATGTTTTTCTGCTTTTTGCGACCAAAAAGGCAAATAATGTTTCCAAAAAGGAGAACGTAATGACACATCTCCACACACTTATCGACAACGAAAATTTTGAATCCGCCGCCGAGTTTTTCAAAATGCTCGGCGACGGAACGCGTATAAAAATATTCTGGCTTCTTTGCCACAGCGAGGAATGCGGCGTCGGGCTCTCCGAAAGGCTGGGCATTTCGGGTCCCGCGGTGGCGCATCACCTGCGCGTTTTGCGCGAATGCGGACTGATCGACTCGCGCCGCGAGGGCAAGGAGGTCTATTACCGCATCGCCGACAGCGCGGTTGGGCTTGCGATGCACACCGCCGTTGAGAGCATCATGGAGGTCGCCTGTCCCGAAAGCGAGGGCGGGGCAACGAGTGCCGAGACCGTCCGCAAGGTGCACGACTATCTGCTCGAGCACATTTCCGAGCGCGTGACCATCGAGGAGCTTTCGCGGCAATTCCACATCAACCCGACAACGCTCAAAAAGGCTTTCAAGGATGAATACGGCTCCTCGATCGCGGCGCACACCAAGGAGCACCGCATGGAGCGCGCAGAAATGCTGCTGCGCGAGGGAGGCGCGAGCATCAGCGACGTCGCGCGCGCCGTCGGATTTGACAGCGCAAGCAGATTCACCGCGGCTTTCAAGGAAAAATACGGCATATCGCCCAGCGATTACAGGAGGAAGAAATGAAAAAAATACTCATCAGCGGCTTCGACCCCTTCGGCGGCGAGAAGATAAATCCCTCTTACGAGGCGGTAAAGCTTCTGCCCGACATCATAGGCGAATATGAACTGACGAAAATCGAGCTCCCCACCGTTTTCGGACGCGCGGCGGAAATTATGACCGCGAAAATCGAAGAGATCCGCCCCGATGCCGTTATCTGCGTCGGTCAGGCGGGAGGACGTCGCGGGATCACACCCGAGGTGATCGGCATCAACCTGCGCGAAGCATCCATCGCGGACAACGCGGGCGCGCAACCGCAAAACGAGCCCGTCCGAGTCGGCGCGCCCGACGGAATCTTCTCGACTCTCCCCGTCCGCGAGATGGTCGAAGCGATCAAAGCGGAGGGCTTGCCCGCCTCGCTCTCCTTCAGCGCGGGAGCATTCGTCTGCAACGACCTGCTCTATTCGCTTTTGTGTCAATTTAATGAAACCGACATCAAAATCGGCTTCATCCACGTCCCCTTCCTGCCCGAGCAAGCACGTGAGGGCGTGCCGAGTATGGAACTTTCCGAAATTGCGAGAGGTTTGAGGGCAGCGATAGAGTGTTTATAATCTAATTCGTATTTCTTGATAATGTGCTGTACAGACGGCGCCACCCCTCATCCGTCTCGCAAGCGAGCCACCTTCTCCCAAGATCCGGGAGAAGGCAAATGGTTAGTGCGCTAATTTCGATTTTCAGCGAATGATGCATATCTGAATAATTTTGCATATCAAATAGGAATATTTTATTGAAATAATTTTGCGGGAACTCCAATGCGAGTGCGTAATTATTCAAATAAAATATTCCTCTTTGCCCAAACAAAATTATTGTAATGAACTGTATTCGCTGAAAAGCGAAGATTGACAGCCAAACTTCTCAGCCTTCTCCCGGATCTTGGGAGAAGGTGTGGACCCTTGGGGTCGACGGATGAGGGGTGGCGGAGTCTGTACTTTACGAACGGCAAGCGCACAATTCGTGCTATATTCTCCTATCTTTTCCACCCAATAGAATCAAAAAATGCGGCGAATATCGGTAAATGCCCGATATTCGCCGCGTTGGGCTTATTCGAATTTGACTGCAGGGATCATTTCGAACTCTCCGGTTTTGAGGTTGAGGGCGGCAAAGCCGCTGTCGAGGATACGCATCTCGTATTTTGAAGCCTTTCTCAAATGGCCGATGATATAGTCACCCACACGGCGGTAGGGAATAAAGTCGATGTTTTCTCCTTCGAAAACAAGTGTTTGGTTTTCGCCGCGCGCATCGGTGAGGTAGAATTGCATCTCCACCTTGCAATTCAGCTTGATTTCGGTTTCGGATTTCAGCTTCGAGATCTTTTCGGGATCGGTCACGCCCGGATAATTCTTCGCGATATAGGCATCGGGGTCCTTTTGGTATTCCTTGAACTCCTCAATGCGGGAAGTCGTAGTGAATCCGAACTCTCCCGAATCCAGATAAACGTACTGGATACTGCCGAAATTGATCGTTGATGCCGAATCTGTCGCGAGATCATAAGCACGCACGGTGTTGTTTTCGCCGGCGCCGTATGCAAGGGTTCCGCAGACAAACATAGGAACAAAATTGAAGTTCGCCATCTTTCTGTAATTCTCGCCCGAATAGTCGCAGCACCAGATCTCGGAATCATAATGTATCTCAATGAACGGATCTTCGCTGAAGAAGAAGCGTTTGTTGGTCATGCCGACAAGATACATCTTCGTAGGGATTTCAAACATTTTTTCGGTTTTGCCCGTGGCGGGATCGTAGCAGGATACATAAGCAAGCTTTTCACGTTTGTTGAAAATATGCACATATACCTTGGAATCCAGCGCTAATACATTTTTGGGATAGTCACCTCTTTCGGTTTTCTCCGCGATCACTCTTGCTTCGCCCGTCTTCATATTGTAAAGGCATACCTTTGAATCTTCCGCAATAACCTGCATTTGGGAATTATGGTGCGATAATTGGTACAGACACCAATCATCAAAAACCGAAACAGAGTCAATAGCCCACCCTACGGGTATGAAAACGGGACAGCCCTCGTCCGTGTGCTTGCAGGACTGCTTGATGCAAATACTTGTGCTTACTTTTGCCACGGGGTCGTACTTATAAAGATATTCGGAAAAATCGTATATTTTTCCCGATAAAACCTTGACGGATCCTGATTTGTGGATCCAGCATCCATCATATTCAACGCCGAGGAAGTATGAGGGATAGGACAAAAATCCATCTCCTGCCGTAAAATATTCCTCGGGGAGATCATTGTTTTCGGGCGGTTCGTTCGTTTCAAGAACATTCGATTCGTTCGCGGTGCCCGAGGGATTGAAAATTCCGGGGATGAGCCCCACAAGTCTGCTCGCAAGCGGTATCGCCGCGCCGAGAATCGCGAGGCACGCGGCAAGCAGAGCGACC